>CANGUK010000037.1 GCA_947457095.1 Cyclobacteriaceae bacterium
ACTTTTGCAATCCCCAATCGCGCATGTGGTGAAATTGGTAGACACGCCACTTTGAGGGGGTGGTGCCCGTTCGGGTGTGGAAGTTCGAATCTTCTCATGCGCACAAAAAAAGGCGACTTTCGAGTCGCCTTTTTCGTTTTTAAATCACCTAAGCCTGTTTTTCTTTTAATTGAAGGGGCTTCCCCATTTTTCGTTGGTGTACACATCTCTTCCAGAGAGTGTCTGTATAAATGCAACGATGGCATTGATTTCTGCTCCCGACAGGTTGAGTCTTTGCACATTTCCGCCTGGAGCCAAGCGGGCATCTAGGTTATTGTTTCCTGCTTGTGCGGGAATGTTGTTGTAATGCCCCACTACATTTTGAAGGGAGTTAAACACCCCCGAATGCATGAAGGGGCCATTGCTTCCTCCAGTTGCATTCACTGCATCGCGGAGTGTAGGAGATCGGGTAATGGATAGTTCTTGACCAGCGCCTTGAGTTAAAGGACGGATAACTCCATTGTTTCGGCTATTCGGGTCAATGTCAAATTCAGGTGCTTGATGGCAACCTTGGCAACCAGCTCCACCACTTATTCGAGTACCTGTTCCATCAAATACTGGTGGAGTTAGGAACAACTGCTTTCCTAGGTTTTCTTGGGCCGTAAAATTTGGAAAGGGGGCCCCGTCATTGTTTACCTGTGCTCTTCCTAAGTCATATTTGCTATCAAAAGATTGAATGCTGCGGATGAAAGCGGCCAATGCCTGCTGCAAGCGTGGTTCGGTGACTGCTGAGCTCCCGTAGGCAAGCGTGAACAATTCTTGATAGTAGGCAATACCACCCAATTTAGTAAGGAGAGCGGTGAGGTTGGGACGACCATTTTGTCCACTAAAGCCCATTTCTGCATGATCTTGGATCGGCGTAGTGACTTGGGCTTCCAGGGTTGCTGCGCGCTCATCCCAGAAGAACTTGGGTTCAACGGCAAATCGCGTATTGATCAAGCGCATGGAATGTCGGGTGGTCTGACCTCCCTGCACGCCTTGACTGGCTAGGGTAGGGTCACTGAATCCAAAGGCTTGTTGATGGCAACTGGCACAGGAAACCGTATTGTCGATGCTGAGACTTTTATCGTAGAAAAGCACTCTCCCTAAAATTGCTTTTTCGTTGGTGATGGGATTGGTTCCTGTATTGTCCTTACGAATGTAATTGGGGATCGTTTGGCTTGCATAATTGGGTAGGTTGTTTGGGTCAATCTTTGATCCAAATACCTCGACAATGGCGGAATTGATTGTGGGTGCGGTGGTTTCCTGGTCGCTGCAGGAGCTAAGTAGTAAAACTAAACCTAAAGCGAAAACGGCAAGTGTATTTCTCATAGTGGTGATTGGGGTTAGGTTTACTGATTTTTGAGGTTAGAGCTCCTCCGCTATTCGGGGTTTAATTTCAAAACGTAATAACATGAATAAATAGTATTTATGCTTAATCGGGTTTTCCGCGTTTCTCAAAAAGGAACTGATTGAACCTGTGAAGATCCCTGCAATGTATCATCGCCTATGGACCGTCAACCGATTGCCAACTTGATCCACAGGCCTAATGAGCCAGGGGGAGTAGGTGATAATTAGTTAAAATTTTAGTAGTTTGGGAAAAAAAACTAACCTCATGAAGGCTCTCCACTTCTTTCTTCTTTGCGCTGCAGTGTTTCTTATTTCGGTTGCAGCTGTTGCCCAAACACCTCAATTTCCAATTGTCAAAGGCTTTGGAGGAATCTATGAGATCCCCGATGCAACCGAAAGGCCAGATGGGACCTTGGAATACAAAATTCTAGTAGACCTGACTTCCCCTTCGGAGGACCCCAAGCAAATCTCCCGTTTTGTGGACAATGTGGCACGCCTCATGAACCTTCATGGGCTGGCGGGCGTAACCAAAGACAGGCTCAAGGTAAAGGTGGTGCTCCATGGAGGAGGGATTTTTGCCCTCTTGAATGACGAGAACTACCAAAAGAAATACGAGGTCAAAAACCCTAATCTAGCAGTCTTTGAAGCCTTGGAGGAAGCGGGTGCAGAAATACTTGTGTGCGGGCAATCACTCATCGCTCGCAATCTAAAAACTGCTGATCTATGGCCCGGAGTGACTGTTGCGCACTCCGCGCTGACGACTATTACCACCTATTCCATGAAAGGTTACATCGTGCTTAAATTTTGATTGAGAACTCTGGGGTAAAATTTTGGATTTTTTTTAGGAATTGGCCTTTTTCAAATCGGGAAATGTTTTGAAAAAACCTACCTTTATTCCTTCCTATAAACCCATCCCTTCTCTCCATGAGTGACGCTATCAAACATGAATGTGGAATAGCCCTTATTCGGCTTCGAAAACCGGTTCAGTACTACATCGACACCTATGGAACGGCTGCATTTGCGGCAAATCGATTGTACGTGCTGATGCAAAAGCAACTCAATCGAGGACAGGATGGAGCAGGGGTAGCGAACATCAAAATTGGAACCAAACCCGGTACACGCTACATCAGCAGGTACCGCTCGGTAGATCCCTCTGCGGTCAACGATATTTTTGAGAAAATCACTAGCAAGTTTAAGAAGGCGAAGAAGTTGGGGGGTAAAAAAGCGCTCACCAACGGGGAATGGCTTAAAGAAAACATGGCCTTCTCTGGGGAAGTGTGGCTAGGACACCTACGCTACGGCACCCACGGCGAAAATAGCATTGAAACATGCCATCCCTTCCTGAAGCAGAACAATTGGAGAAGTCGGAATCTGGTCATGGCGGGCAACTTCAACATGACCAATAACGAGGAACTTTTTGGAAGATTGGTGGAGCTGGGACAGCACCCCAAGGAAAAGACAGACACCGTCACAGTGATGGAGAAGATTGGACACTTTTTGGACGAAGAAAACCAGCGCATATTTGACCAATTCAAGGAGGAATACTCCAACGAGGAATTGACACATATCATTGAAGATAAATTGGATGTGGGGCGGATTTTACGTCGATCCTGTCGTGACTTTGATGGTGGCTATGCGATGGCAGGCATGATCGGCAATGGCTCTGCCTTTGTGGTGCGTGATCCTTCTGGGATTCGACCGGCCTTCTACTATGCCGACGACGAAGTGATTGTGGTGGCTTCTGAAAAGCCTGCGATCAAGTCCGCATTCAACATTGACTTCAAGGCCATCAAAGAAATAAAGCCAGGCCATGCGATCGTGATCAACAAGGACGGTTCCTTTGCTGAGGAAGAGATCTTGCCGGCCCGCGAAAAGAAATCCTGTTCCTTTGAGCGCATCTATTTTTCCAGAGGAACGGATCCAGGGATCTACCAGGAACGTAAAAATTTGGGCAAGGCCCTGATTCCTCAAATCCTGAAGGCCATCGATTTTGATTTGAAAAACACCGTATTTTCTTACATACCCAATACTGCAGAAACAGCCTTTTTGGGCATGATTGAAGGATTAGACGAGTACCTTGTGGCCAAGCGCAAAGAAGTCCTTTTGGATGGAAAACCCCATGTGGGAGACTTGGACGAACTCTTGAGTTTCCGCCCACGCGTAGAGAAGTTGGTCAGCAAGGACGTAAAGCTACGCACCTTTATCGCCAGCGATGCCGATCGGGATTCGATGGTAGCTAGTGTATATGACACCACTTATGAGGTGATCCGACCAGGGATTGATACGCTCGTGGTGATTGACGACAGCATTGTGCGAGGAACCACCTTGGAGAAAAGCATTCTGACTACACTCGATCGACTCAATCCCAAGCGAATTGTTATTGTGTCTTCTGCTCCGCAGATCCGCTACCCTGACTGCTACGGCATCGACATGTCTCGTATGAAGGAATTTGTGGCCTTTCGGGCGGCAATCGCACTCCTTCAAGAGCGAAAAATGGAGCAGACCTTGGACCAGGTGTATGAGCAGTGTAAAGCGCAACCGGACCATTCCGAGAACTTTGTGAAGCAGGTTTATGCGTCCTTTACCGAACAGGAAATTTCCGATAAGGTGGCTCAAATTGTGACCACTTCAGACATCAAAGCAGAAGTAAAGGTGATCTTCCAAACGGTCGACAACTTACATCGTTGCATCCCTGAGCACACCGGAGACTGGTACTTTACCGGAGACTACCCTACCTCTGGCGGTACCCGCGTAGTCAACAAAGCCTTTGTGAATTACATGGAAGGAAAGACTGTACGGGCGTATTAAACGACTAACTAATTAGTAGCATTAAAGCCTTTGAATCTTCGGATTCAAAGGCTTTTTTAGTTTAGCTGAGTAGACCGAGTAACACCAAACGAGCTTGGACTTTCAATTTCAAATGAAATCAGGAATGCTGGTGATGGATCTGGTTTTGGGTTAAGTTAAAATACAAAGTCCTAGACTCGAAAAAATTTATTTTTCATTTTTCTTGATTTTTTAAAACTTATTATTTTAGTTTATGTATATATTTTTAGTAAATAGAATTTTTTAAATACAATTTTTTATGAAAAAGAAAATAAAAAAACTTAAACCTAATTGGCAAAAGTGTAACCCAATTGAAAGAAATCAGCCCAGTTTATGGTTAAGCGCATTTTTTTTAATTGCAGCTCTACTAGTTACAGCTTGTAGTCCTGAACTCCAGGAGCAAGCAAGTTTGGTGGAAAAAGAGGCTATACTGCCTGAAGTCAACTTTGAAAAATGGTACGAATCCGAGAATAAGGAGATTCAGTCGCCTAAATCGAACGCTCGGCTGAAATTTGAGTCCAGTGTTCAATTAACCTATCGATACAAAGAGGTGGATTGGAGTTCCTACAAAAAGCTCAACATTCCAAGTAAGCTAGCGATTTATGAATTTGATTTTTTGGCCCCCAATCTGGTTGTTCCCTTTGATTTCAAAGAAGAATTTGGATACGAAGAAGCCTTGAAGCGGTCAAAGCAAACGCTTTTGATTTATGCCCAAGGCAATGAAGTGGTCAAGGCCTACGTGGTACGCTACTATTTTTCGGGTGAAAAAGAATGGATTGCTGATTTCCAGAAAGTCAACTATGATGCGATAGACAAGAATTGGAAAGGCCAAATTGATCTCTATTCCTTAAATGAAATTCACTTGGTGTCTTTTGATATGGTCATTGGTCAGGTGATCGGTACTGAGACTATGAAACTGGGGAGCCAAGATGATTTGCATCCATCCCAATCAGCGAACATTACCTGCACGACCACCTGGACTCCTGGTCCCTGCGAGCCGATTTTTGGAGGGGGCGGGATTGTTTGCTACGATACGCTTACTACCTTCTGCTACAATTCTAGTCCACCTTTGATATCAGGCTTTCCGTTTTGGAACGGCAGTGGAGGATTTGCTCCAAGCGGTAGTGGTGGACCTGCCGTTCAATCCATTTGTGATTTTGACCCTACCTGTATTCCTCATCCTGATTTTGATAATTCTGAAGATGTTTATGTACTTCCAGAATTTGAAGTTAATTATAGAGGCCGTATGAGTCCCTCTGAATTAACGATTTTTGATAATTTGAATAGGTTTTTGCAGTTGCGGTATTTGTCAAATGCATATAGAGCTGAAAATTTAGCTAGAGCATTTTATCCTGGTGATCAAGTAAATAATTGTGCTGATGCATTTAGACATGCATTTTTCAACGGATTAAATGTTGCCAGTCTTGGATATTCTTTAACAAAACAATTAGGAGATGCTCACGAAGAATTAAGTCAAATTCAAATTCAAAAAGAAATGGATTTGTATAATAATAGTGTTGGTAGACAACAAGCAATCTCATTGTTGGGAAGCGGATTTACAGGTGATTTTGATGAAAATTTATGGAAAAATTTAGTTTATGTAGGTTTTAATCAGGGATTTAAAATTATTAGTTATGATCAATTGGTTTATGGATTTTGCTGAAAGGGCAATTTTGGTGGGTTTGTTTTCAATGATTTTCTCCAGCTGTTCACTTTTGGAAAGAAAGGAATACGACTTTGCGGTCCAGCAAGTCAATGAAAAGGAAATAGTAGTCGATTTCACAAAAATCAATCCTGGATCCTGGGATACTTTACTGGTCCTCAAACAGTATATTCAGGCTGAACAAGTCGGAATGGGGTATTTAGATAGTGAGTTTTTAGCATCTCATGCAGGTACAGACAACTATGTGGTGATTGGTTTTTTGGAGCAAGAAAATCTTGAAGGATACACCTTGGCCTCAGGGCCAGCTTATTTTTCACAGGTGTTCAGTGAACAAGATTCTGTATCGGTCAAAAAAATCCCACGTTCAGCCGCAATTTTCAGCTTTATCAAGCAAGAAGATGGGGTCTATCGATTAATCAAGTAGGGGATTTATTAGGTTGTACTCGTTGGGATGAATGTTGGCCTAGTATTATTTATTGGTATAATGGCCAATTCATTTTTTTTTGAGAAAGTAGGAAGTCCATTCAAATCTTGGCGAATCTAAACAGGAAGTGAAATTTTTCACTTCCTGTTTTGTTTTTCTACTATTTTTAGGAAAAAGAAGTACAGCATGATCGACGTTTCCCTACTCAAGCAAATTTGTGAAATCCCAGGTGCCCCTGGTTTTGAAAAACCTGTTCGCGACCTAGTGGTCTCCTTGGTATCTCCTCATGCAGATGAGGTACGCATCGATAACATTGGCAACGTGATCGCCCTCAAAAAGGGAACACGCAATCCGGATGGAAAGCGGGTCATGCTCGCTGCCCACTTGGATGAAATCGGATTTATCGTTTCCCATATCGACGAGCAAGGCTTCCTACGATTCAATACCCTCGGAGGATTTGATCCGAAAACACTCACCGCACAGCGGGTGATCGTACACGGCAAAAAGGACTTGATCGGGGTGATGGGCAGCAAGCCTATTCACGTGATGACGCCCGAAGAGAAAACCAAGCTTCCCAAGACTACAGACTTTTTCATCGATCTGGGCATGCCCAAGGAAGAGGTGGAAAAATACATCACCATCGGCGATCCTGTAACCCGCGATCGAGAATTGATCGAGATGGGCGACTGTGTCAACTGCAAGTCTATCGACAATCGAGTAGCGGTCTTTATTGTTATTGAGGCGCTAAAGCAACTCAAAAACCCAGCTTACGATGTGTATGCTGCCTTTACCGTACAGGAAGAAGTGGGCATCCGTGGAGCGAATGTAGCGGCACACCAAATCAATCCAGACTTTGGTATTGCACTGGATACCACCATTGCCTTTGATGTGCCTGGAGCAGCAGCACACGAAAAGGTGACCGAACTAGGAAAGGGTACCGCCATCAAGATTATGGATGCGATGACAATCTGTGACTACCGCATGGTGGCCTTTATGAAACAGGTGGCAGGAAAAGAAGCAATCTCTTGGCAGCCGGAACTATTGACTGCAGGAGGCACAGATACCGCTGGCGTGCAGCGCATGGGCAAGCAAGGGGCGATTGCAGGAGCGATATCCATCCCGACGCGCCACTTGCATCAAGTGATTGAAATGGCACACAAGAAAGATATTGCCGATTCCATCGCCTTGCTGGTGGCTTGTCTCGAGCAATTGGATTCTTACGACTGGAGTCATTAACTACCGAAAAGGGAGAACCTTCTTGGCAATAATTAAGAGAGTTGATCTAACAGCAGCCATCCATGTACATCCTTGCCTTTATCCTCTATTTCTTGACGCTTGGACTTTCCGTTTTTGAGAGTACTATTCAGAGCGGTGCCCATACTCAACCGGATGCTTCCAACTGGCAAGTGCTCTTCAATGGCAAGGATCTAAAAGGCTGGGTGCCTAAAATTCACCACCATGAGGTAGGGGACAACTATGCGGAAACCTTTAGGGTACAAGATGGGGCCATAGCGGTCAATTACGAGGGTTATGGAGAGTTTGAAGATCGCTTTGGCCATCTATTTTATGAAAAGCCCTTTTCGAGCTTTCACCTAGTTTGGGAATACAGATTCACGGATCAGTTTGTGCCCACTGCCCCTAGCTATACCTACCGCAATTCAGGAGTGATGTTTCACTCACAGGCTCCAGAAAGTATCTTGAAGGAACAGGATTGGCCTATTTCGGTGGAATACCAGATGCTTGCGAGAGAAAAGGAAGGCGAACCAAGACCTACAGGAAATATGTGTTCCCCAGGCACAGACATTGTCTATCAAGGAAAAATCGATCCTCGCCATTGCATCAACTCTTCTTCTCCCACCTTTGCTTGGGACGAGTGGGTGAAAGCCGAGTTGATTGTCTATGGAGACTCCATCGTACACCATTTGGTGAATGGAGATACGGTATTGACCTATTCGTTTCCTCAAATCGGGGGAGGAGTAGCCAATCGCTACAATCCAGCGCTCAAAGTTGATGGAACTCCCCTACGTTCAGGCTACATCGGCCTACAAAGTGAAGGTCAGGGTGTGCTTTTTCGCGAGCTAAAAATTCGGGAATTGAAGTAATTCTCCCGATCCTTGAACGAGCAAGAATCGGGAGGATTGCCTTATCCCAATTGGGCCAAGCTTGCTTCTAGGGCCTTGATTTTTGCTTCCGCATCGGCCTGCTTCTTTCGCTCCATTTCCAATACTTGCGCAGGAGCACCAGCTACGAAGCGTTCGTTGCTTAGTTTTTTCTCCACCCCAGCCAAGAATCCTTTGGTATAGTCCAGTTCCTTTTGGATGGCGGCTTTTTCGGCTTCTACATCAATGGAATCTCCCATAGGTATGAAGCATTCGTCTGCTTTCACCACAAAACTCATGGCCTGCTCCACTTTATCGCCAAATTGAAGCGAAGAAAGGTTCGCCAACTTGATCAACACGGATTCAAATCGGCTGTACAAACCTGGGTTTTGGGTGCGGATGGTTAAGTCAAGCGCTTCTTTTGGAGACATGCCTTTGGAAGCGCGGAGGTTTCTAATCTGAGAAACCACCTCGAATACCTGCGACGCATCTTCTGTGATCTTTGCATCGTATGGCTTGGATTCTGGCCAGCTTGCAAGAATCAAGGAATTTTCAACAGAACGTTCGCTGATCTGATGCCACAATTCCTCCGTAATGAAGGGCATGAAAGGATGAAGGATCTTCAAAATGTTTTCAAAGATCTCCAAGGTCTTGTCGTAGGTGGCCTGATCGATGGGCTGCTGGTAGGCAGGCTTGATCATTTCTAGGTACCAGGAGCAGAAGTCGTCCCAGACCAATTTGTAGGTAGCCATCAAGGCATCTGAAATTCGGAATTTTTCGAAGTGCTCGTTGATCTCGCTCAAACTTTGGTAGAATCGCTGCTCAAACCATTCAATGCTTGCTGAATTGGCACTGCCGTCCAGTTTTGGATCTACTTCCCATCCTTTGACGAGACGGAAGGCATTCCAGATTTTGTTGGCAAAGTTTCGGCCTTGCTCTACCAACTTGTCGTCGTAGGGGAGGTCATTTCCCGCAGGGGATGAGAAAAGCATGCCTGTACGCACGCCATCTGCACCATACTGGGCAATTAGTTCGAGGGGATCTGGGGAGTTGCCCAAGGACTTGGACATCTTTCGGCCGAGTTTATCTCGCACGATACCCGTGAGGTAGACGTTTTTGAAGGGCTTTTCGCCCATGTATTCGTAGCCAGCAATGACCATACGCGCCACCCAGAAGAATAAGATTTCCGGAGCAGTAACCAGGTCATTGGTCGGGTAGTAGTAGCTAAGTTCCTTATTGGGCTTGCCAGTGGTGAATACGTCCGTATCAAATACGGAAATAGGCCAGAGCCAAGAGCTAAACCAGGTATCCAATACGTCCTCATCCTGAGTCAAATCAGCGAGGCTGTATTTGGTGTTGTATTTTTCGTTGGCAAGTGCCAATGCTTCTTCTGCAGTTTTGGCCACCACATACTCTCCATTGGGGAGGTAGTAGGCGGGAATTTGATGTCCCCACCAGAGTTGACGCGAAATGCACCAGTCGCGGACGTTCTCCATCCATACGCGGTACATGTTTTTGAACTTGGGCGGGTGCAACTGGATGATGTCCTCCATCACTGCTTTGAAAGCGGGCTGGGTGATTTCATCCATTTTCAAGAACCACTGCATGGATAGCTTCGGTTCGATGACTGCATCGCTCCGCTCGGAGTGCCCCACATTGGATGTGTATTCTTCTACTTTCTGAAGCTGTCCTGCTTCTTCAAGTAGCTTCCCGATTTTTTTACGCGCTACAAAACGATCTTCCCCTACGAGCAACTGTGCTTTTTCATTGAGGGTACCGTTGTCATTGAGGATATCAATGACTTCTAGCTTGTGCTTGACACCCAGTTCGTAGTCGTTGAGGTCGTGTGCAGGAGTTACTTTGAGGCAGCCAGTACCAAATTCCATGTCCACGTAGCTGTCTTCGATGATTGGGATGCTTCGGTTGATCAGCGGAATGATCGCACGCTTTCCCTTGAGATGGGTAAATCTAGGGTCCTCCGGATTGATGCAAATCGCCACATCGGCCATGATGGTTTCTGGTCGAGTGGTGGCGATGGTTAGGAATTGGTCGGTGGTACCCTCGATGCGGTAGTTGATGTAGTACAACTTTGATGCCACCTCCTTCATGATTACTTCATCGTCCGAAAGGGCTGTTTGGCCTTTTGGATCCCAATTGACCATGCGGATACCACGGTAGATTTTTCCTTTTTGATGGAGGTCCACAAATACGGAAAGGACAGCATCGCTGAGTCCTGGATCCATGGTGAAGGCAGTTCTATCCCAATCACAAGAAGCTCCTAATTTCTTCAGTTGCTCTAGTATGATGCCTCCATATTTTTCTTTCCACTCCCAAGCATGGGTGAGGAATTGCTCTCGGGTAAGGTCTTTTTTATCGATGCCTTTCTCTTTCAGGAGTTGAACTACCTTGGTTTCGGTAGCGATAGAGGCATGATCAGTGCCAGGTACCCAGCATGCATTTTTGCCTTGCATTCGGGCACGACGAATGAGTACGTCCTGAATGGTATTGTTGAGCATGTGCCCCATGTGGAGCACGCCGGTGACGTTGGGCGGAGGGATGACGATGGTGTAGGGTTCCTTGTTGGGATCTACGCTGGAGGAAAACAGCTTGTGCTCCATCCAATATGCGTACCACTTGGCCTCGGCGGATGCCGGTTCGTATTTGCTGGCAATAGACATAGGTACTGAGTTCTTAAGTTGCAAAAATAGCAGAAAAAGTTTGGGGGCGGGAGCCAGAAAGGAAAGAAATAGGAGGATTGAGTAATGACCATGGTTTTAGTACCCAAAACTATTGGATCCATTAACCCTAGCACACAAAAAAAGCCGGGGTATTCCCCGGCTTTGGATGGGCCTAATTTTTCTTATTTTTTGACGATAGGTAGCACAATTCGGCTTTGGAATTTGCCTCCATGGTGGATGGAGTTATTGGCTACAATCCCTTTTGTTTCGTCGTAATTGTTGCCTCCCGTGTTCATATTTCGATCAAAACGCGGGAAGTTGGAGCTACTTACTTCGATGCGGATGCGGTGACCTTTTTCAAAGTAATTTGAAGTGCTCATGGGGGTCAATTTGATTTCATAAACCTGTCCTTTTTCCATCCATACTTCCTTCTTGTACCCGTCTCGGTAACGTACCCGTTGGATGGTTTCGTCTAGGTTGTAAGCGGTGCCGTCTGGGTACACATCAATTAGCTTGATGGTCACATCCGTATCCTTCACGTCTGAAGAGAGGTAGAGCACACTTTCAATAAATCCAGAAACTTCCACGCCGACCTCCAAAGGATCTGTGGTGTACACCAAAATGTCTTCACGAAGTTCCATCTCCTGCTGGTCCATAGCCCCTCCCTGTACGGCATTGCCGGTACAGCAAACATTTCCTCCATTGGAAGTTACGGGATTCATGGGGTCGTAGCGGTAGTTGTCTTGGGTACTGGCTTTTGGAAGCTTCGCCACCAACTTACCATCCCCATTTCGGGTATTTGCAGCGCCTTTTGAATCCAAGAAGAAAGGAGTCATCACCGCTTCTTTGGGTGGCCAAACGTCAGAAGACTGCCAAACATTTTTTCCCATCGTATAGTAGGTGACCTTGGGGAGCTTTGCGATGGTGTCGTTATCTTTTCCTTTTAGCCAGCGGTCAAACCAAGCCGTGATCACTTCGTCGTAGTTCCAGCGTGCATCTCCTACACTTCGCTGTCCGATCATTGTATTTTCGGTGGCTCGTGTAAAAGAACAATGCAAAACAGGAGCGATAACCAGATACTGGTTGTCCCGAGCCATCTGGCTAATGGCATTAGTACGCGCATGATTGTATAGCGCAATGTTCGGAGAGGAGGAGACGTCGTACCAGGATACAAACCACATGCTTGGTGTATCAAACGGCATATTGTCGTGGTAAAGCCCTCCTTGGTACCAACGCGGATCGTTAGGCTTGCGGGTGATCATCTCTTCATAGATTCCCTTTGGTCCGTTTACATTTTTCAAAATGTCCTGAACAGGCAAATGGGATAGCGCGGCCTTCCAATCTACTTTGGGGTACTCTGGAGCCATGTCGTAGAAGCGTTGAAGGCGAAGTAAATCTTCTTGCCCAATCCCCGCTTGAAGTCTCGGGGCTAGGGGATCGTGTTGGGTGCCATAGAGCCAAGAGGTGAAGAGCATCTGTCCAGCACCTCCGCGGTACCAATTCCCTTGCTCAGTAAATTTGCCAATTCTACCCACTCCTGCGCCAAAGGCTTGAGGTACCAAGGCAGCAAGTGCAGGGTGCTGTAGTGAGGCAGCAGCCATTTGCCATTCGGCAGTGGAGGAGCATCCGAGCAAACCAATTTTACCATTGCTCCATGCCTGCTTGCTCATCCAATCAAAGGCATCGTAACTATCTGTGAGGGGCAAGCCCAGAATATCCCAGTTGCCCTCAGAGAAAAATCGGCCTCGCTCGTTTTGAACGACATAAGCATAACCTTTCTTGACCCATTCCAAGGCCGTCTGCATGGTGCGGGAATTGAGTTCCCCGTTGCCGTAGGTATTGAAATTGTAGGGAGTTCTGGAAAATACGATGGGTACAGGTTGATCCCCTTTTGGGCGATAGATATCTGTGGCGAGTCGAGTTCCATCGCGCATTGGCATCATCACTTTTTGCTCGATGACGGCAACTTCGTCCAGCTGAACGAGTACGGATTTTTCCTGTGCAAATCCAGTTAGGACAGTACCCGAGAAAAGCTGGAGGAAGAGGAGGATAAGAATTTTTTTCATGTGCTTTTGAATAAAAGGGGAGCATTTGTTCTGCTGATCTAAGGGCAAATGCTCACAGAAACAGCAGGTTAATGAGAATGATTTTCTAAGATAAAGGAAAGCAATTCTAATTTTTTGTGGAAGGAGAAAATTTTAAATCATGATCTCCATTTTTTTCGTGTTTATCAGCGGTAGTCCCTCTCGGATGTTTTCGAATTCAAGGCTTATGGCTACCTTGCAGCACGAAAAATTTTTACTCATGCCCACTTCTTCAATTCCATCGCTCACTACCTGGGTGGAAACCCCTAAGCATACGGACTTTACGATTTACAGCCTTCCTTTTGGGGTATTCAAAAGCAAAAAATTGAGCCCTCGGATAGGCATGGCGATTGGCGATCAGGTCATCGATTTGAGTGTATTGGATCAGGAAGGTTTCTTTGCCAACCTATTTCTTCCGGAAGGAATTTTTTTGAAAGACAGCCTCAACGAACTGATCGAGTTAGGTAAGCAGAAAACCAAAAAAATCCGGGAGCGGGTGCAGCAGTTGCTCTTGCAAGAAAATGAGGAGCTTCGCACCCATTCCATCAGAGGAAAGGTGCTCATCAAAAGCCAGGAAGTAGAGATGCTTTTGCCCGTAAAGATTGGAGATTACACTGACTTTTATAGCAGCATGGAGCATGCCACCAATGTGGGTAAAATGTTTCGTGATCCAGAAAATGCACTACTCCCCAACTGGAAGCATTTGCCGGTAGGATACCATGGACGTGCTTCTTCCATTGTGGTGTCCGGTACGCCAATACGTAGACCCAAGGGGCAGTTTAAGGATGCTAACATGGACAAACCGGCTTTTGGACCAAGCCGAAGCATGGACTTTGAGTTGGAGCTGGCCTTCATTACAGGAAAGTCTACCCAGCTTGGAGACTCGGTGTCGACCAAGGATGCGGAGGACTACATTTTTGGGATGGTCTTGTTCAATGACTGGTCTGCACGAGACATTCAAGCTTGGGAATATGTGCCTTTGGGCCCGTTTTTAGGAAAAAATTTCGGATCCTCGATTTCTCCCTGGGTGCTGCCTTTGGAGGCTTTGGAACCTTTCCGCGTGGCGGGGCCAGTGCAAGATCCGGAAGTGTTGCCGTACTTGAGTTGCAGCAAGGATCACAATTTTGACATTCAATTGGAGGTAGGACTGCAGCCGGAAGGCCAAAAGGAAAGTAAGATTTGTGCCTCCAACTTCAAGTACATGTATTGGAACATGGCCCAACAGCTGGCGCATCATACCGTGAATGGATGCAATATTCAAGTAGGAGATGTGATGGCTTCGGGAACGATCTCTGGACCTACTCCAGATTCCTTTGGATCCATGCTCGAACTGAGTTGGCGAGGAACCAAGCCCCTAGTGCTTGAATCAGGAGAGGAGCGCAGCTTCTTGCAGGATGGCGATACCGTCGTGATGCGTGGCTTCTGCGAAAAAGATGGAATTCGGGTGGGCTTTGGCGAAGTTCGCGGCAAGCTCTTGCCTGCTACTTAATCACAAAAAAAGGTCTCTGTGAAAGAGACCTTTTTTTGTGGGTTTGTTTACTTTTTGGAGGGGAGTAGAGTCGCAAGTTTTTCAGGCTCGTCGGTAGTGATAAAATTCACGCCAAGTTCCAGGAGCCAGTTCATATCCTCTTCCTTGTTGACGGTCCATGCATTGGTAGTAAGGCCCAAGGCCTTTGCTTCAGCGATCCACTGCGGCATGCGGCGCAGGAGGGAGATGTGGTAGTCAAATCCAAAAAACCCAGCTTCTTTCAGCTCCAGGGGAGATTTATCTCCATTCAAGTAGGCCACATTAGCCTTGGGGTCGGTAGAAATGGCTTTGACTCCTCCTTCGTAGCTGAAGGTGATGTAGTCCACCCAGGCTTGGGCACCAAGTTCCTGTACCGTTTTTACGGACAATTCCCCCACGCGCTCACTTCGTGCCACGCTAATCAAGGAGGGTTTAAATTCCAGGATCAGCTTGGTGCTTTTTTGGGTCATGCCTTCGCTGAGGTAGGCTTTGAGTGTAGGTATTTTTTCTCCGTTGGAAAGGGTCTTGGTCAGTAGTTGCTCGTAGGTGGAGGTTTCGATATCCATGCCTTGAAGTTCGTGGTCATGATTGACTACCAAGACCTCGTCTGCAGTCATCCACACATCAAATTCGCTGCCTTCGCAACCGAGGCGGATGGCTTCACGGAGGGATGCAATGGAGTTTTGCGGCAATTCCTTTGCTTTCCAGGCCCCGCGGTGGGCGATGATTTTATTTTGAATAAAGGTAGATTGAGCCAGGATTGCTTGTGAGAAAAACGTCATCAAAAGAAGGGAGAAGATGATTTTTTGCATGGGATGGAAGAACTAGATTTTACATTTAAATGTAACAAAAATCTTAAGAGGGCGAGGAAATAGCGGGCAAACTTCACCAAAACTTAATCTTCTTGATTAAGCAGATTTTGGTCAAGACAAAAAAAGCGCCCCGAATTTTCGGGGCGCTTTGTGTTACTCATTAAGGCCAATCGATTACTTAAAGCCCAAATCGATCAATCCCTTGTGACTGATTTTGATGGCTTCCAGGGGGTCAAGACTGAAGGTTTGGTCTTGCTCCACTAAGTAGAATTCCATGCCTGATTTTTCCTTCTGGGCAAGGATGGATTTGAAGTCGATGGTGCCAGTTCCTACAGGGGCAAACCTTCCTTCTTGATCCATGTCTTTCACATGCCAAGCCTTGAATCGGCCTGGGTATTTCTCAAAATAGGCAAGTGCATTTGCATTGGCTTTGGTTACCCAATAGAGGTCCATCTGGAAGTTGACCCATTCAGGGTTGCACTTCTCGAGCAGTACCTCTTCAATGATGGTGCCGTCAGCGAGCGGCATAAATTCAAAATCATGGTTGTGGTACAATAGCTTAAGTCCAGCTTTGTGGCATTTTTCACCAATTGCATTCATGATGGTTACCAGTTCGTCTGCAGTGCCTTTCATTCCAAGGGTATTCGTAACAGGATCAACCGTAAACATGCCCATAGGAGGTATAGGAACCACAAAGTAGGAGATGCCAGCTGCTTTTACGTCTGCGATGAGTTGGTCTGCATTTTCCAATGTGACCATGCTCATGTGAGCAGAGATGACGGTTAAGCCGAGTGAGTCAAGTGTGGATTTGAATTCGGCTGGAGTCATGCCGTAAAATTTGCCATCTGCGTAGTCCGCAGATTCAACGTAAGCATAGCCTGCATCGGCCACTGCCTTCAGGGTGGCTTTGGGATTGATAGCCATGGAATCACGAACGGTATACAAGGCAAGTCCGCCAACTCGATCTGTGTTTTCAGCAACAGTTTCTTTGGTGTCTGTCGCAGGACCGCAGGATACGAATCCTAGAACTAAGACAAGTAAGATGGAGAGAGAAAAGGTTATTTTTTTCATAGGTTGGGCATTAAATAGAATTCAATATACTGATTTAGAAGTGAATTGAAAGTTCATTTTTGAAGGGAGGCTAACCAGCTCCAAGTTTGGACTCATTCAAATCCGAAAAGCACTGGGAAAAGAAAAGTAACAATGGCCGTCCACAATAAGTAAATGGGTAGGTAGCGCACTAGCGTAAGGCCTACTTCCTCCAGTTTGCTTTTTCCACGTACGGTCTGGATCAACTTCCGAGACACCATCACCAAGTGAACAAGCATGACCAAGTTGACCCCGAGTACAGCCAGTCGATTGGGTGTAATGCCCCATTCCGAAATTCGGAAGGCGATGGCCGATAGGGCGATCCCGTTTACTAGCAATGTGATCATTGAAAGGAAAACTAACACCCAGGTCATCAAACCCACTTTCTTTTCTTCAAATGATTCGACTACTGAGAAAAAGATCAGCGCCATGACACCAAGGAGCAGTAGGTTAAAGAGCAACAAAAAATCTCGGTCGCTGTAGGGGTCTTTGCCCGCATAGGCGATGGCTACTAAGTAGCTGCTGAGCATAATCAGCACCAAGGGGCTGAAAATCTTAGCGACAATTGGAGGTACCTTGTTGACCAATTCAGGATTGCTCTGGGTAATCAAGGTAGCCAAAAGGGGAGCCGCTGCCAGGCCATAGACGGCGATGTACTGGAAGTAAACTTCCGTAATATCGAGCCCAATAAGGTCAAAAAGACCGATGGTGATTCCCGTAAGGAGCCCGCCGGCAAGGAGTAAAATCCCACCGACGATGATGGTTTCCCCATTGTATTGCAGGTAAACTAGGCGCTTACTTAAGTTTTTGGAATCGGATCCGGAGAAGACAAGTCCAAGCATGCCCCAGAGAAATAGGGGAAGGTGTATGCAGGCTAAGATCACCGTATCGCTCCCCGTTTGGGTAGGAAGCAGGTTGATGTATACAGCAGCAAGGAGTAGGCTAACAAGGGGAAAAAGGAAGTTGGTAATTGGCAACTTACTTTTTCGAATGAAGTACGCACAGAGGAAGGGAAATACAACAAACCCCAAGTTGCGGGCATAGAATTCATCTTCTTGAAGGGTGAAAAACGCAGGCAGTTTGGCTAGTGTTCCTGCGATCGCACCGGCGATCAAGATAAAAAGCCAATCGGCCTTGCTTCCCCACTGTACCCCTTCGGACTCGTAATTCAGTCGTTCGTGCCAGGCATCGGCTAAAGGATGTCCTTTGATGTTCGCATAGAGCTCATTGAAGCTCTTGGTAAATGAGCTTTTGTTTTTCCGGTAGCGTTTTTCCAGTTCGGCTGGTTGATCAAGGAGAGCTTGAAGGGATTCGTTCATGGTGTACGGTTTAGTTTGGAAAAAAATGAAGAAGGATCTTTGGTTAAGAGACCTTATTTTGAAGAATTAAATGTTCAAGGAAATTTAAATGGGCCTGAAAGGCTTTACGACCTTTTTCTGTGGCACCATAGGTAGTCAATGGCTTTCGCCCAGCAAAAGACTTTTCTACGAGGAGGAATTCAGCTTGCTCCAGGTGCTTGAGATGAGAGGCTAAGTTTCCGTCAGTTACCTGAAGCAGTGCCTTAAAAGAGTTAAAATCGTAACGGGCATTGACCATCAGGATAGACATGATGCGCAAGCGCAGTACATTGTCAAAGGCCTTGTCGTAGCCCTTTTGAATGTCAACGCTCATGACGGTAGTACATCAGTGCTCCATAAATCAAGTGGAATACCCCAAAGCCCAAGGCCCAGCAGAGCAGTCCAAAATCCGGAAAGAAGGCGGCAATTAAGCCTAAGAAAAGTTGGGTAAATCCCAGGTTTCTGATTTCTCCCAAAGTGAACTGAGCAGATTGCACCAAGCCAATTCCGTAGAATAGGAGCATGGCTGCAGGTATAAGTTCAAAAGCACGTTCGTGCAGCAAGGCAAAGCAAAAGAAGCCGCCTAGGGTAACGGGGAGAAAAAGAGCTAGTAGAAAGCGTTTGCTTGCTGGGGACCAAAAGGGTTGGGTAGCTGTTGCGCCTTTCTTTTTGCTTAAAAAATAAGCCGTGGAGACTGCTGCGATTAAAGTAATCAAGCCCAGTAAAAGCAGTCGATTTAAGGTTTCTCGAAAGGAAAGGGGGGCCGTTCCTGCACCCCAACTGCTGTTTGGAGAATAGATCCAATACCAGGCTAATCCTGCTGCGGTAAGTGCATAGATTCCTGCTAGTATTCCGGAAAGTCCACTCAAGGATAGAAAGCGGGTGCTACGCTCCATCATGGATTTGATTTCGGCTAATTCTTCTTCTGGATTCTTCATTTTAAAAGTACTTTGAAATGCAAAGTAAATGAATGGATTTTTAGTATCCAATTAAAGGAGGAAAAAAGATAGGGTAGGGTGGGGATGCCTGTATGGCTTTCCTCGGGTTGAAACCCGAGGGTAGGTATTGCCTCGTCCGCTACGGCGGACTGGACTCCCTAGGAGCGGGCTAGCCCAACTAAGATCTTCGTATTTTTTCCGTGATTATCTGCGTAAAAAAAGAAGCCTGTTTAGGGGCTTCTTCTTGATTCAATTCATTAAGGATTACTGGAACAGCTGCGGAGCAAATTGGCTCAAGTACACGCGCCAGTTTCTCCAGGTATGCCCACCCTCACTTTCTACATAGGTATGCGGCATCTTCATCCCCTTCAATTTCTCCAAGTATTCCTGGTTGGCCTTGTAGAGGAAGTCTGTTTTGCCGATGGCGATCCAGTACAATTTGTAACCATTGTCCTGTTGGGTCTTCAATGTTTGGTCGAAATTACTGTAAACGCGACCGGTGGCGTCTTCTCGAGGCATGATGGCAGCGGAGAACAACCCGATGTAATCAAAGGTGTTTGGGTAGTAGCGGGAGATGTGCATGGTATGAAAGCCACCCATGGAGAGCCCAGCTACAGCGCGTTGCTGCTTTTCTGCTTTTACTCGGTAGTTGCTCTCCACAAATCGGATGATGTCTTCAAAGGCCCCTTCGTAGGTGCCATCCATCGTTTTTGGGATCATAAACTGGGGCTTGTAGAAGTTTTTGCTTCCCTCACCTGGAGCCCCATCTTGGATGACATTGCCATTAGGCATGACCACGAGCATGGGTTTGGCCTTGCCTTCCGCAATCAAGTTGTCTAGAATTTGAGCCGTGCGACCCAAGTTGATCCATGCCTCCTCGTCTCCTCCAGCACCATGCAAGAGGTACAGTACCGGATAACTTTCCTTGGAAGTTTCGTATCCCGGAGGGGTGTAAATGGTGATGCGTCGATCCATTCCCAAGCCTGGGGAATCGTACCATCTTCGGCTCACCGTACCGTGTGGAATGTCGTTGGTCTTGTATAGGTCACCCTGACCTCCACCAATCAAAAAGAAGTTGGTGGCTGTACCCACATCTCGAATCAAGAAGGGATTGCTCGGATCGGTAGCGGTGAAGCCGTCCACCACAAAGGAGTAGGCGTAAAGTTCCGGGTTCAGGGCGCTGGTTTTGTAGGACCAAACTCCATTAGCATCTTTTGTAAGTACCACCTTGCCAGGTCCGTCCATTTGGCCCATGGGGGTATCCATTTTTACGGGAGGAAGAAAATCCCCAGTAATCTGCACTGCCTGTGCATTGGGGGCAAAGAGTCGGAAGGTAACGGTATTGTCGTCATGAACCTCCGGAGACTGGATGTTTTGAGCCTGGAAAAGGGCTTCTTGGGCAGAAGCAGCAAATCCGAGGAATAGGCTACTCATCAGTAGGACAATAAATTTTTTCATAGTGGGTTTGTGTTTGAGCTTGGCTTCAAGTTAACCAATGACAAAGGAAGTTCAAGGAGATTTTTTTGAGTGGTAGGTGGTTAAATTTAAATCTTGGACACTTCTTTATCAAAAAAGTAATTCCAAGTAAACTTTTTTTCTTGTTTTAAAGTATATACTTTTAGTGGTACTAAACTCTATTAGAAGATGAAACTATTATCCTTGAAACTAGACGAACCCATATTTATGGAAACTGAAGAGATTTTGAAAGAAAAGGGCATTCCAAGAAATCGGTATATCAACGAAGCCTTGGATTTTTACAACCGTTACCACAAACGAAAAAAAATTGCCAAGGCTTTTGCTAAAGCAAGTGCACTAGTACGAGAATCTTCGATGGAAATCAATGCTGAATTTGATCAACTAATTGATGAAGAGGCAATTTGATATCTGGCTCGTTAATCTAAATCCTGCTAGAGGTACAGAACCTGGAAAAATTAGGCCTGTTGTGGTCGTTCAAACTAATTTTTTAAATCGATTGAATCATCCCTCAACGTTGATTTGTCCAATTACTTCTCAACTAATACCCGAAGAAAATGTGTTGCGCGTGAGATTGATAGGAGGGAAAAATACAGGCTTAGACCAAGACTCAGAAATATTGATCGATCAACTTAGAGCTGTTGATAATTTACGCTTTTTGGAGAAGCTTGGTTCCCTAGAAAAAGAAGATGCAATTGAACTGAAAGAAAAACTGGGTTTAGTACTTGATTTTTGAAATTTAGTTTTTGTTTCCAAGGTTCTTTTTATCAGAGTTTTGAAGAACGTTGAAAAAAGCGTGGATAACCAATGAATCACTTTTTACCGTGTAAAAAATTCGGATATGCGGATTGATCTGAAATCCCCTGATATTCTTTTCAGGAACTTCCAAAGTTCCGATTTCTGGAAAGATTTCAAGGATGTCTAAAAAATCATTCACTTGATTCTTGAATTTCAAAACTGAAGAATCTCCCCAATTGGTAAGAAGATAGTCTTGAATTCTTAAAAAATCGTGATTTGCCCTTTTGGTTACACTAATTTTCATGGTCTGCGCTGGAGAAACTCTTCCCTAGACATCAAATTGGCAGGGTTTTCAGCTTCTTCCAATGATAAAAAAATGGATTCTTGATTCTCCTTTGGTAATTCATTCCAAAGTTTGCCAGGAGAATTCACTTTCTTGAATTG
>CANGUK010000038.1 GCA_947457095.1 Cyclobacteriaceae bacterium
AAAGACAACTTAGTGTTTCCTTTCTTTTTTGAGGACTTGTCCACCTAGTTGACAACTGGAAATGCTACCACCCTCAGGCGGGTAAAGCCAAATGGAATCAAAGTAAGGGTTTCTGCTTTCTTATCGACGGTTCCTTGATAAACTCCCGTTCTTGTGGTAATGGGCTGGTGCGCAACACCATCCTGGGTTTTCCAACCGGGGATTTTTTTGCCTAGGGTTGTAATCTCAAAAGGGCTACTCATTGAATTCCACTTGAATTCCTTTGGAAAGGGTAAGGCCTGAAAAGTTGCATTGGAAACCGGATCTGCGATCGTCGAATTAAGCAGCCCAAAATTCCAAGCGCTCTTTGGCATGATTTCCAAGTACTCCCCCTCCTTGGGGTGCATTTCTTTTTTTACACTTTCCTTGATCTTTAAGGCATAAATGAGCGCTCCTTTTTCAATGGATCTTGAGTTTTTAGCCCAATTTTTAGTGGTGATTTCATTGGGAAAAAAGAGATCTAGCTGATCATTTTTATTCCACATTCTTTTTATTCGAACGATTTGTCCCCCTTTTTCTCGTTGGATTTCTTTTCCATTGAGTTGTATGATTGCTTCTTTACACCAGACAGGAATTCTGAATTCTAAGGGAAACTCGGAGGATTTAGAAGGTTGAATAATGAATTTGATCTTGTCCTCAAATGGATATTGAGTTTGTTCTTCTATCGTTAGCGCTGTTCCATCCGGCAACTTTGTCTCCAGTTTATTTGGGCCATACACCAATGCGGCTACCCCACCATCTGTGGTGGCATACCAGAGGTGTGAAATGTATTTGGGCCAAGCTTGATGCATGTTGGCCGTGCAGCAAGTGTACCCGCTAAAGGGTCCATAGACATTATTCATCCCCCTAGAAAAAGGTAGCGTAAAGTTATAAACCCCTCGTTTTACTTCTACCTGGTTAGCATTTCCAAAGTATTGGCGATGGTAAAAATCTTCTGTGGTCTGAGCCGGGAGCGCATTAAATGTCATTCGTTCCAAGGCATCCATGTAATGCGTTTCCCCAGTGACAGAGATTATTTGTTCCAATGAAAACATGGTTTCCACGGTGGCACACAGTTCAGTGCCTTGAACAGGGTCATTTCCATGAATATCTTCATCTCCCGAAAACATGCCATGCGGCAACCCATGCAAGGTCATGAGATCGTTGAACCCGGTTCTAAGTGAAGTTAGAAAGTAGGGATCTTTCTTTACTTGAAATTGGATCGCTGGCATTTTTAGTCCCATCGCCACATTCACAGCGTGTCTTTCCATCCACTTTTCACCCGTTTGGTTGTAGGCAGCAGCGATAGCCCAATCCCGATTACCAAGGAGATCGGTCCATTGGAAGGATTGATTGTAGATCAATTCGCCCAGGGTAAGTAAATCTGGATCCTTGGTGATGTTGTAGAGCCAATAAACGATCATTAAATTATCTCCACCTCTTGCTTTGGCCCATTCTGTCCATTTTTCTAATGGATTCTCCTGCAGGTTTCTTAGTTGAAAAGCAAAATACTTCTGCATGAATGGGATTACCCTTGAGTCATTTGTAGCTTGATAGTATTGTTGAAGTACTTTGAGCATGACCATTCTCGGCCACCAGTCTGAACCTTGAGATCCTAGTTCTACAGGCTTGCCTGTTTCATTTTCATAGTCTGAATAGGGCCCAAAAAACCCAGATGGCCGCTGTGTACTTAAGGTCCAATTGACATAGTTATTCACCTTTTCTAAAAGTGCGGAATCCTTTGTGATGTAGGCCAAGGGCAAAGCCCCGTCTAACCAATAGGGGGTTTCTTCCCAATCGTCGCCTTTGCCTCCAAGCCACCCGTTATCCACTTGAATTTTTTTGTGAAACTCATCTAAATGGCCCGTAGAGCCATTTTTTAAGATATCACTTTGCTGCTTAAGCCATTGCGTAGGGGTAATTTGACCCAATGGAATTTCGGCATACTTAAACTCTAAGGTTTGACTTTGAGCCTGAAAGATGCAGGCAAAAAATAGGAGGCAGATATATATTTTTTTCATTGGAATGGGGTTTTAAGTCCAAATTAACATTTCAAACAAGGGTATTTCAGTGCCTCGCATGGAGGGCTAGCAGGTCCGTTTTGACAAGGGAAATGCAGTTGCTAAGACTTGAAAATCCGATTCATCAACACCCACTTTTCACCTTCTTTTGCCCAAGGCAAGGGCTTTTGGAATTTCCACATCAAGGCTTCCCATTCGGCGATCTTTGGATTTCCTTGATCAAAAAGGGCCTTCGTCTCAAAGTTGAAGGCATCATCCGTTTCCAAAATCATAAACATGCGGTTGCCGGTCCGGAAAATCTCGATATTTAAGATTCCCGCATCGATATCGTGCTGGGTTACCTCCGGCCAAGCATTTCCTGGAGCATGGTGAGTTTCGTATTCCCGAATCATGGCCTCATCCTCAATTAGATCCAAGGCCAAACAGAATTTTTGCATCATTATTTAGTAAAATAATGGTTAAACGCCTGTATAGTTTGTGCCGCCGCTGCATCCGAATCTGGCCATGGAAATGCCTCCGCGGAGACATACCCTGAGTAGCCAATGTCCTGCAAAGCCTTCGCCACGGAAGTCATTTCCGTATGGCCAAAGCCAATGGCCCGACGGTTGCTATCCGCAAAATGCACATGCCGAATCCACCGCGCATTTTTTCGAATCGATGCGGCCAAATCTTCTTCCTCAATGTTCATGTGAAATAAATCGGCCAATAAACCGACCCCAGCGATCTCCTCAGCTTCCAAAAATGCTGCTGCATCCTCCAGCCGATTAAATAGGTTGGTTTCATACCGGTTCAAGGGTTCATAAATCAATTCCATCCCCAAGGATATAGCCAATGCTCCCAATTCTTTCAAGGAGGCAGCTAAATATTTCAAAGACGCTGCTCGATCCATGCCCGCATTCCCTTGCATCGATCCGATGATGGCAGGTGCTTCAAACTGCGCCCCAAAACGCATCATGTCTGCGATAAACTGAACTGCTTTTTGTCGAATTTCTGGATCAGCATCCGTCAGCGTCAAGCCATGGATTACTTTGCCCGCACCCGTGCCGACTGCGGAAATGCGCATCGAATGTGCCGCCAAATAGGCCTTCAATTCGGAAGCGTCCACCGCCTGAACAGAAGCCGTAAATAGCTCCACGGCATCAAATCCCAATTCGGCTGCCTTTTGAATCGATGCTTTTAAATCATGCCAATAGATCCAAGGTCCTTGCTTGATTTCGGGCACCAAGGCTAGGGTCACACTCGACTTAATCATCCGCTTCTGCGTCTAGGTCAACGATTATTTTGACAGTTCCCTGTGCGTTTTCTGACCAGGAAACCAAGGCAGCTCCAGATTCAGACAGGGGGACCACCCGACTGATTACCTCCTTCACAGGAAATCTACCCGCTTCCAAATAGGCAATTACCTCTGGAAATTCATCGGTGCAGTTTCGTGAGCCTAAAATTTCAATTTCCTTCCGCACAAAAATTCCCGTATTGAATTCCACCGCTTTCTTGGCATACCCAATGCAGACCACACGACCCGTATAGGCCACCGCCTCTACTGCTGCACGGTAGGTAATGTGGCTGCCCACTGCCTCAATGACCACATCCGGTCCATCGCCTTGCGTGATGCGAGCCAAGCCCTCCTCCAAGGATTCCTCACTCGTATTGATGGTATGTGCAACACCTATTTTGCGGGCTATGGCCAGTTTGGTCTCATCCAAATCCAAGGCAATCACCTCCGCCCCTCGATTCACGGCCGAAGCAATCGCTCCCATCCCTACAATTCCACATCCGATCACCGCTACCCGGTCCTTTGCAGTCACACGTCCCCGAGCTGCCGCATGGAATCCCACCGTCAGCGGCTCCACCAAGGCCAATTCCGTCAGGGACAGTTTTTCAGAGGCATACACATCCGTGTAAGGCACGGTAATGTATCGCGTCATGCCACCTGGTCGGCGCACCCCCATGGTTTTGTTGTCCTGACAAGCATTCCTACGCCCCTTTCGGCAAGAAATGCAGGTTCCACAATTTAAATAGGGATACACGGTGACTTGTTGGCCTATCCGAAATCCAGGAGGGACCTCGTAGCCGATTTCGGCGATTGATGCCCCAATCTCATGTCCCAGGATGCTTGGATATTCTTGCAGCTCAAAGAGTCCTTTGAATCCATTCAAATCTCCACCACAAAATCCCACCTTGCTAACCTTTAAAAGCAATTGGTCCTTCGCCACCACTGGCTTCGGAATATCCTTGACTTCAGTTTGGCCGACGGCCGTTAGAAATAATGCCTTCATCGTTTTTGTCTTAAATCATTTTCCGGTAATCCCTCGTACCACATCGTGTTTTTAATTGGAGCCACCACCTTCGCGATCTCCTCCAAAAGGCCTTCCGGCATCTTGAAATCCAAGGCCCCCAAATTCCGTCGGAGTACCTCTCGATCACTCATGCCCACAATGGTGGTGGCAATTGCCTCTTGATCCATCGCAAATCGCATCGCTACGTCACTTAGCGCAACCTGGTATTCTTGGCACAGGGCCAAAAGTGGCGCTTGAATCGCCTTTACCTCCGCAGGGGCGTTATGCCATGCCGGAATAGGTGCATCCGAAAGAATGCGCTGCACCAAAGGAGCGGCATTCATCAAACCAAAGCCCTTTTCTTTTGACAGCGGCACCAATTCCTCCAAAATTTCATCCTGAATCAAGTTGTAGTGTGCCCAAGAAAGAACGGTATCAAACTCATTTTCACGGGCCAAAGAGGCTAAATACCGCACCGGCAATCCCGTAAGGCCGATGTACCGTGCTTTGCCGGAGGCCTTGATGTATTGGATGGCGGGGATGGCTTCTTCGATAATTTGTTGGCGACTGACAAATTCGATGTCGTGCAACTGAAATAGATCTACATAATCCGTTTGCAAGCGCTCCAAGGATTCATCGATACTCTTCAAAATTCGATCGTAGGAAAAATCAAAATCGCGCAGTCCATAGCGCCCGCATTTGGTGGCCAAGTATATTTCCTTTCGCTTGCCTTTTAAGGCCCGACCCAAGCGAGTTTCTGCCAAGGTTTCTCCATAAAAAGGAGCCACATCAAAAAAATTCACCCCCTGATCAATGGCGAGGTGTACCGAAGCGATCCCTTCCTTTTCGTCACAAACATCAAAAACATCTCCTAGGGGAGAGGCCCCATATCCCAGAATAGACACGAGGAGGTCCGTATTTCCTAGTTTTCGGTAATCCATGGAGTAAATCAGTTTTGATTGGATTTAAATATAAGGAAAATTGATAATGGTCAACAGTTGACGGTCGATAGACCACGGATTTGAGCACAATGTACAAAGTACCCTGCCTGCCGGAGGTACTTGGTACTTGGTACATGGTACCTAGTACATATATGGAATCTAAACCAAGTCACACTACGACTTGGCTGTTGACAAATTATCCGCCCTTCAATTGAGTTACTCGCATAATTGCGGTTAATCTCGTAGATTAATGTGTTGAATTACAATCTACACCCCTAATCCTCCTCCAATGAAGCGTTTCTTCTCCGTGCTGCTGCTCTTGCTCCTGAATCTGTCTATTGGGAATACCCAAACCTTAAAAACCAATTGGACTGATCTGGTGAATCCATCAAATCCATTGCCTGAATACCCAAGACCGCAACTGGTTCGGGATACCTGGCAAAACCTCAATGGCCAATGGGATTATGCGATTTTGCCTAAAGGGACATCTCCGGAAGCAGGATTTCAAGGCAAGATCACCGTTCCATTTGCTGTCGAATCCCTTCTTTCTGGCGTGCAGAAGACCGTAGGGCCTGATCAGGAGCTTTGGTATGAGCGGCAGATTACACTTTCCCTGAATCGAACCAACAAGCGGACCCTTTTGCATTTTGGTGCAGTTGATTGGGAGGCTGAAGTCTGGGTCAATGGAACCCGTGCAGGCAGTCATCAAGGGGGCTTTGATGGATTCAGCTTGGATATTTCTGACCTGCTCATCAAGGGTGAAAAACAAACGATTCGGGTTCGCGTCTGGGATCCATCCGATGCTGGCCCACAGCCGAGAGGCAAGCAAGTTCAAGATCCGAAGGGAATATGGTATACGCCAGTTACTGGAATTTGGCAAACTGTCTGGTTGGAAACCGTCCCGATTCAGCACATTACCGCAGTAACTTCTAGAACGGATTGGGAAAATAAAAATCTGATTTTCACCCCGGAGATTCAGAGTAATCGTCAAGACTTGACGGTTCAAATTAGCATCACGGATCCACAAGGATTTTCAGAAACAAAATCTGCCAAGTTGGGAGAGCCGATCCAAATTCACTTACCAAATCCGAAACCCTGGTCCCCAAGCGATGCATTTCTTTACCCGGTTAGCATCAAGTTGTACCAAGGAAAAAAACTGGTGGATGAGGCAAAAAGTTATGCGGCATTTAGAGACATACGAATGGCAAAGGATGCCAATGGGTATCAGCGGATGCTACTCAATGGAGAAGAAGTATTTCACTATGGGCCTCTAGATCAAGGTTGGTGGCCTGATGGCTTGTACACGGCTCCTACAGATGAAGCCTTGCTTTTTGATATTCAAAAAACGCGTGAGATGGGTTTCAACATGATCCGCAAGCATGTCAAGGTGGAGCCGGCCCGCTGGTATTACCACGCAGATATGCTGGGGATGCTGGTCTGGCAGGACATGCCAAGTGGCGATTTGGGGAATAGGTGGGAAGTTCGCCCTGGGGTCATCCGAAAAGGGATGAACAAGGAACGAACAGCGGCTAGCGAAAAGATCTTTAAGACAGAGTGGACTGAAATAATAAACGAATTCAAATTCTTCCCCTCGATTGTGGTGTGGGTTCCTTTCAATGAAGCCTGGGGACAGTTCAAAACCACAGAAATCACTGCGCTCACCCGCGAATTGGATCCAACTCGCCTAATCAACAGTGCTAGCGGGGGCAACTTTGAACTAGAAGGCAATCGCATCGTGGGAGATATCTTGGATTTACACAATTATCCAGATCCGGTGATGCCTGATCCAGCCGTTTTTGGAACGAACATCAGTTTGGTCTTGGGAGAATATGGAGGTTTAGGATTGCCGCTAGAGGGACATACTTGGCAGCAAAAAGACAATTGGGGCTATCAGAGTTTCAAGTCCAAAGAAGAATTGGAGGAGCGTTACCGAACCTTGGTGAACGATTTGAATGAATTAATTTCCAAAGGATTGGCAGCAGCAGTTTATACACAGACTACGGATGTAGAAATTGAAACGAATGGTTTGATGACTTATGATCGAAAAATAATCAAAATTCCTGCAGCTGTGCTTTTTGAAATCCACCAGAAACTCTACCACAGAAAAAGATAGTTTTTTGCCTACCGAAGGCCTGTTATCTAGGCTCCAAAAATGCAAAAATGTGCATTTTTGGAGCCTATTTCTTGTTTTTAGTGGGGAAGAGCTGAATTAATGGCAGGGTTGAAACAGGGAAAAATCTGGTTTTAAAAAAGTTTTTTTAAACTATGTATCAATACGTAACAGCCCATTTAGCACCTAAATAACACGATAAGTCTTAGATGACTAGTACCGACACTTTATTTTTACTTAAAGTTGTCATAAGGCTTTTTGTTTATTTTTTTTAGGGGGGGAGTCACGGTTTTCCCCTCCTTTTTTTATGACTTCTTTTTAGTAAATTGAGTAAGAAGCAATTTTCATAGAACGAATGATGAAAATAAGGTTAGTTTTCTCAATCCTAATTCTCTTACTGGTAACCTCTTCCAGTTGGGCTGCTGACTATACCTGGTTTAGTACCGTGACTACTTCTTGGAAAAATAGCCGCCGATCGGAATTTCTAGGAGGGCAGCTACCCCTTTCAATCTTAGATTCTTTGGATAAGATTTATGAAAAATCTCCCCATCAATACATTGTGTATGAACTTGGTGAAAAACGCTATGTTCAGGTTCGCTGCACCTTTGATCTCTATGAAATCCAAGGAGAGCAGATCGTAAACAAATACCTGTATTTTAATCGGGGCTATACCTGTGGGGGCAATTCCTTTGTTCGAGACAGCACGCACTACATGCTTGGCGGTCACGGCTTTTGGACCCACCACATCGATCTCCTTGCCTTTGATGAATTGCATGGTTCTTGGGAACTGGTGACCACCAAAGGTCAGCCTACGGATTACTTTAGCAGTTTGGTCTTTCAAAATAGCAAAGGGGTGTTTGCTCTTTTTGGTGAAGAATTTAATCAACGAAAAGGCCTAGATGTAAAAAATCAACAAGGGTATTTTTTGGATTGGAAAACCAAAGAATGGAAGGAATTAGAGGTGCAGATCGAGGGCTTGGATTTGATGGATTTAATCCAGAAGGGTGGACTGTATTTTATACAAACGCAGGATTATGCGTTTTGGGCTTCTACCAACGGATTGAGAAACATAGGTTGGAATCTAATAGAAAAAGAGACAGGGAAGATTTTTTTCTTTGATGCGAAAAACATCGACATGGGAATTGGTGCTTATCTCGAAGTAGTAGGTAATGTACTGACCTATCCTGCGCCTAGCGGGCAACTCAAAACGCTCGACCTTGATGAAATTCGAAAAAAGTCTACGGAGGTAGGATCCATTCGAGTGAAGGAAACAGCCTCATTTGGCGTGAATTACACCTGGGGATACCTCCTGTTTTTCACACTAGTGGCTTTCGGCTGGGTGATAGTAAAAAAGGGCTTACCCAAAAAGAAAATTGAAGCAGATCAGGCACCCTTGCCCACAAAGCGTAGACCCCTTGAGTTGCTTTTGCCGTATTCCGGCCAACTCTTATCTACCGAAGCGCTTGATAAGCTCTTGGGGATTGACAGCCAGGCAAACTTTGACTCGAGACGAATGAAACGTGCACGCTTGATCAATGACCTCAACGAGCAGTACCTGGCTCAAGAGGGAAAAGAGTTGATTGTCCGCGAAAAAAAGGGGGAAGACAAGCGCTACGTTTACTACAAGATCCAAGCCTAAATTTAGGCAGTCTGCTCCCCTTTCATTCTAATGGCTATCTCCCCTAGGCTTTGAAAGCTTCTAGGCTTGACCTGCCAAAGGTACTCTGTGTAGTTTATTCAAACCTTATCTGTGGATTCATCAGGTCAAATGTGCGGATTATCGTACTTGAGATTACCTATTTTTTGCGAACGGCCCTAACCGCTATGGGAACAGGGACCATCAAATACGACATCTGGCCTAGTTTTTCTCCACAAGAATCAATACGAATCAAAATTGATGATTCCCAATAAACACGATAAATAGAAATGTAACATTTTACAGAATCTACCTTTGATTCCTATTGAATAGTTGAATTAATCTTCTTTTTATTTAAGCGATTCTTCTTTTCACTTGCGATTTACATCCTCGACACTACTTCGATGTAGTTCTGGCAGATCAAATTCTTAGGTATGAATAAAGGAGTTCTATTGTTGCTTCTTTTTTTTGTTCAGTTTAGCCTATCTGCAATAGGTTCTGATTCCTATTGGCTTCGGACCAAAACGAAAGACTGGAAGAAAAGTGGCAAAGGCACTTTTTTAGGAGGTCGTGTTCAAGCTCCAGTGTTGGACTCTTTGGATTTTATTTACGACAAATCCTCTTATGACTACCATTTTTACTCCAAAGGGGAGGAACTCTTTATCCTAGTGTCTTGCACCTTTGATCTTTATCGTGTAAAGGATGGGGCATTGGAGAAGCAATATAACTACCAAGATAGAGGGTATACATGCGGAACTAATCCATTTGACAGAGACAATAGTCACTATTTGTTAGGGGGAAAAGGTTTTTGGACGAGTCAAATGGATTTGCTTGCCTTTGATGAGATCAATGGAACATGGGAATGGGTCAAAACGGAGGAGCAGCCCATGGATTACCATACTTCTTTTGTTTACCAAAATTCCAAAGGTATTTTTTCACTATTTGGTCATTATTACAATCCTCGCAAAGGAATTGATGTATGGGAGCCACAAGGTTACTTTTTGGATTGGGAAAGCAAAACCTGGAAAAAGGTAGAAATACGAATTGATGGGGTAGATAACCTGGAGTTGGTGTCCAAGTCTACGATCTTTTCCATCGAAACTCAAGACTATCTCTTGCTCGCCAACACCAGTGGGAAGGACAACCTGGGCTGGAATGTTTTGGAGAAAGAAAGTGGAAAGATGTTTTACTTTCTTTCTAGAAATGCAGATATGGCACATTCACCCGTATTGGAAGTCATAGGTAACGTGTTGCATTACCAGTCTGAAAGTGGGGAGCCCAAGACCCTTGATCTAGATTTCATCAAGTCAAAATCTGTTGTCGTTGGAGAAGTTCGAGTACTTGAAGCGGGTATTTTGCCAAGTGGACTTAGTTGGAAGTCGATTTACCTTTTGCTGCCTTTCTTATTCGTTGGGGGAATTCTTTGGGTGATGATCGTTCGTCGAGCAAAGAAATCAAATCTTAAAGAGGAGAAGAATAAAGCGATCGAACCTGTGCCCACACTCAATTTTGAACCCATCAGCTTGCTGCTTCCCTACTCTGGGCAGCAACTCACTTCTGAAACCCTTGATCAATTGCTTGGTTTGGATGGACTAGAAAATTATGATTTCAAACGGATGAAGCGCTCCCGCCTAATCAAAGAAATTAACAAGCGTTACCTCGATTTCGCTGGGAAAGAACTCGTTCTTAGGCACAAAAACCCAGACGACAGAAGGTTTACCTACTACAAAATTCAGGCATAAAAAGGGATAGGATAGGGCAATTTCTTCCAATTTTTCGAGGTCTTCCCCGAATATAGCCGTACTTTTGTCCGGATTTTTACTCCCCATGCTCGAGAAATTACAAAGCCTAAAAGACCGATTTGAAGAAGTAGGGCAGCTCATCATCTTGCCTGACTCCATGGCTGATATGAGCTCCTATGCCAAGCTCACCAAGGAGTACAAGGATCTGGAAAAGCTCGTGGGTGTAGCCGATGCCTATTCCTTAGTCCTGCAAAACATTGACAGCGCCAAGGAAATCCTAGATAAGGAAAAAGACCCGGAGTTCCGAGAAATGGCGAAAGCAGAACTCGAGGAATTGCGGGAGAAGAAAGTTCTCCTCGAGGAGGAATTGAAGCAGCTCCTCACCCCCAAAGATCCAAATGATTCCAAGGATTGTATTCTTGAAATCAGAGGAGGTACTGGCGGGGATGAAGCGGCTATTTTTGCAGGTGACCTATTCCGGATGTACGAGCGCTTCTGCGAAATGCAAGGCTGGAAGTTGACCGTGTTGGACTTGACTTTTGGCTCCGCAGGGGGCTACAAGGAAATCATCGCCACGGTCTCGGGTGCTGATGTGTACGGGATGCTCAAGTACGAATCAGGCGTGCATCGTGTACAGCGCGTACCTGCTACCGAATCTCAAGGGCGGGTACATACTTCTGCTGCTTCTGTGGCGGTCCTTCCCGAAATGGATGAAGTGGAAGTACATCTCGATATGAACGACATCCGAAAGGATACCTATTGCTCCTCAGGACCTGGAGGGCAGTCAGTCAATACCACCTATTCAGCCGTTCGCTTGACCCATAATCCCAGCGGACTGGTGGTGACTTGCCAAGATGAAAAGTCCCAAATCAAAAACTTTGAAAAGGCCTTGAAAGTACTGCGGTCGAGACTCTACGAGATCGAGCTAGCCAAGCACAACGAGGCCGTAGGGGCGCAGCGGAAATCCATGGTCGGAAGTGGAGATCGCTCGGATAAAATCCGCACCTACAACTATCCCCAGTCACGAGTGACCGACCATCGGATCAACAAGACGGTCTACAACCTACCCGAGGTCATGGATGGGCGTATCGAAGAATTTATCACTGCCCTCCGCATGGCAGAAAATTTAGAAAAAATGCAGGCGGGAGGCATAGATTGATCCTTTTGACCTTGTAAAGAAGGGCAGAAGCCCGTATATTCGAAAAATTACGCAGAACGAGTTAACCTACACCCCACATGCTTATCGAAGGAGAAAGAGAGATCCACTTAGTAACCTGGAATGAATCTCATTTTCATCAACTGTACCCCATTGCCAATAATCCAAAAATTGCCATGAACCTGCGGGATAGCTATCCCCATCCCTACACTATTCATGATGCCAGACATTGGATCGAGCACAATCAAAAGTTCAATCCAGCACAAAATTTTGCCATCGAATTTGAGGGTAGATTGGTGGGTGCCATCGGTGCAGAACTGGGAAAAGACGAGCTGCGCACCAACATGGAGCTGGGATTTTGGGTGGGTGAACCCTTTTGGGGCAAGGGCATTGCAACCGAAGCGGTGAAGCTTTACACCGATTATATTTTTGAAAAATTTGATATCCAGCGAATCTTTGCTCAAGTCTATGACTTCAATGGGGAATCCATGCATGTACTTGAAAAAGCCGGCTACATCCCCGAAGCGATTTTGAAAAGAGGTTACATTAAGCGTGGTACTGTCGGCGATATCTTTCAGTACGTACGAGTGAAAGGGGAGGAATAGTATCTAGTATCAAGTAGAACTTTGTACCAAGTACCCTGCCTGCCGCAGGCGGGCAAGTACAATGTACAAAGTAGGAAATACGAGATACGAAGTACGAAATTCCACAGGTAGGATTTCTTCTACATTCTTCAAGCATTATTTGACATTCGAAATTAACTTCCATTCCGTACCTCAAACTTGCTTTCTTACTTGGTACATTGTACAACTCGGATCCCTACTTCAACATTCTTCAATCAGCATTATAAAGAGTATCAAGTATCCTAATTCTTAAATAGCAGAATTCTAGTCCTAATTCAAATCCCTACTTCTACATTCCTAAATCAGCGTTCGACATTCGACATTAGTTTTAATCCCGTCTTTCGTTCTTCGTCTTTCGTACCTCATGAAAAACCTTCTCCTCCTCCCACTAATTCTCTTGATCGCCTGCGGTCCCCAGGAGCGGGTATCCAAGGAAGCCTTTAATGATGTGCAGCTCAACAATGAGGTGAAGCGAATTACTGAGGTAACGATTTTAGAAGAGGCGATGGTTTGGGGGGACTCCATTACCCAAGAAGCACAAGCCCAATTGACCGCCCAACTGCAAGAAGCAATTGCAGCAAATGGGCCTGCAGGCGCCCTAGATTTTTGCAAGGTCAATGCCTTGCCCTTGCTGAAATCCCTAGAAAGCAAACATGCAGTCACCCTTCGCCGGGTGTCTTCCCAGCCTCGAAATCCTGCAGATGCTCCGAATGCCGCCGAACTTCCGCTTTTGGATGCCTATGCCTACAATGCAGAAAACAACATTTCCTCTGACCCCAGCATCCAAAAAACAGAAGGTGGAGAAGTCTTGCTCTACACCAAACCCATCCTGTTGGCCAATGCCCTCTGCTTAAGTTGCCACGGTGATCCTAAAAAAGACATCGCTCCCGAAACCGCCGCCAAACTCAAGCAGCTCTATCCTCAAGATCCAGCCACCGGCTATGCATTGGGGGATCTTCGCGGCATGTGGGCTTTGCGACTGCCCAAAAAAGAGGTGGTAAAAAGGCTTTAAAGACTCCACCCTCCAATTTTTCTTTCTTCCTAAATTTATTTTTTGACTCAGGCTTGCATTTCGGATTTCAAGCTTTCAAAAAAAGGAATAACCATTTATCAAATGCGCTATTCTAGCTCAGAGAAAATTTGTATTTTCATGGGAATGTCGTACCCGCTGACCTGATGAAAAAAATCCTGGGCCTATTTTTAGTGAGTTTGATGAGCTTTCAGCTCAATCCAGCCCCTGTATTTGAACCCTACACCCAAACCATCGGCGGCACATCGGTTTCTTTTGACATGACTCCAATTCCTGCTGGAAGTTTTTGGATGGGATCAGCAGACCCCTCCCTCACGGACCAGCAGCCGCGTCATCAGGTACAGCTTGATGCCTTTTGGATGGGAATACATGAAGTGACCTGGGATGCCTTTGAACTTTTTCTAGACAAGAACTACGAGCAAACCATCACCGAAGGAGGAGTGCCTGCACGAGTAGATGCACTTTCGCGTCCGAGTTTGCCCTACCTAGACATGACCTTTGGCATGGGAAAGGAAGGAAAGCCTGCCGTAGGGATGACCCAATATGGAGCCCTTCAATACTGCCACTGGCTGTACCTGAAGACTGGCATTTTCTACCGACTTCCCACCGAAGCAGAGTGGGAGTATGCGGCTAGAGCGGGATCGGAAGGACGGTTTTTCTTTGGTGCCGAACCTACAATCCTGGGAGACTATGCCTGGTATGCAGCCAATAGCAAGCAAACTACCCAGGTGGTAGGAACCAAAAAACCCAATCCCTGGGGGCTGCACGACATGTATGGCAATGTGACCGAATGGGTAATTGATGCCTATGCCCCTGATTTTTACAGTAAATCTCCTGCGAGCAATCCTGTCAATCGAGGCACTAAACTCTATCCACATTCCCTTAGAGGGGGAAACTTTGCTACTACTGAAGCCAGTCTTGGCTCCTCCTTTCGGGAGTATTCGGATCCTTCATGGAAACGAATAGATCCCCAAATACCAAAAAGTCAATGGTGGTTTCCGGAAGCACCCTTTGTAGGCATGCGGCTGGTTCGTCCTTTGATTCCGCCCTCCACTGAAGAAATTTATGCCTACTATACGCAGGCACCCATTGTTGATTATTGAACCCAACCTCACCTCCCTATGAAAAAAAATCCCAACCGTCGAGAATTTATGAAGACCTCCGCCCTGCTTACGGGAGGTCTACTCGCTCCCTCGTTTTTAGTACCTGGAGCCTATGCTGCCCCACAAAACACGCTGAAGCTGGCCTTGATTGGCTGTGGAGGCCGTGGCACTGGCGCTGTTTTTCAAGCCTTTGATACCGGACATCCCATTAAGTTGGTGGCGATGGCAGATGCCTTTGGCGATCGACTCGAGGGCAGCTACAAGCCGATTATGGAAAAGTATGGCAAGGACAAGGTTGATGTACCGCAGGAGCGGCGCTTTGTTGGTTTCGATGCCTACAAGAAGGCTATCGCCGAAGCAGATGTGGTGATTCTGGCATCTCCTCCAGGCTTTCGCCCCTCCCATTTTGAGGAGGCCGTACGACAAGGCAAGCAGATTTTTATGGAAAAGCCGGTAGCCACAGACGCCGCTGGCATTCGGAAGGTGCTGGCTGCGGCTGAGGTAGCCAAGGCCAAAAAACTCAACGTGGTCGTGGGCTTGCAGCGCCATTACCAAAACAACTACCGGGAATCCATGAAGCGGATCCAGGATGGAGCCCTCGGCGATATTGTCGGCGGTCAGGTGTACTGGAATGACGGGGGTGTTTGGGTGAAGCCACGGACCCCGGGCCAAACGGAGATGGAATACCAGATGCGCAATTGGTACTACTTCAACTGGCTATGCGGAGACCATATCGTAGAGCAGCATGTGCACAACATTGACGTGGCCAACTGGGCTAAGAATGGCTATCCAGTTAAAGCTGAGGGCACAGGAGGACGAGCCGTGCGTACTGGCAAGGATCATGGGGAGATTTTTGATCACCATGTGCTCACCTTCACCTATGCGGATGGCAGCGTGATTCACTCCGAGTGCCGACATTTCCCGGGGGCAGCCAATCGCGTCGACGAAACCTTCCAAGGTACAAAAGGAAAAGCCTACCTCAGTGCAGGAAATCACGGTTTGCTCACCGACTGGAAGGGGAATGTGATTTACGATCACGATCGTAAAAACCAGCCCAATCCTTACCAACAAGAGCACGACGAACTGTGGGCGGCACTGGTAAAGGGAGAATACAAATTTGCAGATGCAGAAAATGCAGCCAAGTCCACGCTTACCGCCATCATGGGTCGCTATGCCACCTACTCTGGTAAGGTGATGACCTGGGAGGAATCCCTCAACGGGCAGGTGGATCTTTTCCCCGATACCCTTGCTTGGGATGCGCTACCAAAGCTGCTGCCAAACGCAGATGGCTACTACCCACATGCAATACCTGGAAAAACTAAAGTAATCTAAGCCATGCAAAGGAGAGGATTTATCAAGAGGCTAGGCCTCGGTACAGCAGTAGTGAGTGGAGCAGGAATGCTATCAGTTCCTTCTTTTGCCAAGGAAAAAGTGGCAGCAGCACCATTTAAACTAGATTTTGCCCCACACTTTGGCATGTTCAAGCAACATGCGCCAGGAGGGGTAGTGGATGAACTCCGCTTTATGGCGGATCAGGGATTTCGCTCCCTAGAAGACAATGGACTCCTCAAGCGACCGATTGCCGAGCAGGAATTGATCGGCAAGACCCTCGATGAACTAGGCATGCGCATGGGAGTATTTGTGGTGGATGGTGGTGACAACTGGAAGGTCTCCCTCACCTCGGGGAAGCAGGAGTTTTTGGATAACTTTCTGGCGACTTGCCGTGCCTCAGTAGAAGCTGCCAAGCGGGTCAATGCCAAATGGATGACCGTGGTGCCCGGCTATTTTGAGCGCAACCTACAGATTGGTGTGCAGACAGGCCATGTCATCGATGCGCTGAAGCGGGGAGCAGAGATTTTTGAGCCCCATGGGTTAGCTATGGTTCTAGAGCCCCTTAGTGACAATCCGGACCTTTTTCTCCGCCATGCCGATCAGACCTACATGATCTGCAGAGCGGTGGGTAGCCCTGCTTGCAAATTGCTGTACGATGCTTACCACATGCAGCGCAACGAAGGCAATTTGATCGCAACCATGGAAAAAACCTGGTCGGAAATTGCCTACATCCAGATTGGAGATAATCCAGGAAGAAAGGAGCCGGGTACGGGTGAGGTCAACTATGCCAACGTATTCCAGTACATCCACAAAAAAGGCTTTACAGGTATTTTGGGCATGGAGCACGGCAATGCCTTTCCGGGTAAAGAAGGAGAGTTGGCACTAATAGATGCCTACCGAAAAGTGGATGTGAAATGAAGCAAGTTCTCTTCCTGCTAAGTGCCTGGCTATGGGCTAGCCTAAGTTTTGCCCAAGGCCCCGAATGGAAACAGTTTCAATCTCCAGGGAAAGCCTCTTTGAGAGGCTTATCCCCCATTTCGGAGCAGGTATGCTGGGCAAGTGGGAGTGGAGGAACATGGCTGAAGACTGAGGATGGAGGAGCAAGCTGGCAGACGGGTACTGTGGCAGGGTTGGATACCGTAGACTTTCGATCCATCCATGCCTTTGATGCGCAGACAGCGGTGGCGGCTTCGGCAGGACAGCCTGCAGTGATCTACCGAACCGAAGACGGAGGAAAGACTTGGAATAAAGTGCATCAGGAAGGAGGAGAAGCTTTTTTTGATGCCATCCAATTCATCGATGCCCAGCGTGGGTATGTCTTAGGAGACCCCTTTGGAGGGAAGTGGATGATCTTGGAGACCCTCGATGGAGGGCGAAGTTGGCATTCCCTAGCCAAGCTACCGGATGCCGTGCAAGGGGAAGCTGCCTTTGCGGCAAGTTCTTCTTCCATGCTGGCTGATTCGGAAGGACTGGTATTTGCGACGGGGGGCACGGTTGCTCGTTTGCATCGCTATACCTTTGCCTCTCAATCCTGGGGGGTACGTGAATTGACAGACATGCTTCAAGGGGAGTCTTCCCAGGGAGTTTTTGCCGCTACCTCCCTACCTGGAGCCGAAGGATTGGTGTTGGTGGGTGGGGATTACCTGAAGCCTGACTACCGAATCGCCAATGCATTACTAGTTGTTGGTGAGGTGACTACTTCGACCAGCGAGGGTCCTAATGGCTACCGTTCTGGTGTTGCTTATCTTCAAGACAAGGGATGGGTAGTGGCAGTGGGCCCGGGCGGTTCGGACTTCTCTTCCAATGGGGCCCACAGTTGGCAGCCTTTTTCTACCACAGGATACCATGCCGTCAAGGCGGCGCCCGGAGGAAAAGCACTTTGGGCTTCAGGAGGCCAAGGGCGTCTTGGAAAATTAGTGTATTGATGAAAATTGATACGAATTGTTAAAAGAGCGTTATTTTTAGAGGCAGTTTTTGAAAATAATTGTAATTTTTTCGGGCTTTCTGCTTTCATAAAACGCGGAGGATTGTATATTTAAATCACTGAGTTCAATTTTTCACACCTATTCTTTCTTTTACTACTACCATGTTTGAAATAATTCCTTCCATTTGGCTGATCAACGGCAAGTGTGTGCGGCTTAAGCGGGGCGATTTTGCAACCGAAGAAGTCATCTCCCACAATCCCCTTGAGATTGCGCAGGCCTTCGAAGGGATTGGCATCAAGCGGGTACACCTGGTGGATTTGGATGGAGCCCGGAGAGGGGAACCCAAAAATTACAACATCTTGGAAGCCATTGCTGGCTATACCGACTTGGAAGTGGATTTTACTGGAGGTATTTCCACCGATGGAGATGTGATTAAGTGCTTTGAGTTTGGTGCCAAAACAGTGACCATCGCTTCTGCTGCAGCCAAATTTCCGGAGCGTTTTGCCCAGTTCATTCTTTCTTATGGGCGTGAAAAAATTTACTTGGCGGCCGATACCAACCCGAATGACTACAAAATCAAGATCAAGGGCTGGCTCACCAAAACAGAATTGGACCTATTTGATCATATTGAATTTTTTTACGAGCGTGGGCTCAAGCATGTCAAGTGCTCCGATGTCACTCGAGATGGGGTGATGGAAGGACCAAACTTTGACCTGTATAAAGAAGTAGTGGATCGCTTTCCCAATCTGTACATCGCCGCCTCTGGTGGGGTTCGTGGGATTGATGATTTCAAAAGGCTACGTGATTTGGGCCTTCAGGCAGCCGTCTTTGGACGAGCCTATTACGAAGGGAAGATTAGCCTGAAGGATCTAGAAGACTTTATTGCATCGAGCTAAAAAAAAAGGAGGTTTAAACCTCCTTTTTTTTTAGTTATCCTGATCCTCTTTAAACTTATCGACGATGTATAAAAAAATATTGAAGGATAAGGTGGAGGGGGATTCGTTCTTTTTGGATTCTTTTTCTTGGAGATGGGTACCCGTATGTGTCTCTTTTCTAGGTAAGGGAAGCGGGATCCCTGGCTTGGCTACCGCAGGCTTTTGAACGGACACGGTTGTGGCTGTTCCTGCTTCCGGAAGGGTGATAGACTCCTCTGAAATGGGTTTTTCGAATGGTTTTTTCGAATTTTCCTCTTGAGCCCTTGCTTCAGATGGGAGGAGCAAGTAGCCGAAAGCAGCCATGCTCAGCAGGGCAACTTTACCAGCAAATATTCTTGAACAGTTCCACATAATTTATTGAAATACGGGTTAGCTTTCGAAAAACGTCCTTAAAAATAGAAAATATATCGGCAATGCAAACGATTGACCTAGAACATTTCAAAAAAATAGACTTTCGGGTAGGAACTATTCTGCGGGTGGAGCCTTTTGAAAAAGCTCGAAAACCTGCCTATCAGGTTTGGGTAGACCTAGGTTCAGAATTAGGGATCAAAAAATCTTCTGCCCAGCTTACGGTACATTACCAACCCGAAGACTTACTGGGAAAGCAGGTACTTTGTGTCTGCAACCTGGCCCCTCGTCAGGTGGCAGACTTTATGTCGGAGGTACTCATTACTGGATTTTCTAGTACCGAAGGGGGGATATGGATTGCCACTGCGGACCAGCCCGTTCCCAATGGCGCTCCCTTGCATTAAGGGAGGTAAATGCAAAGGCCTGATTCGGTCAATTCACTTCGGTATACGGGTAGTGAAGAACAGTAGCCTGCCCGCACATCTCCCGTCCTCAAGTCAAAACGGTACTGGTGGAGTGGGCAGATGATCTCCCCTGCTCCATTGATGTTGGCCTGGCTTAAGTCTGCACCACGATGCGGACATTGGGCGTCAAACACATGGATGAGCTCCCCAATGCGCAAGACCACTAGGCGCTTCTCCCCTGCAGTCAATTTTTTGATTTTGCGTTCGGGGATGGCCTGGAGTACGTCTTCTTTGCTGCCGCCAAACTGGAAAGTATGCATGGGAGGAAGGGGAAGGTTCTTTTGCTAGAAAAAGAGTGCTTGGTTTTTCGTGGAATCTTTTTCAATTTCCATCTTCTATCGTCAATTCCCTAACCTGTCATGAAAAAATTCCTCCTGCTACCCCTCTTGTTTTTTGCTTGCTCCCTTGCCGCCCAACAGGTGGAAGGCGCCTGGAAATTAGTGAGTCAAAATCAAGTTCCCGTCACGGGCCAGGAGTTTATCAAAATCTATCAGGACAATTACTTTGCTTTTGGGATCAAAAATCTGGCGGACAATTCCTTTGTAGGAGCAGGTGGAGGACCTTTTTCAATGACTTCCGGCAAGCTACAGGAGACCTTGGAGTTTTTTACGCTCAACCCCGAAATCGTAGGGATGGTCACTTTATTTGATGTAAACCTAACCGGAAATCGACTGACGGTATCGGCCACCACCCCAAAAGGCCCTCTCGTGGAAACCTGGGAGCGCATTTCCGATAGCAAAGATGACCTTACGGGGAATTGGGTGATTACAGGAAGAAAACGTGAGGATCAGATCCAACGCTCCACCCCAGGGGCGAGACGTACCATCAAAATTCTCAGTGGTGGCAGATTCCAATGGGTAG
>CANGUK010000039.1 GCA_947457095.1 Cyclobacteriaceae bacterium
TCAATTCCATCGTCGAGGTGGAGTTGGATAGTGCAGGGAGATTGTTGATTCCGAAGCTGTACCAAACCTATGCTAGCCTGGAGAAGGATGTGGTGGTCGTTGGCATGGGTACCCGAATTGAACTCTGGAATCCTGAACAGTACCTAAAGCACATTATTGGGGATACGGCGGGCTTGTCTAGCCTGATGGAAAAGTACCTCTCCTAAGCGCGATGTCTACTCCGGTTTACCATATCCCAGTGATGCTCGACCAATGCATTGAAGGTTTGGCTATTCTCCCCAACGGAGTTTATGTCGACGTGACCTTTGGTGGAGGAGGGCATGCCAAGGAAATTTTAGCTCGTTTGGAAGGAGGACATCTTTTCGGTTTTGATCAAGACAGCGATGCCTTGGCCAATGCTCCGCAGGATCCTCGTTTCACTTTTGTACAAGCCAATTTTAGAGACATCAAGCGGTACCTGCGGTTGCATGGAATCAAACAAGTCGATGGAATACTGGCGGATCTTGGGATTTCCTCCCACCAAATAGATGCTCCTGAAAGGGGCTTCTCTACGCGGTTTGAAGGAAATCTAGACATGCGGATGAATCAATCCGCTGAGTTCAGTGCCAAAGAGCTGCTTGCTAGCGCGGATGAGGGGAAGTTGCACAAGATCCTAGGCATGTACGGGGAGATCAAAAATGCGAAGACCCTTGCTCAGTCCATTGTGGCGGAGCGTTCGGTCAAGCCCTTTACCACTACGGAAGGGTTTACAGCATTTTTAAAGCGCTTTGCGCCTCGAGGAAAAGAATTTAAATACTACGCACAGGTATTTCAAGCCTTGCGGATAGAAGTAAACGATGAAATGGGGGCTTTGGAAGAAATGCTGCTGAGTGCAGTAGAGCTCCTAAAGCCTGAAGGTCGTCTGGTGGTGATGAGCTACCACAGTTTAGAGGATCGCTTGGTCAAGAGTTTGATGACCAAAGGAAAGTTTCAAGGTGAAGTGGAGAAGGATTTCTACGGAAATCTCCTTCGTCCGCTAGAGCCTGTTAGCAGGGGAGCCATTGTGGCTTCGGAAGAAGAGCTAGCACGAAATCCCAGATCCAGAAGTGCCAAGTTGAGAGTAGCCAAAAAAACAGGAAAATGAGTCAGAACACCTTCAAGAACAAGTTGAAAGAAGGGAGCAGCCCAAAAGGCCGTTCAGGGAAGACTATCTTTTCTTGGATGGAAGAAAAGCTCGATGTGAAGCGAATCCTAGGTGAAGGGGTACCGGTGCAATTGGTGCCTCCAGTAGGATTTGTAGCCTTGCTGGCTTTGATCTACATCTACAGCAACCTGCGTGCAGAAAATAGGATTCGGCAAATCGATAAAGCAAAGCAAGAAGTGGCGGATCTCCGTGCAGATGTGACTACACTCGAAGCGGACTACATGAAAAGCAGCATGCAATCTGAAGTTTCCAAGCGGGTAGCTGTGCTAGATATTTATGAATTGAAGCAACCACCGGTAAAAATAGAACTGCCTAAAAAGTGAATATCAAACGCTCCATAGTGATCCGAGTTCGGATGATCTTCATCCTGGTAGCTTTGGCGGCTTGTGCGATCCCGTACAAGGTGGCAGTAGTGCAGTTGGTGGAGGGTGAGAAGTGGAAAGCAAAGGCAGAGCAGGTTAATTTTCAATACCGAGAGGTACCTGCTACGCGAGGCAATATTTATGCGGCAGATGGAAGCTTGTTGGCGACCAGCTTGCCATTTTACCAAGTGGCTATCGATCCCACGGTAGTGGATGATGAAAAATTTAAAGAAGGGATAGATTCCTTAGCTACCCTTTTGGCTACTTTTTACCAGGACAAGTCAGCGACAGCCTACAAGCGGATGATCCAAGACGCTAGATCCAACCAAAAACGGTATTTGATGGTCAACCGCAGACAAATCAATTACCAGGACATGCAGACTCTCAGATCTTGGCCAATATTTAAAGAAGGCAGAATTGAGGGGGGTGTGATTTTTGAAAAAATCGAACGGCGCTACCAGCCTTTCAATTCTTTGGCGAGTCGAACCTTGGGCACCTTGAATCAAGATGGGGTAGGGTCTGGAATCGAATACAGCTTCAACAACCAACTGAAAGGCCAAAATGGGAAAGCCTTGTTCCAGCGACTTTCAGGCGGTGTTTGGAAGCCACTTTTTGATGTGGATGATGTCAAGCCGCTCGATGGGTTCGATATCCAAACTACCTTGGATGTGACCATTCAAGATGTAGCCGAAACAGCTTTACGAAATCGGTTAAAAGAAACAGATGCAGCATTTGGCTCCGTCATCGTGATGGAGGTAGCCACTGGCCATGTAAAAGCTATTTCCAACCTTCAAAGAAATGCCACTGGTACTGGCTATGTAGAAAGCTACAACTATGCTGTGGGAGACATGGGAAGTGTGGAGCCAGGCTCGACCTTCAAGTTGTTGTCCATGCTCGCCTTATTGGAGGAAAACAAGATCAGTCCCAACGACATGATTGAGACGGGGAATGGAGTCTATCGTTTTTATGGTCAACCCATGTACGATGCCAAGAATGGAGGGTACGGAACCATCACTATTCGTCAGGCATTTGAAAAATCCTCCAACGTAGCCATCTCCAAATTGGTGGATCGCCATTTTGGTTCCAGTCCTTCCAAATTTTTAGCCTACGTCGATAAAGTAGGATTGGCTCAGCCACTTAACCTACAACTCATCGGTGAAGGAAAGCCCTTTTTCAAAAAGCCGGGTACAAGTACCTGGTATGGAACTTCCCTTCCATGGATCTCCATTGGATACGAATCCAAATTGAACCCGATCCACACGCTGACCTTGTACAATGCAGTTGCAAATGGTGGCAAAATGGTGAAGCCCCTTTTTGTAAAGTCGGTCAGCAATGGAGCACAAATCCTCGAGACCTTTGAGCCCGTGGTCATCCGGGATGCCATAGCTTCCCCAAAAACTATCACGCAGCTGCAGGAGCTGCTGCTTGGTGTAGTCGAAAATGGTACTGCCCGAAACATCAAGAATCCAAACTATAAAATCGCCGGCAAGACGGGTACCGCCCAAAAGATTATTGATGGGAGTTACAAGGAGATTTACTACACCAGCTTTGCAGGGTATTTTCCAGCGGACCGACCCAAGTACAGCATGGTTGTAGTGATTGATAGCCCCAAAGGAGTTGCTGTGTTTGGAGGGGATGTTTCCGCTCCTGTATTTAAAGAGATCGCCGACAAGATCTTCGCCAAAGACTTGGATTTGAATGTGGTCAATCAAACTAAAATATTGCCTTCGGCAGTACCAGGTTCCAAATTTCCCTACGTGGCTTCAGGAAAGGGAGAGGAACTTCAAGGCATTTTTGAATACCTCAAGTTGCCACTTAAATCTCCTACTCAAGAAGATTGGGTAGTTGCATCAAGCCTTGCTGGGCAAGTTCAACTCCAGCAGACAGAAACTGAAAATGCAGTAGTTCCCAACGTATCCGGGATGTCCCTTCGTGATGCGCTGTATCTATTGGAAAATAAAGGGCTCAAAGTGAATTTCAACGGAAAGGGGAAAGTGCTGTCCCAGTCGATTTCACCGGGAACCCTACTTACACCTAATGCCACCATTGACCTCGTACTTGGATAAATGAACGTGCTCAAAGACATATTGTACAAAGTATCACTGACCTCGACCTATGGAGACATGGAGCGAAAGGTGAGTGATGTGGTCTTTGATAGCCGTAAGGTGGTTGAAAATTCTTCCTTTGTTGCAGTCAAAGGGACCCAAGTGGATGGGCACGACTTTATCTCGCTTGCCTTAGAAAAAGGAGCAACCACCATCATTTGCGAGCAGCTACCAGAAACCCTAGCCACAGGAATCACCTACATCCAAGTAGTGGATTCGGCCAAGGCCTTGGGGATTATGGCGGCCAATTTTTACGGCAACCCTTCTGAGAAAATCAAGGTAGTGGCCGTAACTGGTACCAATGGAAAAACCACCACCGTCACCTTACTGCACCAGCTTTTTGTCCGCATGGGCTACAGCACTGGACTCCTATCTACAGTAGAGAATAAAATCAACGAAGAGGTGATCCCTTCGACGCATACCACTCCGGATGCAGTAAGCGTACAGGCCCTGCTGCGCAAAATGGTGGATGCAGGATGTACCCATTGCTTTATGGAAGCGAGTTCCCATGCCATCGTGCAGGAGCGCATTGCTGGATTGAAGTTGGCAGGAGCGGTATTTACCAACATCACGCACGATCACTTGGATTACCATGGCACCTTCGATGAATACATCAAGGCCAAGAAAAAGCTATTTGATGAATTGCCAAAGGATGCCTTTGCATTAGTCAATGGCGATGACAAGCGAGGTGGAGTCATGGTTCAAAATTGCCGGGGTACCCTGCAAACCTTTGGACTGAAGACTGCTGCAGATTTCAAGGCCAAAATACTTTCTAACACCATCGAAGGATTGGAGTTGGATGTCAACGGAAAACTTATCTGGTTCCGTATGATTGGCTCCTTCAATGCCTACAATTTATTAGGTGTACTCGGCACCGCCGTGCTACTCGGTGAGGATGAGGATGAAGTACTTCGGGAATTGTCTGCCATCAAGGGAGCCAAGGGTCGCTTTGATCGAATTTCAATAGGTGGCATTACCGCTATTGTGGATTATGCGCACACCCCAGATGCGCTTGACAATGTACTGAAGACAATCAATGCTTTCAGAACTGGCAATGAGCAACTCATCACGGTAGTAGGCTGTGGAGGCAATCGTGACAAGACCAAGCGTCCGACCATGGCCAAAATAGCTGTTTCTGAGAGTACCAAAGCCATTTTTACCTCTGATAATCCACGATTTGAGGAGCCTGCTGAGATCCTTAAAGACATGCAGGCTGGTGTGGGGCCGACAGATTTTCGGAAAACCTTGACTATTGAAGACCGAAGAGAGGCCATCAAGACCGCGCTTCTGCTGTGTCAAAAAGGAGATATCGTCTTGATTGCCGGCAAAGGGCACGAAGACTACCAAGAAATTAAAGGCGTAAAGCATCATTTCGATGATGCCGAAGTCGTGACGGAATTATTGACTCAACTAAACGGAAACTGACATGCTGTATTCACTATTTGACTACTTCGATCGTGTGTTGGACATCCCAGGAACTGGGGTGTTTCGCTACATTTCTTTCCGTGCCGGGATGGCAGCCTTGGTTTCCTTGATCATCACCATCACCTTCGGACACCACATTATCAACTGGATTCGAAATCGTCAGATCGGCGAGACCGTTCGCGATTTGGGTCTAGAGGGACAAACCCAAAAGAAAGGTACACCTACCATGGGTGGCTTGATGATGATTGCAGCCATCTTGATTCCGACGCTTCTTTTCGCCAACCTCAACAACATATACATTCAACTCTTGTTGATCACCACCGTTTGGTTGGGTTTGATCGGCTTCTTGGATGATTACATCAAGGTATTCCGCAAGAATAAGGATGGCCTTAAAGGGCGCTTCAAAATCGTAGGTCAAATTGGTATCGGGATCATTGTGGGGGCAACCTTGTATTACAATGACGACGTGGTCATCCGAGAGTTTTCTACGCCTGTGTCAGTGGAAAGTGGGGTGGTGGAAACTCCTTCTTTTCAAGATACCAAAGCCTTAAAAACAACCATTCCATTTTTCAAGAACAACGAGCTTAACTACGAAGATTTCCTTGGATTCTTGGGTGATTCCATGACCCCAGTGCTTTATATTTTTGTAGCGATTTTCATCATTACTGCAGTATCCAACGGTGCCAATATTACGGATGGGATTGATGGTCTGGCGGCTGGAACCTCGGCCATCATCGGTTTGACCATCGCCATTTTTGCCTATTTGAGCGGTAACGCCATTTTTTCCCAATACCTCAACATCATGTACATCCCCAACTCTGGGGAACTGGTAATCTTCACAGCCGCCTTTATCGGTGCCTGTGTGGGATTCCTCTGGTACAACTCCTATCCAGCTCAAGTATTTATGGGCGATACAGGATCCTTGATGCTAGGGGGTGTGATCGCTGTGTTGGCTTTGACACTTCGAAAAGAACTTCTAATCCCAATTCTGTGTGGGATATTCTTGGTAGAAAACCTGAGCGTCATGATTCAGGTGGCCTACTTCAAATACACGAAGCGGAAATATGGAGAAGGTAGGCGGGTATTTCTGATGTCCCCACTTCACCACCATTACCAGAAAAAAGGAATTCACGAGTCCAAGATCGTTACCCGTTTTTGGATTGTCGGTATCCTACTTGCAGTAGTCACATTAGCCACCCTCAAACTAAGGTAAGACCATGAAACGCCTAGTCGTCCTCGGTGCTGGAGAAAGCGGGTTGGGAGCAGCATTGCTCGCCAAGAGGGAGGGCTATGCCGTTTTTATTTCGGATGGAGGCAGCATTGGGGAGGCACGCAAAACGCAGCTTCAGGAAGCAGGAATTGAATTTGAAGAAGGCAAGCATGACGAGGCTCGTATTTTGGCTGCCGACTTGATCATCAAAAGCCCAGGAATCCCAACAACCGTCCCAGTGGTGCAACAGGCGATGCAGCAGGGGATTGCTGTGGTAGATGAACTTGAATTTGCTAGTCAATACAGCAAGGGAAAGGTGATCGCAATTACTGGCACCAATGGAAAAACGACCACCACCCTATTGACCTACCACCTCTTGAAAGAAGCAGGATGGGACGTAGGGCTTGCTGGCAATGTAGGCAAAAGCTGGGCCGGACAATTACTCGATGGAGATCATGCCTGGTGGGTAATCGAAATTTCCAGTTTCCAGATTGATGGCTTGGTGAGTTTGAAGCCACACATCGCCCTACTGACCAATATTACTCCAGATCATCTGGATCGCTACAACTACCAAATGGAGCGTTACATCGATTCCAAGATGGCCTTATTCAAAAACATGAATCAGGCAGATGTGGCAATTCTCAACTTGGAAGATCCTTTTTCCAAGACAGGACTTGACCGCGCGCCTATACAGGCTTCGATGTATGGAATTTCCTTGGAAAAAATCCCAAGCCAGGGTGGGTTTAGTGACGGAGATGGGTTGACATTCCAAGTTGCCGGTACTCAGGTGAGTATACCTGTTTCTGCCTTGACGATTCAAGGAAAGCACAACCTACTCAATGCCTTGGGTGCTGGAGTAGCCGCTCTCTTGGCTGGATTGTCTGAGCAACAGTTGATCAGCGGCTACCAAACTTTCAAAAATGCTGCGCACCGCATGGAGCTTGTTCGTGTATTGGATGGGGTTCGCTATGTCAACGACAGCAAAGGCACCAATGTAGAAGCTACGTTTTATGCACTGGGCAGCTACAAAGAACCCATGGTATGGATTGCTGGTGGAGTAGACAAGGGCAATGATTATTCCGTGTTGACCCCCTTGGTGGTGAAAGGTCGAGTGAAGGCACTGATCTGCTTGGGTAAGGACAATGCAAAATTAAAAACTGCATTTACTCCACACATTGGACAAATCTTGGAAACCCAAGACTTGGTAGAGGCAGTGTCTTGGGCACAAGAATTGGCTACTGACCAGGAGGTGGTCCTTCTATCTCCTGCCTGTGCAAGCTTTGACTTATTTAAGAATTACGAAGATCGAGGAGATCAATTTAGAGCAGCAGTGCTGGCATTAACTCAAAAACAAAGCGCATGAACCAGATTAAAGCATGGATAGATGAGCAATTCAAAGGTGACCCAATCATTTGGGCCATCGTGATTTTGCTATCTATGTTTAGCATTCTGGTGGTGTATTCCGCTACAGGTACCTTGGTGTACAAGGACGAAGTGGTGAATACCGAGCAGTACCTATTCAAGCATTCCAAACTTGTATTCGCCTCTCTAGTGGTGATGTGGTTAGCACATAAGATTCCGTACCGGAAGTATGCGCTCTATGCACGACTATTTATGTTCCTCTCCATCCCCTTGTTGGTGGTTACTTATTTGTTTGGTTCCAACATCAACGAGGCCAATCGTTGGCTTATGATCCCCGTAATCAACCAAGCTTTCCAGCCTTCGGATTTGGCCAAGCTTTCCTTGATTGCAGCATTGGCGGCGATGCTTGCCAAGCGTCAGAGCAACATCAAAGATCTGACAGGAACCTTGATTCCAGTCATCATTTCCATTGGAGTAATCAGCGCTTTAATTGGAATGGCCAATATGTCCACGGCGATTTTATTACTAATCACCTGCTTATTGATCATGTTTATCGGACGTGTGCCTTTGCAGCATTTGGCTTTGGTAGTGATGGTGGGCATGATCGGACTTTCTGTAGCAATGTTTACTGGTCAGCGAAAAAACACCTTTATCTCCCGAATTGAAACCTTTATGGATTCTAAGGATGATGACAGCAAGGTTCCTTTTCAAGCTGAGCAGTCTTACATCGCCATCGCTACGGGAGGGATTACAGGGAAAGGACCAGGAAATAGTGAGCAGCGAAACACGCTGCCACACCCCTATTCAGATTTTATCTATGCGATCATCTTGGAAGAATACGGCATGGTAGGTGGAGTATCTGTACTCTTCTTGTACCTGGCGCTCCTCTACCGAGGGATGCGCATTGTTGCCAATTCCAACAAAGCCTTCGGAGGCTTGTTATCCGCAGGTTTGAGTTTTGCCCTAGTCATACAGGCCCTAGTCAATATGGCTGTAGCCGTGGGACTAGGTCCGATCACTGGACTTCCACTTCCCTTGCTGAGCATGGGAGGAACCTCCTTAATATTTACCGGTACGGCCTTGGGGATTATTCTCAGCGTCAGTCGAGGTGACCACCAGGAGGAGGCAAGTGCCGTGGGCGAAACGAGTAAAAAAGGAAATCAATTACGAACAGCATAACCTGAACCCTATCAAAACAGGAGCAACATATCGAATTCTCATTAGCGGTGGAGGCACCGGTGGACACATCTACCCAGCCCTGGCCATTGCGAATGCCTGGATGGAAAAACATCCAGACTCGGAGATTCTATTTGTAGGTGCTCAAGGGAAAATGGAAATGCAGAAAGTGCCTGAGGCTGGATATACTATCAAAGGTCTCCCAGTAGCAGGTCTTCAGCGAAAGTTGACCCTCGCGAACTTAAGTTTCCCAATCAAACTCTGGAGAAGCCTTCGAATGGCATCTCGTATTGTCAAAGAATTTAACCCCCATGTAGTCGTTGGGGTAGGAGGATATGCAAGTGGCCCCGTGCTCTATGCGGCTCAGAATAAAGGTATTCCTACGCTACTTCAGGAGCAAAATTCCTACGCAGGATTGACCAATAAACTGTTGGCTAAGAAAGCGGCGAAGATATGTGTAGCCTATCCAGAGATGGACCGCTTTTTCCCGAAGGAGAAGCTAAAACTTACAGGCAATCCTGTTCGAAAGGATTTGCTTGACTTAGCAGGAAAACGTGAACAAGGAATTCAAGTATTTGGGTTGGATTCAACTCGCAAAACTGTCTTGGTTTTGGGAGGATCCTTAGGTGCTCGGACACTTAATCAGGCGATGCTCAAGCATATGGTAGACTTGGAAAAAGAAGGATATCAAGTCTTGTGGCAAAGCGGAAAATTTTATTTCAAGGACATGGAACTGGCCTTGGAAAAAGCGGGATTGACACACATTCATTTGCGGGAATTTATCCGCGAGATGGATCTGGCCTATGCCGCAGCAGATGTGATTGTGTCTCGCGCAGGAGCGCTATCCGTATCCGAGCTCTGCTTGGTAGGGAAGCCGGTGATCTTTATTCCTTCACCGAATGTGGCCGAGGACCATCAAACCAAAAACGCGAATGCTTGCGTGAAGCAGGGGGCTGCAGTGCTCCTAGCAGATGCAGATGCAGTGGCGAAGTTTAAAGAATACATCGACGAGTTGCTGCAGCAGGAGGATAAAGCTCAGGCGCTAGCAACAGCCATAAAGAAATTGGCCATGCCGGATGCGGCAAATGCCTTAGTACATGAACTTGAACTGCTTCTCAAATGATAGCGAAAGGGATACATAGCGTATTTTTCCTCGGAATCGGCGGCATAGGCATGAGTGCCTTGGCGCGCTGGTTTCAGCAGGAAGGCTATGCCGTAGCGGGTTACGACAAGACCCCTTCCCCGCTAACAGATGCGCTGGTGGAAGAAGGGATGGAAGTCATATTTGCAGATCAGATCGAAGCAATTCCTACCCAATTCAGGGAGCGACCAGAAGAGGTATTGGTGGTCTGGACGCCAGCGATTCCGAAGGATTCCGTCTTGCTTCATTTTTTCCAGCAGGGATTCCTATTGAAGAAAAGGGCTGAAGTATTGGGCATGATTACCAAGGACCAGTACACCATTGCGGTAGCGGGTACCCACGGCAAGACCAGTACCTCCTCCCTAGTAGCGCATTTGTTGAAGTCAGCAGGAAAGGCAGTAACGGCTTTCTTGGGCGGAATTACACAGAACTACAACAGCAACTTGATCCTTTCTGGCAAGTCCAAAGAGGCTCTTGTCGTGGTGGAAGCAGATGAGTTTGACCGCTCCTTCCTTCACTTGCACCCGAATGAGGCCGTATTGACCAGTGCAGATCCAGACCACTTGGATATTTATGGAGATGAGCAATCCATCTTGGATGGCTTCCGACAGTTTTTGTCCTTGGTAGACAAAAAAGGAAAAGTGTACCTACAAAGTCATGCGTATTATCGACTAGGGGATCAGGGAATTGCCCCTTCTAGCCTTCGGGAATATGGCCTTCGATCAGATGGTATTCATGCTGAAAACATAATAGCGAAGCCCAACTCCTTTGTATTTGATTACATCGGCAGCAAAAACCAAATCAAGGGACTTGAATTGGCTATTCCTGGTTTCCACAATGTGGAAAATGCACTTGCAGCCATCGCCATTGCACTCGATCATGGGGTAGATGAAGCCCAAATCCGAGAAGGAATCAAGACTTTCCGTGGGGTAAAGCGTCGATTTGAAATTCATTCCGCGCAGCCGGGCAAAATCTTCATCGATGATTACGCACACCATCCTGAAGAAATCAAGGCTTGCCTGAGTTCGGTACGTGCCATGTTCCCTTCCCAGCGGATGACGGTGGTATTCCAACCGCATCTCTTCACACGCACCCGTGATTTTGCTCCTGGATTTTCCGAAAGCCTATCCCTTGCGGATGAGGTGGTATTGTTACCGATTTATCCAGCACGTGAGCTTCCTATTCCAGGAGTAGTTTCTGAAATGCTTTTGGAGGACATACAGGCCAGCAAGAAGGTATGCATTCAAAAGACCGAAGTGATGGATTTCTTGGCGGCTTCTTCTCCTGAGGTGCTAGTCACTCTGGGGGCAGGAGATATCGACCGGCTAGTACCGGGTATTGCAGCATGGACCAATTCTAGACCTAACCCCACGAACGCATGAATAAGGCTAAGGTGAAAAAGGTGCTCGGAATTGTGTTGCTCTGCCTAACCGCCGGAGGATACATTGGGTTTGTGGAAAAGCAAAACCAAAGCAGAACCTTCAATCAGGTGGAAGTAAACTTGGAAGCGGTGAGTGGGGTCTATTTCGTGGAAGAAAAGGAGATTTTAACCATTCTTTCATCCTCATTTCCAGAATTGAAAAAAGGGCTTCCGATGCAGGAGGTGCCTTTAAATGACATAGAAGATCGCTTGTTGGGCCATCCATTTATCCGTACGGTGGAGGCTTCGATGGATCAACAAGGAATCGTGAAGTTAAATCTGACTCAGCATGAACCGATAGCGCGAATTGCTAGGCCAGAAAGTGCAGATGGCTACATCACCAAGGATGGCTTACTCATTGCTACTTCGCCGACTTATACAAGCCGGGTGTTGATTTTGCAGGGACCCTATATCAGCTCCTTGATGGATCAGGGAAGGTTGGATGTACTGCCCGAGTTGATGCCGTTGATTCATTTTATAGTGAATGACAAATTCTGGAGTGCACAGGTCACTGAGTTGGAGATCAATGGGAGAAATGACATTCGCATTCACCAGCAGGTAGGGAAGCAGGTCATTGAATTTGGAGATGCCAAAGACTTTGAAAGTAAGTTCAATCGCATCGGAGTACTCTATAAAGAAATATTGCCTAGAAAGGGCTGGGACGCATACAAGCGGATCAGCGTAAAGTATAAAAATCAAATCGTTTGTGAATAAAGCTTGGATATGGAAAACGACAAACTAATTGTAGGTCTGGACATCGGAACGACCAAAATCTGCGCCATCATTGGTCGCAAAAATGAATTTGGAAAACTAGAAGTCCTAGGGATGGGCAAGTCAGTATCTGATGGAGTGGAGCGAGGAATTGTGACCAACATCGAAAAGACTGTGCATGCCATCGAAAAGGCTGTAGAAGAATGTGCCAACATGGCGGAGGTCAACATCGCGGAAGTGATTGTTGGGATTGCTGGTCAGCACATTCAAAGCAAAATCATGCATGGCAGTATCATGCGTCAGCCTACTGAAGACGAAATCACGGTAGAGGATGTACAGCGACTGACCGCTGACATGCACAACATCGTGGTGCCTCCTGGCAATAGCATCATCCACGTGATGCCTCAGGATTATACCGTCGATTACGAAGGTGGAATCAAAGATCCCGTAGGGATGTCGGGCACTCGTTTGGAGGCAGATTTCCATGTGATCACTGCCCAAACTTCTGCGATTAATAACATCAACAAATGTGTCAAGCGTGCCGATCTAACTTCCAAGCAGTTGATTCTTGAGCCCTTGGCTAGCTCCCTGTCGGTTCTCAGTGAGGAGGAAAAAGAAGCAGGGGTTTGCTTGATCGATATTGGAGGTGGTACCACTGATATTGCGATTTTCTACGAAAACATCATTCGTCATACCGCAGTGATTCCTCTAGGAGGAAATATCATTACGGCCGACATCAAGGAGGGCTGCATGTTGATGCAAAACCAAGCGGAGTTGTTGAAAACTCGCTTTGGAAAGGCAATCGCTGCGGAAGCCAATCCCAATGAAATCGTATCGATTCCAGGCTTGAAAAATCGTGCCCCTAAAGAAATATCCATTCGCAATCTCGCTTCCATCATCCAGGCACGAATGGAAGAGATCATTGAGATCGTCCAAAACGAAATCATGCAGAGCGGCTATTACAAGAAGCTAGCAGGAGGAATTGTCCTTACTGGAGGAGGATCACAAATGCAGTTCATCTCACAGCTATTTGAATACATGACTGGCTTGGATACCCGAATCGGTTTTCCAAATGAGCATTTGGGAAAATCAGTTCTAGAGGAGGTCAAGAGCCCCATGTATGCGACCAGCGTAGGATTGGTTCTCGCAGGATTCAAGTCCCTAGATATTCGAGAAGAAATGTATCAAAATCGCCGAGCCAATTCAGGTGTCAAGCCAAAGCAAGTTGAAAAAAGAGACCATATCTCAAAGGATTTTTTCAAGAGCATTGGAGAACGTCTGAAGGGAATTATCTCAGACGATATCGGTGATGATGCCGATTACTAAAAGTTAAAATCAAACCTAAAAACTCACCCAAAGAGTACCCTAGCATTAAATAAACTCACCAATTATAATTATGTCAGATAACATGAAAGATTACAGATTTGATCTCCCCAAAAATCAAAAGTCCATCATCAAAGTCATCGGTGTAGGTGGCGGTGGTAGCAACGCCGTCAACCACATGTATGGCCTAGGAATTAAGGACGTAGAATTCGTCGTGGTCAATACCGATGCCCAGGCTTTGAAATCTAGCCCTGTTCCTTTGAGACTTCAACTAGGAGCCAACTTGACTGAAGGACTAGGCGCAGGCGCAAATCCTGAGCAAGGAAGATGCGCAGCCTTGGAATCCGAAGAGGAGATTCGGGAGCTCTTGGCCGACAATACCAAAATGGTATTCATCACTGCAGGTATGGGTGGAGGTACAGGCACAGGTGCCGCTCCAATCGTAGCCAAAATTGCTAAAGAATTGAATATCCTTACTGTTGGGATCGTGACCGCTCCCTTCATGTTTGAAGGAAAGAAGAAAATGGCAGTTGCTCAGGCCGGGATAGAATCCCTTCGTGAGAATTGCGACACCGTATTGGTCATCCTCAACGATAAGTTGCGTGAGATCTACGGTAACCTTGCTATCCGAACTGCCTTCAGCAAAGCAGATGATATCTTGAGCACTGCTGCACGTTCCATCGCTGAAATCATCACCATCCACCAAGACGTAAACGTCGATTTTGAGGATGTGAAGACCGTGATGAAAGATGCAGGTGCTGCAGTGATGGGTTCTGCCACTGAAGAAGGGGAGGGACGTGCCATCCGTGCGGCTGGTTCTGCGATTTCTTCTCCATTGCTCAACAATGTAGACATCAAAGGCGCACAGAAAATTTTGCTTTCCATTATGTCTGGCGAGGAAGAAGAACTTTCTATGGACGAGCTGAGCGACATCACCGAATACATCCAAGAAAAAGCAGGAGACAATGCCGAGGTGATCTTTGGTCAGGGGATTGATCCTGAATTGGGTAGAGCTATCCGAGTAACAGTCATTGCTACTGGCTTCGAAATGGATAGACTTGCCAATGTGCCCTTAACTACGGCGACAACTGCTCCAGTTTCTGCATTTTCTACGCCAGTAGCTGCTGCTCCTGCACCAACTCCTACACCTGCTCCTGAGCAAGTGAAAACGGTAATCGACTTGGATTCTGGAAAGTCAGCTCAAGTAAAAGAAGAGCCCATAGCTGAAGGAAGTACCTTTACTTTTTCCTTTCCCAAAGCTCCAGTAGCGGTAGTTACTCCCGTGGTTGAAGAAGAAGAAAAAGAAGAATTATTCTCATTTGATCTCCAGCCTGTAGCGGAAGCTCCTGTGATGGAAGAGCCACAGCAAGTAGAGGAAAAAGTTGTACATGACTTGTACCAAGAGGAAGAAGCCCCTGTAGCTGCTGCTCCCGTTGAGTCAGATGAACTGCAGCAGCCATCTGCTCCAGTGTTTGCAACTGACTACTACGAGCAAATGAAGATGAAGGCGATTCAGCGTGCACACGAGCGATTCGAGAAATTGAAAGGTGGCCGTGCCCTAACCACTGCTTCAGACGATTTGACTGAAAAGATGGAGGTGCCTGCCTACCAGCGCAAAAATGTGATTTTGAATGAGCCGCAGCATAGCTCAGAATCTTCCCTAAGCAGATTCAACCTCAATGAGGAGAACGAGATTTTAGGCAACAATAGATTCTTGCACGACAACGTGGACTAAGTCCTAGAAGTCGAGCAGCATGTCTGCCTGGGTATGTAGTAGTTCTACATACAGCCTGTTGGTGAGCAGGTTATCTGACATATTTTGCTCTATTTTAGCTAGTTTGGGCTTGAGAGCAAGAACATGCATACCCAGGTAATGGAAGATGTCGGTGAGGTGGCTCATAGCGATGCCACCCCCGCCAATTCCTGAAGACAAGCCAATCAAAGCACACTTTTTATTTTGGAATGAATTGGGATAAGTCATCCCATCAATGAATGTTTTGAGGATGCCTGGAAAGGATCCATTGTATTCCGGAACGATAAACACATACTTTTTTCCTTCCTTGACCCGGTCATGAAAGGCGTTGAACTCCGGATTTTTCCCATTGTTTTCGTACAAGGCAGTTGCCGTAAAATCGGCGGGTAAGTCTGATAAGTAAAGGATCTCTGAGTCAGCTCCTTTTTCCCTTAAAATCTGCTGGTACAGGGTAGCGATGATACCAGAAACTGAGTTTTTACGATTGGTGCTAACAATAATTTTAATCATGGGGTGAATTTTATCACCTTTATACACACAAGTACCCAGAAAAGTTCGAACAATTTTTCAAAATCCTATCTTTGAACAGGTAATCGTAAATTTTAAATGGACTACAAGCAGCAAGTGGAACAGGCAATGGCCTATATCCAAGGGATTCATCCGGACTCCGTAGCAGTGGGAATTATTTTAGGAACAGGTCTAGGAAACTTAGCCTCTCAGATCCAGGTGGACCTAGAGATCCCTTACCAGGATATTCCTCATTTTCCTATTTCTACCGTAGAAAGCCACAGCGGTACCTTACTTTTTGGCCGATTGGCAGGAAAAAAAGTGTTGGCCATGAAAGGGCGCTTCCACTACTACGAAGGGTATTCCATGAAAGAAGTTACCTTTCCCATTCGGGTGATGCGAGGCTTGGGAGTACAGACACTCTTGGTATCCAATGCTTCGGGGGGCTTGAATCCTGCACAAGCCGTGGGGGAAGTCATGGTGATTTCGGACCACATCAACTTGTTTCCAGAAAACCCCTTGCGAGGAAAGAATTACGACACCTGGGGGCCACGATTTCCTGATATGAGTGTGCCCTATTCCCCACGATTAATTGCCTTGGCCATACAGATTGCCCAAGAAAAAGGCATCAAACTCCACACTGGGGTCTATTGTGGTGTGGAGGGCCCAAATTTGGAGACTCCTGCTGAATACAGTTACCTGCGCACCCTAGGAGGAGATGCAGTAGGAATGAGTACTGTACCTGAAGTACTGGTGGCTTGTCACGCTGGAATGGAAGTGTTTGGCTTGTCCGCCATCACGGACCTGGGAGTTCCTGGAAAAATCCATCAGGTATCTCTGCAGGATGTGATAGCTGCTGCTGGCCTAGCCGAACCCCTCATGAGTCAAATTTTCTTCGAACTAGTTCGTAGGTTGGAATAGCCTATTTCTTCATTCCCATGTAATCCACGACCAGGTAACTCAAGGCGCGGACACCCAAAGTAAATCCACTTTCATCCAGATAGAAGTCTGGGGTGTGGTGAGAGGGAGTTTTGAGGGGATCAGCACCCGGCTTCATGCCACCCAAGAATACGAATACGCCTGGCTTTTCTTTTTGGAAGAAGCTGAAGTCTTCCGAACCAGTCATTGGGTCCATTAAAATCAAATTTTCTTTTCCTGCTGCAGCATGGAGTGAAGGAAGCATTTTGGCAGTTAATGCCTCGTCATTGATCGTGGAAGGGTAAAGTTTGAGAATATTGACCTCAGCCTTGGCACCGGCGCTTTCGGCAATATTGGTAGCGATCTCGTTGATTCTGCGGTGTACGAGCGCTTGTTGCGCCTCGCCGAAGGTTCGGATGGTACCGATAAGCTCTACTTTTTCAGGAATAATGTTGTGGCGAATACCTCCATGAATAGCGCCTACAGTCACTACGGCAGGGTTCTCGGTCACATTTACACTGCGGGAAAGGATGGTTTGTAAGCCAGTAATGATCTGTGCAGAGGTGACGATGGGATCTACACCTGACCAGGGAGAGGCACCATGGGCCTGGGTGCCAAGTACGTTGATTCCCAGGATATCGACCGCGGCCATAGTTGGCCCTGGGCGGTAACCGATTTTGCCGGCTTCTACCTGTGCCCAGATGTGCAAGCCAAAAATGGCGTCCACGTCTTTCATGACCCCTTCTTTCACCATCAATTCGGCTCCTGCCATGGGTACTTCAGTCACCCCTTCTTCTGCAGGTTGGAAGATAAACTTGACCGAACCTTCCAATTGATTTTTATGTGCTGCCAATACCTCGGCTACGCCCATCAAGATGGCTGTATGGGAATCGTGTCCGCAGGCATGCATTACGCCTGTTTGCTGTCCGTTGTAGGTAGCGGTCACGGTAGACTTGAAAGGCAGATCTACTCTTTCTGTTACAGGGAGGGCATCCATATCGGCGCGTAAGGCCACCATGGGACCCGGTTTGCTGCCACGGAGGACTCCAACTACGCCAGTGACTGCTACATTTTCAGTGACTTCCATGCCTAGGGAGCGGAGGTGATCGGCGACGATCTTGGCTGTACGCACTTCCTGATTTCCCAGTTCGGGATGTTGGTGAAAATCCCGTCTCCATTCAATGACTTTGGCTTCCACCCCCTGAGCTTTCTGATCAATGCTGGGACGAAGTTTGGATTGGCCTACCGCGGTGGCTGAGATCAGGAGTAAGGGGAGAAGGATTTTTTTCATGGGATAAATAAGGCTAGCTAGGGTCTATTAAGCGAGTTAGGATCAGAAATTAGGCTTTTTGTGGGTTAATTCCTGGTGGGTAAGCGAATGAATCAACCTAAGTTACTGGTCTACTCCAAAAGATGGGTAAGTGATTCGGTTATTTTTTTTTGCGAACTGGCTTTGATGTTCGATTTCAAGTAAAATAAAATAGGTATTAATTGTAAATTTATAAAAAAATCAAAATAATTAAATAAAAATTGTGCTAAAATAATTATTATTTGTCATTTTCGAATCATCAATTTTTAAACTAGATTTTTATGCATTCATTTTTGAGATTAGTTGGGCCAATCGTACTTCTACTTTTTGGACTTTGGTCATGCAGCTTGGAGGACGTAGCGCCATACAAGCAAGTTAAGGTGGTAGATCCGCTGCCTTTGGCGAAGGAGTATTACGAATTGGAAAAGCCCAGGCAGGTAAATTCTTCCTTCCGAATCCAGGCTGAACACGAGATATTCCCTTTTTGGGCGGGAGCTAAAAGCCATGCGAATGGGCGAATCCTGATCGTGCCCGCCCATCGAAAGCTTCAGGTAAGGTACGAGGCCGGGTATTTGCGCCGATTCGTGTTTGAGCTAGATGCCTCGGGCAAGGTGCTTCGAGGGGGGATGCTTGAGCTTGCGGGAAAAGACAGCAAATTCTTACTTCAAAACGAGGAGTTGTTGGTCGAAGGGTTTTTGGCAGGAGTCAAATCAAAAGACCTGACCTACTTATGGTCTGATTTTGTAGCGCGACCCTTGGATGGAACGCAAGCCGATGGACGGGTAGTGGTACTGCAAAGGGAAGGTGGGGCTAAGTCTCGCCTCGATGCTGAAGCGCTACGAACAGAATTTTGCATCGACTGGTATTGGGTGTATAGTTTCAATGGAGTGGTCGTATTCGAAGTGTATAGCCATACTACTTGCGGCTCAGCGAGCTGTGATTCCGCAAGAACTGCCAATGCCCAAGATGCCTGCTTGGACGATGGAACTGGTGGAGGAGGGGGTTCACCAGCTAGTTCAGTGGGAGCTGATATAATTTCATACATCGAAAAACAATATGGAATCACATTAACTAATTGTGAGAAAGAATGGATAGATGAATTTACCTATCTGGCATATTCAATTTGGAGGAATCGAGAGAAGGCTTTTCGAGAAACAGAATCTACATTTGGAAAAAATATGGCCAAAGATTGCTCTGATGCATTTAGACATGCCTATTGGTCAGCATTAAATTATAGAGATGTTGGCGTATTAGCAGCATATACATTAGGAGCAGCTCATGAGTGCAATACGCCAGAAGGGATCGATCGGAGTATGGATTTCCACAATAATAATGTTGGGTTTTCAATAAGTAGTAATGTAAGTAGCGGTACTGATTTAGAACTAAAAAATGCTGTTTTAAACTCAATGAACAACGGAGAACTATTAATCTTTAATTCTAATGAAAATGGCCTCATCACCTCTGAAAATTGTCTCTAAAGGATTCCTAGCTCTAGCGGTGCTGAGTATGGTTTCCTGCTCTATGGGCTCGCGTGAAATTTGTAAGGACATGGAAGTTCCCATTTCAGGATATCATATCGATACTCTTATCCTTGATGAATCGGTTATAAATAGAATATATGCGACGGATTTACGCGCAAAAGGAACTTTGGAAGATTCCATGCTGGTGAATCTTTGGTTTTCAGGTTCTCTGGGTGACAGTATTCATGCGAATAGCGCAAAACTAATGCGGATTCATCTTCCTCCGGGCAGCTACGATACCCTGATTTTTAAAGGGGATTGGTATGGCGATCCTATGGTGCTCGAATCAATCGGTAAAGTAGGTGCTAAACTTGAATTCTGCGCCACATTTTTCTTTTAGAATGAGGGATTAAAATAAGTTTTACTTGTAAGGGTGGAAGGACAAAAATCTTGTGATTAAACGAATAGCCTATTCATTACTTTTGCTGCCTTCTTTAATCTGTCTCAGCTGTACCTCAAGGGAAGAAAAAGAGATCAAGTAGTTGATGAGCGTCGTATTTGAAGGGGAACTGCGCCGAGGCGAAGAAGTCATCGTGTTTGCGGAAGCGGCTTAAAAAAATATTAAAAATGAAAGCGATGGAAACAGTTCAGCAAAAAGTAAAAAATGCTCTTAAATTGTATTTAATTGTCAGCTCAAGCCTTTTACTTTTTTCCTCTTTTGGTGGCGTGCAGTCTAAATCTGTTAAAACTTTAAATGATGAGCAATACAATGTTTTAAACGATTTTTTTAAAAATGAAACTTTTCTTTTTTATCAGACTTCTACTTTAAAAAGTTGGGGACTTGATCACACCAGTGCGTGGTTTTTGGAGAAAATGGATTTATGTCTAACTAATAGAGAAGAAGAGAAAGAACTTCTAGTAAAAGAACTTATGGATAGTCAATTTCAATTTAACCTTAAATCTCATTTATTTAGTCAAACAGTTCCGATCACTCTAGATAAGAATAGGTTAAAAA
>CANGUK010000040.1 GCA_947457095.1 Cyclobacteriaceae bacterium
CAATCTCATTTTCTTTGACATAGTTTTGGATGACTTGAAGAAAAGAGTCTCCAAACTTGGCCACCTTTCCCATCCCCACCCCGTTGATTTGGGAAAGTTCTTCCTTGGTTGTGGGATAAATTGTTGCCATTTCCTCTAAGGAAGGATCCTGGAAAATGACGTAGGGAGGTAGCCCTTTTGATTTGGCTACACGCTTCCGTTCTACTTTGAGCAGTTCAAACAATTTTTCATCATAAGCCTGAGCGGTAAGTAGCTGTTCTTCTTCGGCTTCGGTTTGCCCCAACATTTCAAAATCCTGGTCTCGGTACAATTCTATCAAGTAGGGATCTTCTAAATACCGTTCTCCCTTCGGAGTAAGTTTTAGCAGCCCATAATTCTCGATATCCTTTTCCAATAAGGCGGCAATCATCGCTTGACGGATGACGGATGTCCAATGCTTTTCATTCTCTTCCTTTCCTTTGCCAAAGACAGGAAGGAGATCGTGTTGGTAACTTATCACGTAGTCGTCCTTCTCACCACTTATCACTTTGACAAGGTGCTCAATGCCAAAACGCTCCTGGGTTTGCTTGACGGCTTCAAGAACCGTGACCAAGAAGTTTGCACCTTCGAAGGTTTCCCGCTCTCTTTTGCAATTGTCACAGAAGCCACAGTCTTTTTCTAGAATCTCCCCGAAATAGTTGAGAATGAATTTTCGACGGCAGACCCCTGTTTCGGAATAGGCAGACATTTCCTGCAAGAGGATTTTAGCGTTTTCGCGCTCGGTCACTGCCTTATCCTTGTTGAACTTATCCAACTTAATGATGTCCTCGTACCGATAAAACATCAAGCAATGTCCTTCCAGACCATCTCGTCCGGCTCTGCCTGTTTCTTGGTAATAGCCTTCAAGGGATTTGGGTACATCGTAGTGAATCACATAGCGCACGTCTGGCTTATCGATCCCCATGCCAAAGGCAATGGTGGCCACGATGACATCCAGTTCTTCATTGAGAAAATCATCTTGGGTTTTTATTCGAACTGCAGAATCCAACCCAGCATGGTAAGGGGCAGCATTGATCTGGTTGACCTTTAGCAATTCTGCAATTTCTTCCACTTTCTTCCTGCTGAGGCAGTAGATGATGCCTGATTTTCCCTTGTGTTGCTTGATGAATTTGATGAGGGCCTTTTTGGATTCATTTTTCACCTTTGGCCGTACCTCGTAGTACAGGTTGGTTCGGTTGAAGGAGGATTTAAATAGATCCGCTTCCTCCATCTGCAAGTTGCGCTGTATGTCCTGCTGCACCTTTGGTGTGGCAGTGGCTGTTAATGCAATGATGGGCAGGTGAGGGGCAATTTGTGCGACTATGGATTTGATTTTTCGGTATTCAGGACGAAAATCGTGGCCCCATTCCGAAATACAGTGTGCTTCATCAATGGCAACAAAACTCAAATGGGCCTCCTTTAGAAAAGCAATGTTTTCTTCCTTGGTTAAGGATTCAGGTGCCACGTAAAGTAATTTGGTTTTCTTTTTCAAAACCTCATTCTTGACTTTGGTGGCCTCTGATTTGGTGAGCGTAGAGTTTAAAAAGTGGGCATTGATTCCGATGGCATTCAATTGGTCTACCTGATTTTTCATCAAGGCAATCAATGGAGAAATTACGATAGCCGTTCCTTCACTGACCACTGCCGGTAACTGGTAGCAAAGGGATTTTCCCGCTCCGGTAGGCATAATCACAAAGGTATTTCTGTTGTTGAGCAAATTGTCAACTATAAGTTCCTGGTTTCCACGGAACTGACTGAATCCGAAGATTCTCTTAAGGTCTAACTTTACTTTTTCTTCCACAAGAAGAAAGGGCTTTGAGGGTGATGTCTACCTGGGCAACAGATTGAACGATTACTTTTATACCTTTGTGCAGAACAAATGTTTAACGCAGGTAAAATTGAAGTTAACAAAAAATATTAGAAACACCGCTGTTCGGGTTCTTTTAAATGAATCCGAGGCTATTGCCAAGCTTTCTACGCTCTTAAATGAGGACTTCGAAAACTGTGTGCACCACCTCCTTCAGTCCAAGGGGCGATTGGTCATCACAGGTGTGGGAAAAAGTGCTTGGATAGCCAATAAGTTGGTGGCCACACTCAACTCTACCGGTACCCCCGCACTTTTCATGCATGCCGCGGATGCCATCCATGGAGATCTGGGTATGGTGCAGCAAGACGATACGGTTCTTTTTATTTCTAAATCAGGGAATACAGCAGAAATCAAGGTGCTCTTGCCTTTGGTCAAGCAATTGGGAGTGAAGATTGTAGCCTTGGTTTCCAATATTCAATCCTATTTGGCCGAGCAGGCGCATTACGTGCTTGATGCGACGATTGCCGAGGAGGCTTGTCCGCACAATTTAACACCGACTACCAGCACTACTGCTCATTTGGCGCTAGGAGATGCTTTAGCCATCTGCCTATTGGAGGCTAGAGGATTTACTTCCTCTGATTTTGCACGCTTCCATCCTGGGGGTTCCTTAGGGAAGCAATTGTACCTGAAGGTAGGGGACTTGCTTTCCAAAAACCAGATTCCAATGGTTCAAGAGAAAGCAAGTGTAGCCGAAGTAATTGTGGAGATTTCGAGTAAGCGTTTGGGGGCTACCGCAGTAATGGATGATTCTGGAAGCCTCAAAGGGATAATTACGGATGGGGATTTGCGGCGCATGCTTCAGAAAACTCTTGCGATTCAAGACCTGCAAGCTTCAGCGATCATGACTATAAATCCCAAATCCGTTCAGGTTGACGATTATGCAACTGCAGCTTTTGCTCTTATGAAAGCCCACAATATTACACAGCTGGTGGTCTTAGATGGAGATAAAATCGCTGGATTTGTGCATATTCATGACTTGATGAAAGAAGGTATTGTTTAAACTGCCATGAAGGACCACCCGTACATCGTGATTATGGCTGGAGGAGTAGGCTCCCGATTTTGGCCATACAGCAAAAGCAGTAAGCCCAAGCAGTTTTTAGATGTTTTGGGTACAGGAAGGACGCTTTTGCAAATGACCTTTGACCGTTTTACAGAAATTGCTCCAGCGGAACAATTTTTCGTGGTCACAAATCAAGTCCATGTAGACTTGGTTCGCGAGCAATTGCCTGAACTTCAGGATCACCAGATCCTTTCCGAACCCCTTCGCAAAAATACTGCTGCCTGTCTCGCCTATGCAGCTTATAAAATTGCCCAGACTGACCCCGAAGGAACGATGATTGTCACGCCTGCAGATCACTTGATCCTGCAGGAAGGAAAGTTCCTTCAAACCTTGCTTACAGCACTAGCTGCAGCGCAAGAGCCCAATCGGCTACTGACCCTTGGCATCAAGCCAAATCGACCAGAAACGGGCTACGGGTACATTCAATACCTACCTGGTTCTGAAGATTCTCAGGTATTGAAGGTGAAAACCTTTACCGAAAAGCCCAATGCCAAACTTGCCGCCACCTTCTTGGAAAGTGGGGATTTTGTATGGAATTCAGGGATGTTTGTTTGGAAGGTAGCAAGTTTGCTCGAAGCCTTCAGAAAACACATGCCAGACCTTGCGGATGTATTTGAAGAAGGCAAATCCCAGCTTGGCACACCTGCAGAAGCGGATTTTATAGGCGCTGCTTATACGACCTTGAAGAGTATTTCCATAGACTACGGCATCATGGAAAAATCGGATCAAGTGTATGTTGTCTTGGGTGATTTTGGCTGGTCAGACATTGGTTCTTGGCAAAGCCTTCATGAGCTTCGAGAGAAAGATGAAGACCAGAATGTGGTTGAAGCCAATGCACTTCTTTACGAAACAAAAAATTGCTTTATAAAAACCGATACGGATAAACTCGTCGTCGTTCAAGGTTTGGATCATTTCCTCATCAACGAATCCGAAAATGTGCTACTGATTTGCAAGTTGGATGCTGAGAATAAATTCCGGGAATTTGTAGCCCAGGCGAAGAAAAAAGGAGAGGATTTCATTTGAAATCCTCTTTTTTATTTTTTGCGTTGACGAATGGCTTCGTAAATCGCTACTCCAGCGGATACGGAGACATTTAAGCTTTCGATATTTCCTGCAAGGGGGATTTTAACACGGTCATCGACCATGCCCATGATCTCTTGGGAAATCCCATCCTCTTCCGAACCCATGATCAGCGCTACCGGAGAGGCAAAATCGCCCTCATACATCAGCTTTTCTGTTTTCTCTGTGATCGCAATGAGTGACAATCCCATTTTTTGCAAATCTCTGCAGGTATAAAACAGGTTTTTTACTCGTGCTACAGGAATGAAATTTAAGGCACCTGCTGAAGTTTTTACGGCATCAGAGTTGATTTGAGCACTTCCTTTTTCAGGGATTACGATGGCATCTACGCCAGCACATTCAGCCGTACGGGCTATAGCACCGAAATTCCGTACATCGGTCAAGTGATCCAATACCAAAATTAGTGGAGCCTTTCCTACGGCATAGCACTGATCAATGACATTGTCTAGGGATGCATAAGCAATGGTGGACATCTGCGCAATTACCCCTTGGTGATTTTTGCGCGTAATTCGGTTCAACTTGGCATCAGGAACCCGTACTACTGGGATATGTTCTGCCTTGCAAAGCTGAAGAAGTTCCTTGATTAGGTCATTGTTGAGCTCTTTTTGAACGAGTACTTTGTCGATTTCTTTGCCGGCATGGATGGATTCCATCACTGCTCGGGTTCCAAAAATAAAATCTTTGTCGAAGGCTCCCTTATCGATTAGAAAGCCATCCTTCCGCTTCTCCATTGTGAAATGTTTTTAAACCAAATCGGCTGGTAAGCTCTAGATCGGTTTAGGGTATAGAAATGTGGGCTAAGAATTGTTTTGACCCGCGCAAAGGTAAACCTAATTTTGGAAGTGTCGTCAATACCTGCATAAGACCAAACCTCTCGATCTTCAAAAAAATTCACTTCTTGAGGTGGTCCCATCACGATATACACCATTCCACGATCTGTTTTCCATCCTTCTTTGAAGTCAGTAAAAAGGATGTTTGCAAACTCTATCATCTTGAAGTAATTACGAATCAAGTCCTTCGCCGCTTCTTCATTTCGAGTCAAGTTGTACCAATAGGCATCCAAGGCCTTCTTTTTATCCTGCGCAAGAAGGAGCGTTTCATGCTCTTTTTTAGTTGAAATGTAGGTCACCATGTCCACCATCTCATTCCAATCTTTCACTTTGGGGAAGGCATCGTGAACTGTCCGAAGGAGAATCCCAGTTTGTGCAGTACTATCGGGTTGAATAAAATAATACCCCTCATCGTTGAGTGTTTTAGGAACGTTTGCTAAAAAATCTCCTCGATTTTCTAATGTCACTTCCTTAGGAACCTCTGCCAAGCGAGTTTCCATTGGAGGGAAGGGAACAGGGAATGGGCTTGGATTAAAAAACGAAAAAAGGGTAGGACCTTTGCTAGTTTTAAAGAGCAAGGATTGGCCTTGCGTCAAGTAATTTTGATCAAAAGGAATCTCATTTGCGAAGTAATTCCCAAAGTTGGGCTGGTCATAAACAAAGGGGCTTTTCAAATCCAAATGGGTAGTATAGGCATCCTGCTGACGGCTATCGATCGCTTCAAAAAACGCAATCGCTTTTCCTTGATCTTGGGGGATTTGTATCGTTTTTTCAAAAAGCCAATGGCGTTCTGTAGAAGCAATTAAATCAGTGGCATTGAGTCTAATTTTTTGTTCGGAACGGATTTCTTCTTCGTAAGAACCTAAAACAAGGTAACTGAATTGATAGGTATCCAAACTCGCATTTTCTTCAATCTTTTCAACCACAAACTGGAGCTTGAAGCTATTTTCCGAAAGCTTAATGGGGATGATCTTTATCCCCAACCGGGCATACAACGAATAGCGGAGTGCCTGATCTGTAGTGCTCAAGGTTGTTTGAGCAAAGGAAGTAATGGAAAAGACTGTTAAAAGGAAGAATAAAGGCAGCAGCTTGAAGTACTTTTGATTCATTTGGATTAGTTCTCAGGTTTTAAAAATAAGCCTTACTTTTGCCAAAATACTAAAATTTCTAATGGCTACCTATACTACGGAAATTGCTTCAGATAAGTTGATCAGTGACAATCCCATTCATCAACGATTATTGAAAGCCTATATTGCTGCCAAACCTTGGATCTCAGGAAATTTGCTTGAGATCGGCTGTGGGGAAGGTCGGGGAGTGGAAGAATTATTGCCGCATGCAGAACAGTACCTCGGCTTGGATAAAATCGGGGAAGTGATTCAAACCCTTCAAAACAAGTACCCTGGCGTAGAATTCAAACAGGCAGTGATCCCTCCATTTGAAGGAATTGCTGAGGATACTTACGATACCATTGTGAGTTTTCAAGTGATCGAACACATCTATGACGATCGGCTTTTTCTCCAAGAAATCTACCGAATGCTGAAGCCAGGTGGAAAAGCAATTATTTCTACCCCAAACAATACCCATACCCTTTCTCGAAATCCTTGGCATGAGCGTGAATATGTACCTCAGCAGCTTATCGATTTGGCAAGTCCGATTTTTGATCGGATCGAAGCCAAAGGAATTGGAGGGAATGACAAAGTATGGACTTACCACGAAGCCAATCGCAAATCTGTAAAAAAAATCATGCGTTTTGATGTGTTTGATCTTCAGCATAAACTCCCTAATTCAGTCTTGAGATGGCCTTATGAATTTTTGAACCGTATCAATCGGAATCGCTTGCATCGTAGTCAAGGTACATCGGTGGTGGAGATTTCCCATGAGGACTACCTTCTCGTAGATGACCCCAAGGATGGCCTAGATCTATTTTATATCCTTTGGAAAAAATAAAAATGGTATAAAGTCATAAACCAAAAAAAAGGCCAGCAGATAATTCTGCTGGCCTTTTTTGGATATATCTTAGGGTTATCTTCTTCTAATCGAACTTGGTTCCTCACTTTCTTTTCCAATGAGGCTTTCCAAACGTTTCTTCAAATCCTGAGATTTTTCTTGGTATCCACGCTCTTCCAATAATGGGATAAAGTACTTGATCATCTCGATGGATACAAGCAATTCTCTATCGTAGCCCAACTCATTTTTAGTGTAGTAAGTGATCATCTCCATGGAGCGCTTCGAAATTTTATCTACGATCTCCAAGGCTTTTTCATCTTCTCCAACTTCAAAAAACAGGGGAACAGATTGTCCACTGCTAAGATCGTATGGCACGGCCTTATCTGGAATGGTAGTTAATCCAAAATTGAGAAGTTTGGCTGCATCATCTATTCTGTTTTCGTCCAAGAGTGCCAATGCAATGGAATTGAGGGCACTTCGATGGTTTGAAGTAAACCTTCGGTACTCCTCATCCAAGTACACGTTGGGATCATTCATTCCTCTAAAGGCAAAGTTTTCCATGTAGTTCTTTAAAGCCAAATCGGTGTTCACCAATTCCTCCCGAAGTGTGTCAGGCTTACGAATAGGAAGCAATCGATAGGTCAGGCCTTCCATGACTACGTGCTCGCTGATATTGAGACCAATAGTCGATAGGGAAGTGTTGTTGAAGTAAATGGGTCTTTCCCAATTGTTACTCACAATCAAATCCAAGAGCATCAGCGTTCCTTTGGTGACGTAATTTCCGCTTACTTGCAGGTTCATCTGCGGAGAAAAGAGACCTTTGAATTTCGCAGGAACGATTTCGTCATTTGCCAAGAAGCTGCTATCCACCTCTAAAATCAAATTTCGTGAAGGGACCATGTTGATTAGGGTTTTTCCCGAGGTCTTCATTTGGAGTAATTCTGAGCCGCTATTGATCAGATTGAGGTATTCTCGTGCGGAAATGGCATTCAGACCCTCTTTTTCCATGACATACAATACATCATTGGTTCCTTTTTGATAGCGCTGCGGTGCAAGTGAAAATGGAAGCTCCTCGGATTCATTGATCGGTCGGGTCATCTGCTCCACGTACCAGTCCGTATCGAAGTAACTCAATACCACCACGCGAACATCCGTACGGAAATTTTCCACTTCCTGTACATACCAAAGTGGGAAGGTGTCATTATCTCCACCCGTAAATAGAATTGCATTTGGAGCACATGAAGCCAAGAAATTTCGAGCTGCATCCACGGAGAAGTACCTGCCCTTGCGGTTGTGATCGTCCCAATTTTCGGAAGCCATCAAACCAGCAATAGGCAAGGTCAGCAGGGAGGCTGCCAATCCGGCTGTGCCTAGGTTTTTGGTAAACTTGTTGAGGCCATGCGCCAAGGCTAATACACCTAAGCCAATCCATATCGCAAAGGCATAGAAGCTACCTACGTAGATGTAATCTCGTTCTCTAGGTTCGATGGGAGGGGAGTTGAGGTAGAGTACCAGTACCACACCCATCATCAAGAAGAGCATGAGATTTACATAAAAATACTTCTGATCTTTCTTTGCTTGGAAGAAAAAGCCTACCAATCCCAAGATCAATGGCAGCATGAGGTAGTTGTTGTGTGCCTTATTTTCCTTGATGTATTCCGGATAGGTATCGGAAATCGCATCGCCCAGTCCTAGCCAGTTAGCATCTGAAAAGTCACTCTCTCGTCCAGAGAAGTTCCACAAAAAGTAGCGCCAGTACATGTGGCCAAGCTGGTGGCTAAACATGAAATACAGGTTGTCCCCAAAGGTAGGTTCTTGTCCTTCTTTCAAGCCCAATTTGGCACGGTAAATCCGCTTGTGACTTTCTTGAGTGGAATAGATACGCGGTAAGATGGTTGTTTTTTCTGGGTCGTAGGTGTTTTTTAAATCATAATCAACAATCTCATAGGAATTTTTTCCCTTCATGTAGATTGGATCACCTTCTTCTTGGTCCACCAAGGTGGCCGTAAAGTATTGACCATGGAGGAGTGGGCGGTAGCCATACTGCTCGCGCTTCAAATAAGAGACGTAGCTAATAATGTCCTTTGGTGCATTTTCATTGATCACCGGGTCCTGATTGGCCCGTACCACAATCAATGCATAGCTTCCATAGCCGATTAGAATAAAGGTGAGTGAAAGCAAAATGGTGTTGAAAACAGCCATTTCCCGCTTTATGGAAATACGGAATGCTACTACGAGCGCACTCACAAATAGCAATCCAAAAAACACGATTCCCGCTCCAAAGGGTAGTCCCAATGAATTCACCATCCAGATTTCCATGGAACCAGCAAGGCTTGGAAGGCCTGGAATGATGAAGTTGTTGATGATGATCAATGCAACCCCACCCAGGAACATGGCGAAAATCCCGCCCTTTAGGTTGGGGTTCGGGTATTTTTTAAAGTAATAAATGAGGGCTAGCGCCGGAAGGGTAACCAAGTTGAGTAAGTGAACTCCGATGGAAAGACCCACCAAGTAGGCAATAAATACCAGCCATCTGTTCTCTTCTTTAGGATCTTTGATCACATCCCACTTCAAAAATGCCCAAATCACAATGGCTGTAAAGAAGGAAGACATGGCATACACCTCTGCTTCTACTGCAGAAAACCAAAAGCTATCCGTGAAGGTGTACACCAACGCACCCACCATTCCTGCTCCCATCAAAGCGATGGTCTGTCCTTTCGTTTCCTCTCCTTCTACTACTGAAAAGAGGCGTTTGCCCATCAAAGTAATCGACCAGAATAGGAATAAGATCGTAAATCCTGAGAATAACGCACTCCCAATATTCATCCAATAGGCCACCTGCAAGGGGTCGCCAAAGGCAAGAAAGCTAAACATGCGGTAGACCAACAGCATGAATGGGGCTCCAGGAGGATGGGGAACCTGCAATTTGTAAGAAACGGCAACAAATTCTCCTGGATCCCAAAAACTAGCCGTTTGCTCAACGGTAAGGATGTAAACGAGCGTAGAAATGGCGAATACTAGCCATCCGCTAAGGTTATTGATTTGCTTGTAAGTGAGCATTTATTCGATCAATTAGAACTACGAAACTATGAAATTTTAGACCAACTCGGGAATTTTTGAATTTTTTAACCTTCTATAACCAATCAATCTAGGTCATGTGACAAAGATTACTGTAAGTGCCTAACTGAGTTTCTTAAATTTGTTTGGTAATTTGAAAACTAAACCATCATGCTTCCAAAATCCAAAACATTTCAAGAACTACTCGAAGGGGATACTCCGGTATTGGTTGATTTCTTTGCCGAATGGTGTGGCCCTTGCAAAATGATGCAACCTATTTTGGAGGATACGTCCAGGCAATTGGGAGGAAAAGTAAAAATCTTAAAAGTGGATGTGGACCGAAATCCGCTTGCAGCAAGTAAATTTCAAGTAAGAGGAGTGCCTACCTTAATTCTTTTCTCAAAAGGTGAAGTAGTTTGGAGGCAGTCAGGGGTTGTTCCGGCACAGCAACTAGTTCAACTAATTGAAAGCACAGTTCTCACGAAAGCCTAGTCTCGTGTGACAAAAGTCATTCAGCTTGGGCGTCTTTCCTTTTATTTTTACCAAACCATTTAGAAAAACTACAAAAATATAGATATGAAAATCGAACAAATCTACACCGGTTGTTTGGCACAAGGTGCCTACTACATCGAATCATATGGAGAGGCAGCAATTATTGACCCACTTCGTGAAGTGCAGCCTTACATTGAAAAAGCGGCCCGTAGAAATGCGAAGATCAAGTATGTATTTGAAACCCACTTTCATGCGGACTTTGTGTCCGGGCACAAGGATTTAGCTGCGAAGACAGGTGCTAAAATCGTGTATGGTCCAACCGAAATGAAGTTAGGATTTGATGCCGTGATTGCAGAAGATAATCAAGAATTCGCCGTAGGTAAAATCAAAATCAAAGTTCTTCATACCCCAGGTCATACCATGGAATCGGTATGTTACTTGTTGACAAACGAAGAAGGAAAAGAGGAGGCAATTTTTACGGGTGATACGCTGTTTATTGGTGATGTGGGACGCCCAGACTTGGCTCAAAAAGTCGTAAAAGGGCTTACACAAGAGATCCTAGCTGGTAATCTCTACGATTCCTTGAGAAACAAAATAATGCCTCTTTCAGATGAGTTGATTGTGTATCCAGCGCACGGAGCAGGTTCTGCTTGTGGCAAAAACATGAGTAAAGAAACTTCCGATACCTTGGGCAACCAAAAGAAGGTCAATTATGCGCTTCAGCCCATGACCAAGGAAGCATTTATCAAAGAAGTATTGCATGGACTTACCCCTCCGCCAGCCTACTTCCCACAAAACGTGATGATGAATATCCAGGGCTACGACAGCATCGACGAGGTATTGGAAAGAGGAGTGAGACCTTTGAGTCCAGCAGAATTTGAGGCTGCAGCAAACGAAACGTCTGCTTTGATTTTGGATACCCGCAATGCGCAAGAATTTGCCAAAGGATTTATCCCCAACTCCATAAATATTGGAATCGATGGAAGCTTTGCTGTTTGGGTAGGTGCGATGATTCCAGACTTGAAGCAGGAGATTTTGGTAGTTGCAGAAGAAGGTAGGGAAGAAGAAGTGATCACACGATTGGCTCGCGTGGGGTACGATTATTCCATCGGCTACCTTGCAGGAGGATTCAACTCTTGGAAAAATGAGGGTAGAGAAGTAGATGCGATCACCTCTATCACGGTAGATGAATTGGCGAAAATCAAGGAAGGTGATCCTGAAATTCATATCCTGGATGTCCGTAAAAATTCAGAATTTCTTTCTGAGCATGTACTTGATGCGGAAAATGCGCCCTTAGATTACATCAATGACAGTATGTTGAAAGTAGATAAGAACAAAACCTACTATGTGCACTGTGCAGGTGGCTATCGATCCATGATCTTCGTCTCCACTTTGAAAGCTAGAGGATATGAAAACCTAATTGATGTGGCTGGAGGATTCAAAGCCATTAAGGATTCTGGTAAACTAGCCGTTTCTGCTTACGTTTGTCCAAGCACCTTACTTTAAGTTCAACAAAATTTACTGTAAATCTTTAGAATTCTTAAAACAAAAAAGTAGTAAGTACTTATGAATCAATTTATTGAATGGATTTCTCAACCTTGGCCCTGGTATGTAGCAGGACCAATGATTGGACTCACTGTTCCCGCATTACTTATTCTGGGCAACAAGGCTTTTGGTATTTCTTCGTCCTTGCGGCATATCTGCGCGGCATGCGTTCCTGCAGGAATTCCCTTCTTTACCTACAATTGGAAGAAAGAAATTTGGAACCTACTTTTTGTATTAGGAACAGCCATAGGGGGATTCATAGCGGTTAATTTTCTTGCCAACCCAGATACAATTGTAATTTCAGAAGCGACACAAACGGACTTGAAAGCATTGGGACTTACCAATTTTTCAGACCTAATGCCATTAGAAATTTTCAACTGGGATACTGTATTTACAGGGAAGGGAGTTTTATTCTTTGTGATCGGGGGCTTCCTCGTTGGATTTGGTACGCGTTACGCAGGAGGGTGTACCTCCGGTCATGCGATCATGGGAATTAGTGCCTTGCAATGGCCTTCCTTGGTAGCAACTATCTTCTTCATGCTCGGTGGGTTTTTCATGACCCACGTATTGCTTGAACCACTTATGAAAGTAGTAGGATTTTAATCGCACCAGAACTTATGGCCACAAATCAAACAAAAATGGATTCAGTAGCAGATCCAAATTGCGTAGCTCCCAATTCAAGCCAAACTCAGGATAAAGGATTGGCTTTGCTGAAATATGTACTTATCGGGGTGGTATTTGGGATTGTCTTTGTAAAGGCAGAAATTATTTCCTGGTTTCGCATTCAGGAAATGTTCCGTTTCCAATCCTTTCACATGTATGGAGTAATTGGTTCTGCCATCGTCACTGGCATTATTTCTATTCAGTTGATCAAGCGTTTGAATATCAAATCTATTCATGGCGAAACGATCAACATTCCAACCAAAGTCTTTAAAAAGGGGCAATTGATTGGAGGCTTTATTTTTGGCCTAGGCTGGGCGATTACCGGTGCATGCCCAGGACCTTTATTTGCTCAGATTGGAAGTGGATACACCGTCGTGTTGGTTACCCTGCTTTCCGCATTGGCAGGAACTTGGGTATATGGGAGATTTGAGAAATATTTTCCTAATTAAAAAAAAACTGAGTTTAGCTCTTAAAAAATCAAAATGCCACCTTTGAAAAAGGGTGGCATTTTTTAATCAAATACTTTTTTAATAATGAATCGTATAAAAACGATAATGGTTAGCAGTATAACCCCTACAATGACAAATTCCATATCCGTAATTTTTGATTCAACACGGCATAAAGGGGAATAGTTTTGGGCAGACAGAGATTGTATCTCTTTTTCTTTTGGTTTCTATGTACCTTAGCTCCGTTTTAAGGCAGGATAGACTACATGAATTACCTTTCCAAACGTCGAATAGCACTCGGAGCGATGTTTTTCTTTATGGGGATTTGCTTTGCAAGTTGGGCTGCACGTATACCCGATATTCAAGCTAAATTTCAACTTTCAGAAGGACAACTAGGCACCTTGTTACTTTGCCTCCCGATTGGTTCTATGCTTGGGTTACCCATCGCAGGTTGGTCTGTACATCGTTACGGAAGTCGCAGTGTCATCTTGATTTGTAGTTTTGCCTACGCACTCACTCTTCCCTTGATCGGTTTGGCCCCAAGTCTTTGGACAATCGCGCCCGCCTTGATGGGTTTTGGTGTGCTGGGCAACATCATGAACATTTCATTGAATACCCAAGCTCTAGGTTTGGAAAATCAGTTTGGGAAAAGCATTCTCGCCTCCTTCCATGGCATCTGGAGCATGGCAGGCTTTACCGGTGCAGGGGTAGGTGCAGGCATGATTTTCCTTAACTTTTCTCCTGCAGCGCACTACGTTGTAGTGGCTTTGCTATCTGCCGTAATTATTTTGTTGTCACAAAAATTTGTCATCAACGACAAGCCCGCACCAGGTGAGGAGGGTGGACTCGTGTTGCGAAAGCCAGATGCCCTGCTTCTTCGGATAGGTGTAATTTCATTTTTGGGGATGATGGCAGAAGGCTGCATGTTTGATTGGTCGGGGGTTTATTTTAAAAAGATTGTTGAAGCTGAGCCCCAATACGTGTCTTTGGGCTACGTATGCTTCATGGGCGCTATGGCCTCTGGGAGATTCGTGACGGACAAGGCAAGCAATCGTTTTGGCAAGGTTCCCGTACTTCAAGTCAGTGGGCTGCTCATATTCTTTGGCCTACTCCTGTCGGTGCTCTTTCCCAATCTGTTCACGGCGGCTATCGGCTTTTTAATGGTAGGTGCTGGCGTTGCTTCTATCGTTCCCGTTTCCTACGGTATTGCAGGCCGTTCCAAACTGTATTCACCTAGTGTAGCCCTAGCCCTGGTGTCCACCATTTCCTTCTTTGGCTTTTTGGTAGGCCCGCCGCTGATTGGTTTTGTGGCCGAACTCTTTGATTTAAAAGTTTCTTTCGCACTAATTGGGATTAACGGATTAGGTATTCTCTTGTTGAGTAGTTTTGGGAAACAAATATTTCAGTCCCAAGAAGCTCCCGCTGAATCATGAGTTTGCCGGAAAATTTTCAATATGAAAAATCCTTTGAGGTAGGGGCTTTTCAGGTACATCCCAACGGGAATTTGAGTTTGTGTTCTTTGGCTGATCTCTTGCAAGAAATTGCCTGGAAACATGCAGATTCCCAAGGATTTGGAAGAAATCTCTTGGAGCAACAGTTGATGTGGGCACTAGCGCGATTAGAAATCAAAGTAAGTCAATTTCCAAAATGGGGAGATGCCCTTCGGATTTTCACTGCAGGTCGAGGTCAGGCTGGTGCCTTTGCTTTTCGGGAGTTTTTAGTATGGAATCAGCAGGAAGAGGTGGTGGCGAGAGCCATGTCCTCTTGGTTGCTAGTGCATACCGAGAAAAAAAGAATTCTCAAGCCTGAATCTGTACTTCCAAGTTCCCTTTTCAATCCTCAAGCTGCCCCTGATTGGCAACCGAGCAAATTAGAAGCTTCGGGGCCCGAATTAGCGAAAGAAATCCTTGTGGTTCAACATTCGGATTTGGATCTGTACAACCATGTCAATCATACCAGTTACATCCGCTGGGTGGAAAATATCGCTGCGACTCGTGACATTTTCCCCACCTCAATTTCAGTAAATTATTTAACAGAATGCAAGGCTTTGGATCAGGTGAGTTTGACTCTTCTCGGAGCCGATTCTTCCCCATTCATCCAAGGTAGGGTGGAAGGAAAATTGGTTTTTGAAGCACAACTAAAAATCGACTAAATCAGAATTTTTAGCACTTATTTTTTGAAAAAAAATAGTAGTTTGGGTGATTCTAGTCACAGGGAATAGAAGAAACTATTTCACAACTTTGTTTCTTTCCTAGAGAACCTAATTCCAATGATCCAGTCCTTTGCTAAGCTAATTACCCTTGTCCTTGCTCTTTTGAGCTTGGCTGTATCCTTAGTAGCTATGGTGGGGCTTTTACTTTTTCTTTCTGTTTCAGGGGTACAGCTGCCAAGTCTATTTAATGGAGCGCAAGAAGCTCCTGCAGCCGAAGTTGAAATTCCTGTTGTAAAGGCCTTGGCGGACCCAGCTTCTCTTTGGAAAGCACCAGATTTTGCGTCGATAGACCAAGAACCCAATGCAGCGGAACTGCACTATGGTAAGGATTTGGTAGCGAACACGGCCGAGTACCTTGGTCCCAAGGGCAAAGTTTTGGCCATGTCTAACGGGATGAACTGTCAAAATTGTCATTTGCAAGCTGGAACAGCTCCTTTTGGGAATAACTATGGGGCGGTGGCGTCTACCTATCCAAAATTTAGAGCGCGGTCTGGAACAGAAGAGGATATTCAAAAGCGAATCAACGATTGCTTTGAGCGAAGTTTAAATGGAAAGGCATTGGAGCGAGATTCCAAGGAAATGAAGGCCATGGTTGCCTACATCAATTGGGTAGGAAAGGATGTTCCTAAAGGAGAAATACCAGCTGGTTCGGGGATTTATGAGGTGCCACTATTGGATCGTGCTGCAGACCCAGCCAAAGGTAAAATTGTTTACGATATGCAATGTGCTAGTTGCCACCAGGCCGATGGCAAGGGCATGACCAAGCCGAATGGGACAGGCTATGTATATCCTCCGCTTTGGGGGGAGTCTAGTTACAACCATGGAGCAGGTCTCTACAGACTTACCCGTTTTGCTGGCTATGTAAAAGCCAATATGCCATTGGGAGCATCTTTTGAATCGCCCATCTTAAGTGATGAGGAGGCTTGGGATGTAGCTGCCTATGTCAACAGCATGGAGCGACCAAAGAAGGACCTTTCCAAAGACTGGCCCGATATTTCCAAAAAACCCATGGATCATCCTTTCGGGCCTTTTACAGACGAATTCACCGAGGAGCAACATAAGTTTGGACCCTTCAAACCCATTAAAGCCGCTAAATCGAGCAGCAAGTGAGGGGTATAGTTTTCTCTTTTCTCTTTTTAGGAATTACATTTTTTCCAGAGACAAGTCAATCGCAAACGGTTGACAAAGAAAAGAAAGTAGTTTTTCAGCCACAATTAAGCTTTCGAAGCTTTTGGATGAATACATCCTATTCCAACGAGGCACTCCGTTCTGATTATGCGCTCGGACTAACCTCCTTGCTTAGTGGAAAATTGACCCTTCAAAAAAAATGGGAAATTCAGGCAGGCTATCGGGTGTTTGGCAATGCTTTCAGTTCTGAATTTTGGTTACCTGACCCTGTTACTGGCCAAGCGAATCGCTATGAAACGGGGATGTTCAATGTTTTAGATCCTCAAGATCGATTCTTTGGGAGACTGGAGTTGCTTTCACTGGGATATTCCCACCCGAAGTTTGGATTTAAACTAGGAAAAATGGGGATTCAGTCCGACTGGGTCAATGCTCAGGATGGACGACTTTCGCCTACAGTAGTTGAAGGTATTCAGGTTTGGTATACACCCAAGCCCAATTGGAAAATTACAGCTTGGGGTATCAATCGAATGAATATTCGAGGAAGTAAAGATTGGCTTGCAATTGGTGAGACAGTCGGATTATTCCCAATGGGTAGAAATCCCCTAGGTAAAGCGTCGGCTTATTCAGGAAATACGTCTAGTACTTGGTTAGGAATTTGGGAATTGGAAGGAAAGTTTAAAGGGGGGAAGACTTTCCGTTTTTCACAAACCTTTGCATCCAACTTGTTTGCTACCTATTGGGCTACTTTTGAAAAAACCTCCAATAACTCCCGAGGAACATGGACATCAGGTATCCAGAGTGGATTGCAACATGGGCTAGGGCATGGGGGAAATTCGCTGCCTGAGCTGCAGTACAAGAATCCTAAAGACCTAAACTTTGCAGTTTCAGCCAAATTAAACTGGAAAAAGAGGGAATGGGAAACTCAACTTAGTGCAACACAGGTAGGGGGGAATGGACGTTGGCTTAGCCCTAGGGAATGGGGCAAGGATGCCTGGTATACCTTTATTCCTAGAGAGCGAAACGAAGGGTTTGAAACAGTAACCGCTGTGGTAGGATATGCTTCCTATCGTTTTGAGGACCTGCCTTTAAACCTATACACCTATGCAGGGGTTCATTTTTTACCATCAACGGCTAATTCTGCTGCCAATAAATACAATTTTCCAAGTTACAGACAGCACAATATAGGCTTGAGGTATACTCCCAAAAAACTTAAAAATCTAGATTTTCATTTGATTGTGATGGTAAAGGAGCCATTGGAGAGAAAAAATCTTCCTTTAGTACAGCAGTACAATAAAGTGGACCTGTGGCATTTCAATGGACTTATCAATTGGAAATTGCACAAGGACTAAACCCTTCGAAAGCCTCTAATTGCCTCATTTATTAGGAATTCCCATTTTATTGGTTGACATTTGTTTGTCGGAAAAATGTTTTCGATACTTGTCACCAAGTTTAGCATCGGCGATTCACCTGCCCTAAGTAGCAAATCAAGAGTTCTCCAACACAGGTTTTACTTCTTTTTCTTCTACTTTTTTAATTCGATAGAAGAGATTTCTTTTTTGAGTTAAAACCTGCAGTTAACAATCTTTAGAGAACCCAGATTTACCAGTACCTACCAAAATAATCACCCAATTAAGACCATTCGATTTTCCGATTCAGCCCTGTCTGAATTTTCCCTTACCCTTAGAAGCAGAGTCAACGCTTATTTCACTTCTACGCAGCAGACCAAGTTTGCGAATGCAGAAATGAAGTTCAAGACGGTGGTGATGTTGGGTCTGTATTTCCTACCCATCATTCTTCTAAGTGCCGGTCTATTTGATCAAACTTGGCAACTATTTGCATGCTATGTGGTTAGCGGCTTTGGTATGGCAGGGATTGGAATGGGAATCATGCATGATGCCATTCATGGGACTTATTCGCAGAATCCAAAAATCAACAAACTACTTGGCTATACGCTCAATCTAGTAGGAGCCAATGCTACAGTTTGGAAAATACAACACAACGTATTGCATCATTCCTATACCAATATTCCGGAAGGGGACGATGACATCAATGCGCCATTTTTCCTTCGATTTTCTCCTCATGCACCGAAAAACAAAATGCATGAATTTCAACACTGGTACACCTGGATATTTTATGGACTATCTACCGTGTCTTGGGTAACCTCCAAGGATTTTATCCGATTTGACCGGTACTACAAAATGGGTCTCTTTAAGGGAGAAAATGTGTATCGAAACACAGTGCTTAAAATCATTGCTTGGAAATTGGTGTACTATGCCTTTATTCTGGGTTTGCCAATAGCATTCTCTCCTTTTGGGGTAGGTTCAATTTTGTTAGCGTTTTTGCTCTTGCATTTCATTACTGGACTCAGCATTTCGCTCGTTTTCCAAACAGCCCATATCATGCCGGAAGTATCTTTTCCTCAAGCCAATGAAAATGGCATTGTAGAGGGGGAACGCATGCTGCATCAATTGGCTACCACTTCCAATTACTCTGAAAACAATCCTGTGTTCTCCTGGATGATTGGAGGATTGAATTACCAAATAGAACACCATTTATTTCCTGACATCTGTCACGTACATTACCGAAATATCGCTCCGATTGTGAAAGCAACCGCTGCAGAATACAACATTCCATACTATACCAAAAAGACATTTTTTGATGCTTTGAAGGCCCATGCTAAGATGCTGTACCAACTCGGTCACATCGAAATGCAGCCTGTTAAAGCTTAAAACCAACTTATGAATCAATTTACCAAGAAGAATACCAAGTCATCTACTCCAGCTCGAGGTGCAAATCCCGATCGAAGACAGGTGAAAAAGAAAGAGTCTACCCTTGATCCAAGGCTTTTCGTGAAGAAAGCACAGCCAAGTGGACAAGAAGGATTCCGTACCGAAAAATCATTTGCTGAACTGGGCCTTAGTGCCAAGTTACTTCAAAATATTTTAGCCAAAGGCTACCAAACCCTTACTACAATTCAGGAACAATCCATCGAGCCACTTCTTCATGGAAGAGACGTGATGGCGATTTCAAAGACAGGATCGGGTAAAACCGCGGCCTTTTTGATTCCGATCATTGAGCATGCGCTTAAAGATCCTAGGAATTACACCGCATTGGTAGTAACACCTACTAGAGAACTGGCCTTACAAATCGAAGAGGAGTTTAAAAGCCTAACCATAGGCATGAACTTGTACTCAGCTACCTTCATTGGCGGCACGAACATCAACTCGGATCTACCTAAGTTGGAGCGTAAACTCCAAGTGATCGTAGGTACACCAGGAAGGCTTTTAGACCTTTCGGACCGCCGTGTTCTGGACCTTAGAAAAGTCAATACGCTTGTATTGGATGAATTTGACCGGATGTTGGACATGGGCTTTGTGCTAGATGTCAACAAGTTAGTCAACAGAATTGGGTCAAGAGACCAAACCCTTTTGTTCTCTGCTACGTTAGAACCAGGACAGAAAAAGTTAATCGACGGCTTATTGTCTAATCCGGTAGAGGTGAAAGTTTCTACTGGCGCAACAACTAACGAGAACATCGAACAACAAACCATTCGTGTACCCGAAGGTCAAGATAAGTTTGAGGTGCTGGTAGGTTTGTTTGCCAACCCAGAATTGGAGAAGGTGATTTTATTTACTGAAACCAAAAGATTAGCCGATCGATTGGCTAAAAAATTAATTCAAGCCGGTATCAAAGCCGGTCAGATTCACGGAGATAAGTCCCAGAATTTTCGAAATAGAATGATCGAAGAATTCAAGAGTGGGGACATCCGGG
>CANGUK010000041.1 GCA_947457095.1 Cyclobacteriaceae bacterium
AAAAAATCACCAGGAATAGGAGAATAGGTGATTAGTCTATAATTCTGAGCTTGGCAAAGCTAAGCAATAAAGTTTTCTCCCCAAAATGTTCAAATTGAATGCTTGCCTTTTTGTTAAGTCCTTCGGTTTCAATTTTTTGAACCTTACCATATCCAAATTTAGGATGCTCCACCAGCTGCCCTTCCTTAAGCCCATTTGTATTGCTGGGTTTGAAGTCTGGACTGGGGGTGTGGACATTCATTGCGGTAGGCAGCCGAGTTTCGGGTTGTTTTTTGATGCCAATAAATCCTGCAGCTCCGGGAGGGCCGTCTTTGCGGAAGGCACCGGGCATGTCACGGGTAGCGGAAAGGCGTTTGGTCATCTTGAGCATGGCGGGGTTGACCTCTTCCAAAAACCGGCTGGGCTCGCAATTCAGCAATCGCCCAAAGCGGTAGCGGGTGAGTGCATAGCTGAGGTAGAGTTTTTCCATGGCACGGGTGGAGGCCACATAAAAGAGTCTGCGTTCTTCCTCAAGGTCTTCCCGACTCTGCATCATCATCTGCGAAGGGAAAAGATCTTCCTCCATCCCAACCACAAATACCTGCTTAAATTCCAAGCCTTTGGAGGCGTGGATGGTCATCAGGGTGATTGCATCGGTTTGGCTTTTATCCTGATCGTTGTCCGTAAGTAGGGCGATTTCTTGGAGAAAGGCACCCAAACTTTTGTCTTCATTTCCGGAGTTATCCACATACTCCTTGATCGCATTGAGCAATTCCTGCACGTTTTCGTAGCGGTTGAGCCCCTCGATGGTCTTGTCTTCGTAGAGTTCACGAAGTAAACCACTTTGTTTGGCAACCGAACTCGCTGCTTCAAAGGCATCTTTGCGTTCGATTTCGATCTGGAAAGCCTTGATCATCGTGCAAAAATCATCTACAGATACTCCTGCTCGCCCGCCAAGGAAGCTGTGCGCATTTTGCACCACATCCCAGAGGGGGATGTCGTGTTCGTAGGCAGAAACAAGGATTTTTTCTACCGAACTATCGCCAATCCCTCTTTTGGGGTAGTTGATGATGCGCTTGAAGGCCTCCTCATCGGCGGGGTTGACGGCAAAGCGGAGGTAGGCCATGAGGTCCTTGATTTCTTTACGTTGGTAGAAAGAGAGGCCTCCTACGATTTTATAGGTCAGGTTCAATTTACGAAGTGCCTCTTCCATGGCACGCGACTGGGAGTTGGTGCGGTAGAGGATGGCAAAGTCACTGTTCTGAAGTTTCTTGTTGTTTTTTTCCTCAAAAATGGTGGTAGCCACAAGTCTCCCCTCCTCATTGTCGGAGGAAGCTTTGATCAATTCGATCAGGTCTCCCTCGGGGTTGGAGGTCCAAACGACCTTTTTGAGCTGGGCCTTGTTCTTGTCAATGATGGAGTTGGCAGCTTCCACGATAGTCTTGGTGGAGCGGTAGTTTTGCTCCAGCTTCACCACAAACAAGTCTGGGTAGTCTTTCTCAAAATTCAGGATATTCTGGATATCTGCTCCGCGGAAGGCATAGATACTTTGGGCATCGTCCCCCACCACACAGATGTTTTGGTGTACTGCTGCCAGTTTTTTGGTGATGAGGTATTGGGAAATGTTGGTATCCTGAAACTCGTCCACCATCACATATTTGAAGCGCTGCTGGTACTTGTTGAGTACTTCGAGGTGATCGCGGAAGAGGACGTTGGTATTGAAGAGCAGGTCATCAAAGTCCATCGCTCCTGCTTTAAAGAGACGCTCCTGGTAGCGTTGGTAAATTTCCCCCATGCGAGGACGAAGGGCCGCTTCGTCATCCGCCTTTACATAGGGATCATTTTGGTAGGTTTGCCAGGAGATGAGCCTATTTTTTGCCCCAGAAATCCGAGATAGCACTACGCTAGGCTTGTACACCTTGTCGTCGAGGCGAAGCTCCTTCACCAAAGTTCGGATCAGGGATTTGGAGTCGTCAGTATCGTAAATAGTGAAGTTGGAGGGATAGCCTAGTTTGTCGGCTTCTACTCGCAAGATTTTAGCAAAAACGGAGTGAAAGGTGCCCATCCAAGTATTCCGAGCCTCTAGGCCTGCCAATTTTTCGATGCGGTGCTTCATCTCGCTCGCCGCCTTGTTGGTAAAGGTGAGCGACAAGATATTGAAAGCATCCACCCCTTTTGCATAGATGAGGTGGGCAATCCGGTAGGTGAGCACCCGCGTTTTGCCAGAGCCTGCACCTGCAATGATCATCACAGGGCCGTCTGTATGTTCTACAGCTTGTCGTTGTTCGGAATTAAGTTCCTTGAGGTAATCCATTTGTGTAGTATCAAGTAGCAGGATAAAAGTAGCAAGACTGCAAGCCATTACCCATGTATCAAGCCTTAATCTGTAAGTAAACTAGTTTGTTCAATTGCTCCCAGTTCGAACGTGTTCTCTAAAAGAGGAAACCCATTCTCGCACTGGAAACCTGCGGCTATAATCTCCAGCGCTTGTGGCTCCAGAGGTACAAGTCTGGCTGGAAGTAGATATTCGCTTCCAGTCGCGCGCAAAAGGCATCTGTGATGCTGTGCTCCGGATGGGATTCGTAAGGACCTTTTGCAAGAACTTCATAGGTTGCCTGGTAGCGTCCTCTGCCAAGTTTGGAGATCTCTCCAAAGTACACGGGAAGGTCCATGCTTTTGGCGATGTGCTCCGCTCCTTCAAAGAAGTATGCGGGTCGGTTTAGAAAAGGTCGCTGGTAGCGGGTGGTTCGCCGATTGGGTCGCTGATCGGCTGCAAGTTGTACTACGCGAAGATCCGAGTTGAGGGTTTTGACGGTTTCGCGAAACTCATTTTTTTCCGTGATCGTATTCCCAAAGCGAGTCCTCGCCTGGTACATGAGTTCATTGAAAAATGGGCTATTAATCTTCAGATATACGCCCTCAGAAGGCACCTGGCTGAGTACTGCCGCTTGTTGGAGGCCCAGTTCCCAATTGAAAAAGTGACCCGCGAGCAGGAGTACGCTTTTTCCGTTTTTGACCTCCTGATCTAGGAAATCTTGATTCGTGATGGTAAATCTTCTGGCTAGTTCCTCCTTTGAAATGGTGAGGGATTTGATGGTTTCGGCGATGGAGTCTGTAAAATTTCGATAGAAGCGATTGCGGATGGCTTTGCGCTCTTTTGCGGTTTTTTCAGGGAAGGCATGAAGCAGGTTTTCGTCGATCACTTTTTTGCGGTAGCGAATCACATACCTGGCAATGAGGTAGAGGAAATCAGTGAATAGGTACAAAATCCCGAGGGGTAGTCGGGAAAAAAGGTGAAAGAAAAACATGCGCTTGCGGTGGTGTGGGGTAACTTGTCCCGAAGCCGGGGTAAAAGCTTTCACAAAATAAAGGAAAAGCAGGGAAATAGGAGGGGAATTTAGGTATAAATTGAGGCATTGCGTACTTTTGAACTATGTCGGAAGTTCAGCGAAGGAAATATTCTCAGGAAGAGCGATCTGTGATCTTTGATGGGGAATTTATGCCCCACATCGATTCCATGTACAACTTTGCTTTTCGACTGACCTTTGATGAGGACGATGCAAAGGATTTGGTACAAGATACCTACATGAAGGCCTTTCGTTTCATCAATTCCTTTGAGCAGGGTACCAATGCGAAGGCTTGGCTTTTCCGCATTCTCAAAAACAGCTTCATCAACGATTACCGAAAAAAGAGTAAGAAGCCGGCCACGGTGGACTACCAGGAAGTAGAGACCTTCTACAATTCGGACGACGTGGACTACCAAAGCACGAGCGACCTTCGTGCAGAATCAGTCAAAGACATGTTGGGAGATGAAATCTCCAATGCCTTGAATGGACTTGCAGTGGATTTTCGGACCGTCATTATTTTGGCAGATTTGGAGGGATTCACTTACGAAGAGATGGCAAAAATTTTGGATATTCCCATCGGCACGGTGCGCTCAAGGTTGCATCGGGCCAGGAATCTCTTGAAAGATTCATTAAAAAGCTATGCCCAATCGATGGGCTACGGCAGGGACGAAGAGGAGGACTAAATGATTAGCTATGGAAAATAAAGACGCATCTTCCCCTGAGCGGAAATTGCAGTGCAGCGACGTAGGCAAGTGCTTTCAGCTCCTCGAACGTATCCTGGATGGGGAGCTCGTGGAAGGTGGCAACGAAATGCTTCAAGAAAAGCTGGACCAATGTCAGCCCTGCTTTGCGCATTTTCATTTGGAGCAAGCCATTCGAGAGGTGCTCAAAACCAAATGCACCAAACAACCATTACCTGATAAACTGGCGGAGTCTATCCGTCAAATGATTCAAGACGCACGATGAGTACTCCTTCCGGTAAAGCCATCATTTTTTCCGCTCCCTCGGGATCTGGAAAGACTTCCCTAGTCAAGCACTTGATGCAGCATGTCCCCCAACTTGGATTTTCCATCTCCGCCTGTACACGAGATCGGCGAGGAAGGCATGAGGTACATGGACGAGACTACTATTTTTTGAGTATTGATGAATTCAAACAAAAGATTGACCAGGATGCCTTTGTGGAGTGGGAAGAGGTGTATGCGGGCAACTTTTATGGTACACTAAAAGAAGAAGTGCATCGAATTTGGAAGGAAGGGAAAGCAGTCATTTTTGATGTGGATGTCAAAGGTGGACTGGCCCTGAAGAAGTATTTTGGAGAGCAGGCCTTGGCTATTTTTGTGAAGGTGCCCTCCTTAGAAGTATTGGAGTCCCGTCTCAACGATCGCGGCACCGAATCTGAGGAATCCCTGTCACGGAGAATCTACAAAGCAAAGTTTGAGATGACCTTCGAGCCACAGTTTGATGTGACGATACTCAACGACGACTTTGCCCGATCTTCGGCGGAAACGGTGGATTTAGTAAACACTTTTTTGAAGGCCTAAGCATGAAAATAGGGCTGTACTTCGGTAGTTTCAATCCCATACATGTGGGACACCTGATCATTGCCCAGACGCTCTTTCAACGGGGTGGCCTAGACCAAGTTTGGTTTGTGGTGAGCCCACAAAATCCATTCAAAAAACAAGAATCGCTTGCGCATGAGCTGGATCGACTTCGAATGGTGGAACTTGCTATCGATGATAATTTTCAGTTCAGAGCTTCCGATGTAGAGTTTCGAATGCCGCGACCCAGCTACACCATCGATACACTCACCTACCTGAGCGACAAATACCCTCAGCATCAGTTTTCCTTGTTTCTAGGTTCGGATAATCTGAGCCATTTCCATAAGTGGAAAAATTACCAGTCCATCTTGGAGCACTACCCCATCCTGGTATATCCGCGACCTGGGGAAGTTAAAACACTGGATCATCCTGGAGTAAGCTATTTAGACGCTCCTCTACTCGATATTTCGGCTACATTTATTCGGCAGTCGATCCAGGAGGGATTGTCTGTACGTTACCTCCTTCCTGAGCGGGTGGAGGGGTACATTTTGGATAAAAAACTGTACCAATAAAAAATTCCATTCTCCGAGTAAAATAGATCAGCGGGTTTTTCTGCTTGTATCAGCGTGAAAAAAGTTTTCCCCGCAGATTCTCGTGAAATTTTCCGCAGATCAATAGAAATAAATCACCATGGTTTTTTCCATTTATCCGCCGCGGCGGAGCGTAAGAAAAAAAAAGAATCTCGCGCGAAGACGCAAGGGCGCAAAGCCTGGTTCGCAGCATTCCGGTTAGGAACTATTCCTTCGCGTCTCTGCGCCTTCGCGTGAAAAAAGACTTAACGCAGGAGCGATAGGTCTTTATTTTTTACCCGCTACCTTATTTGGTCGTGTGGAGATATTTTTCCAAATCCATTCCCCCACTTGCTTGCCCTGCTTGCTGCCTTCTTCGATAGCGGTCATGTAGTGAATGCCTCCATAAAAACGGCTGATCGCAGCTTCTGAAGCAGCCTGCGAGAAGGAATCAAACTCCCGGACAGGAAGGCCATAGGCCACCTCGGTGCTGTCTACGATGTGAAGCTGGTCCCCAAATAGCTGAGCCAAGGTATAGGATGCTGCCGTAGAGGCTACGCTATGTCCTGAGGTATGTTCCGGAAAAGGAGGAGTCTGAAGTAGTGGAACCCAGTTTTCATCAATGTGCTGGTTGATGTAGGTTTCGGGGCGAATGGTGCGGCTGCGGTATTTTTCATCCCAGCAAGCAATAAAAGCCTCGTTGAGTGAGATGGCCGTCAAAGCCAGGACTTCAATGGTACCTTTCCAGTCTTTTTTCGCGGTAGCCGAAGCGATGGATGCAATGCCCATCCAGTGTCCACCGGGAGTGATTTTTTTGGTAGCAAACATGACGTGACCTTTCACATTCATTTTGTAGGGATTGCAATCCCAAAACATCGCAATGTCGGTTTGTTCTTTACTTGCATTTTTTTGTGCCTCGTAGACTTCTAGCGCTCTTTTATAGAACTCAGAACCTGGTTCAGTAGAGAATGGAGGCGGAGGATTTACGCGAAACTGGGCAGCAGAGTCCAATACAAAGGTTCGGATCTTGTTCCAATGCGGCTCAACTGCCTCCATATATGCTGGTGGAGTTGGCTGCCAGGTACCCGGCTCACTGGTGACGGTGTATTTGGGGAAGGAACGGCTTTGGTGGTAGTTGTCCTTTTTGGAATATTCCCTAACCTTATCCCCGATGGCTTGACCAAAAGCTACAGATGCTTCAAATACATCGTCAGGAATCCCTTTTTCTTTAAGCTCTTCAAATATAGAGTCTCGGTGTGCATGCATTTTCTCCTCAGAAAAAATCAATGCAGTGCTCACATGGTAGTAAGCGGCTAAGGAAGCCAAAGGAGGGTAGATATTCGCTGGAACAGGGACCGTGATGGGCTCGGATCCATTCAGCTGCCCCATCAAAGAGGCGTAATTGGCAGGGTCAGTGGCTGCTGCTACTTCATAGCCGGCCAAGGAGGAATAGGAGTAAATGCGAACAGCTACGGGAGGTGAAAAAATATCGTGGATGATAACTTCAGTTACCTGCTTTTGTGCGGCATGGAAATAGTGCCCGTCTGTAATGGCCTGGGAGTAATCTTTTTTCTCTTGGCACGAAATCACTGCTACCAAAAGCAGGATGGGAAGGAGCACTATTCTTTGGAAACGCATGGAATTGTCAACTGGGGATAAGTAGCTGGGGTTACCTTGAATACAATCATTCGAGGAACTCAAAGTTACCCAAATGGAGAATATTCCCAAATGATAAAACTCAGGTATTTACTGCATCCAAATGGAACAATTAATAACTCCAGATTTCTGCAGGAGCGCTGTTTTTTACGAAAAGGAGTTGCTTGCCTCCAAGGTTTGCGATGGCTCGGATGTCACCGTCCAACTTCAATCCATGAATTCGATTGGGCCAGAAGGTGAAAGTTCCGTCTCCCTTTCCGAGAAATACTTCTCCATAGCTAGCATCGTATTTTCCAAGTTCCGGCTTGACATGGGACAAATTGCCACCCAAGATCAGATCTTGAATTCCATCCTCGTTGAGGTCGAGCACATGAATTGCAAAAATCCAAGATTTCTGCCCATCCATTGGCAATGGCTTCCAAGCGAAATTGCCTGCACCTTGGTTGAGTAAAATCCCAGACTCCAGGTGGTTCATTTCCTGAATAATGGAACGATCAATCACTTCTTTGCTAAAAATATCGTGCAGACTTTGGTTCACATAATCGGCATAGCGGATGTACTTTTTCTTGATACTAGGTACCTGTCTTTCAAGTTCGTGCTTTAGCGTGTAAGGAATGGTTACCCCATCCAGTACTTGTGTGTAGATCTGTTCAACAGTTCCATTTTGATCAAAATCATTCAGATACATCCGGATTGGGCGGGTAGTTGATCCCTTCATGCGGGTATTGAACCCCTGATTGCCAAGGGCAAGGTCAGGCTTGCCATCTCCGTTGAAGTCTCCCACTTCTAGGGTTCGGTACCATCCTTTCAGGTTTTCCATTCCCGGTAGGTCCCTTTTTTCCAACTTTTTACCTACGTTCTTGAAGAAGGTAGGTGCCATCCATTCGCCAACCAACACCACATCTTGCAATCCATCTCCATCGTAATCCAGCACCTTGGCATCGGTTACCATTCCAATGGCTTTCATTTCGGGTGCTAAAGCTGCGGATTGTTCGGTGAAATTCCCTTTTCCATCGTTGATCCATAGCTGGGCATCCGCCGACACGCCATAGGTAAATGGGATAAGTCTTCCACCCACGACCAAGTCAAGGGCTCCATCTGCATTGAGGTCTATCGGTGCTACGGCCGAGCTGCTTCCAAAAATTCCCATCAGGCCGGTATTGAAGCCTTTGGAAAAATTGCCTTTGCCGTCATTGAGGTAGAGTCGATCGGCAAGATCAATGCTTCCAAACCCGGATTCATTTCCTCCAGAAGTGACAAACAAATCGGCATCTCCATCCTTGTCTGCATCAAAAAACAGGGCATCTGTATCTTCTGAAATAGCGTCTAGGTCAAAGGCTTCTTGGGGTTTGTAGGTGTATCCTCCTCCTTTTTTGGCAAGGTAAAGTTTGCCTGGGAAGGTTTTGGCTCCGCCAAAGAACAGGTCTTCGAGGCCGTCTCCATTGACATCGCCTTTGGCAAATGCCGGACCTTCCGTGGATAGCATCAGGTAGGTGAGTCGATCTCGATCAAAATCAATAAACTCATTCTCCTGGTGCGTAAAATCAAGCCCTGGATTGCTGGCTTTTACAAATTTGGCAGAACTTGGGGTAGGGAAAAAGGTGGTTCCCTCTGGAAGTGCTCCCGCCTCTTCCCACCGTAATTTGAGAAGTTGATCTACAGGCACCTTGGTCATCTGGGTAAATCTACCATCGGGCCACAAAACCTTGAGCTCATCAATCACAGTGACTTTGCCCAAGCCAATGGTGATTTTAGGATCCACGCTGGATTGAAAGCCTCGGTTGGGCATTTGTTCGGTATAAAATACCTGGTCACCAGCTTTCACTTGAATCTGGGAGCCGATAGCCCCAGTATTTTTCCCCTTGCCTACCAACTGCAATTGAATGCTGTGCATGTCTGGTTGCAGGCTTTTACCCATATTCTTAAAGATTTGGGCGGTTGCATTTACGTTGTTGACCACCAAATCTAAGGTGCCGTCGTTGTCCAAATCCCCATAGGCAGCCCCATTGGAGTGGATGGCTTTGCCTAATCCCCATTGATCTGCCACATTTTCAAAGCGGAGATCTCCTAGGTTTTTGTAGGCATAGTTCGGAATAGGCGTAATTGGAATCGGATCGATGAGTGCTTTGTAGTCTACTCCTTCTTGGGAGATGATTCTGACTTTTGTATCCTCATCATCGACAAAGTTGAGGTAATCCAAGTCGGTAATGTCCTGGTAGATGCCGTTGGCTACGAAAATATCACGTTTGCCATCATTGTCCATGTCAAAGAGTAGAGCTCCCCAACTCCAATCCGTAGCTTCTACATTGGCAAGTCTACCCACCTCACTGAAGGTTCCATCTCCATTGTTGAGGTGGAGCATGTTGCGTGAAAACTGGTAGTGGTAGCCATGGGTTTTGTTGAATTGATACTTGTCCCAGCTTTCAAAGGTGGTGACCTGCTTGAGTCGCGTGGGGTGCTCAGGGAGCATGTCGGTTACAAAAATGTCCAAAAGCCCATCCCCATTGACATCTGCAATATCAGCTCCCATGGAAGCAGCACTGATGGAGCGCATCGAAGATTCCAGGGATTCGGTAAAAGTTCCGTCTTGGTTGTTGATGTAGAGGTAGTCTTTCTCAAAAAAGTCATTTGAAATAAAGATATCAGGCCAGGTGTCTTGGTTTACATCGCCGATGGTGATGCCCAAGCCAAAGCCAATCACGGATCCGTAGATGCCTGCTTCTTCACTCACATCGGTAAACTTCTCCCCATCGTTGCGGAAGAGTTTGTCTCCACCCACCGAGTCACGAACAGGTCGTTCATTTTGCATCTTGTTGAAGGTGCCAATGGCTTGGTAGGAATTGTTGAGTAGGTAGACATCCAAATCTTCATCCTTGTCGTAATCAAAAAACACGGCATGGGTAGAGAACCCTTTATCCGCTAGGCCATAGGCTTCGGCCATTTCTTTGAAGGTGCCATTGCCTTGATTGATGAATAGTTCGTTTTGTTTGTTATCTCCTTTTATGTCACCTGAGTTGCAGACGTAAATATCTAGCCATCCGTCTCCGTTCACATCCGCCATAGCCACACCTGTACTCCATGCACGAGTTCCGGCCACACCTGCCTTTTCGGTTACATTTTCAAACTTGAAGTCCCCCTTGTTGAGGTACAATTGATTGGGTCCTAGGTTAGCCGTAAAATACAGATCCACAAGGCCATCGTTATTCACATCTCCAATGGCCACCCCACCCCCATTGTAGAAGTTGCGGTAGGTAAAGACATTGAAGTCCTGGTCGAAGGTAAGGTCGTTCTTAAAGCTGACTCCTGAAGATTCAGGAGTAACCTCTTCAAATAGGGGAGGAACTTTGTCTTTTGTGCTACAGGCCGAGCCTAAGAAGGTAAGGAAAAGTAAACCAACAAGGATCTTTTTCATTCTGGGTTTTGGCTAAGCTTTTTTTGGATAGAAAAGTCTGAGATTTCTAAGTGCAAAGATGACAAGGTTTTTTTAAATTCCCGAGAGCATAGGTCTGTCAAGCTGTAGTAGGGATGGGATAAACCAGAATAACTAGCGAACGGTAAATACCAAGGGTTTGTCATGGTTTCGTAGCACGAATAAGTGGGTTTGGTTATTGGATTGGATCCATTGAAAATCACGAATCTCTCCCGAGATAAAGAGCCCACTTTCTTGAGGTTTTAAGCCTTTCCATTTGTTAGCAGCGTCTTTTTCCAGTACCCAAGCATAGCTCCCTAATTGGGTGCCTAGCTCAGGTTTGATCCGACTTTCATTCCCTCCAAGGAGAATCAAGGGAGATTTTCCCTGTCTAGGAAGTAGGGTAATGGCATGAACGGGGGCATACTGAACTTCTGCAGGGAGTGCCTCTTGTAGCATTTTTCCATTTCCTTGGTTGATCCAAAGGGTAGTTTCCATCCAATCTGCTTGTAAAATCATTGAATTCGCCCAAACCGATTGGGGAAAGAGGTCCTCCAATGCTTTGTCTTTGTAGTCAGCATAGCTGAGCACTTGTTTCTTCAAGGAAGGAATTTGCTTGACAAGGGTATTTTTGAGTACCCATGGGATGCTTTTCCCATTTTCCTGGTGATGGAGGATTTGTTCGATCGAACCATTTTGATCAAAATCATTGATTGCCAATCGCAGCGGTTTTGTGGCACTGGTTCGCAGTCTGGAATTGGTACCGGAGTTTCCGGCAAGCACATCCATTTTTCCATCTCCATTGACATCCGCTATCAAGATGCGCTTCCAAAATCCACGCGTATTTTCAAGGCCAAATTGCGCAGTGCGATTGATCCAAGTGCCCTGATCAAAGGTAAAAACCTGGAGTGCCATCCATTCCCCTGCCAGCAGGAGCTCTGTTTTCCCATCTCCATCCAAGTCCGCTAAGACACCATCGGTAAGCATGCCCAGCGAAGCAAAGGGCTTGCCGAGCGTAGCGCTTTCGTCCCTGAAATTTCCTTTCCCGTCATTTTTCCAAAATTGAACGCCAACAGCAATTCCATAGCCAAAAGGAAAGCCCCGTTGCCCTACAATTAGGTCTAGATCTCCATCTTGATCTCCATCCCAACTTGAGATAAAGGAGGTGGGTGTTGCAGGGAACAGCTGTCCTGAGCGAGAAAAATTTCCCTTTCCATCATTGAGATACAAGCGGTCCTGGTAGCTTGGAGCGAAGTCTGAAAATTCAATTCCTCCACTGCCCACCAGTAGGTCAGCGGCTCCATCTCCATTGGCATCAAAGAAGTGGGCTACTACATCTTCAGCTAAACTATCCTGATCAAATAGGGATGTTTGCGCCGTAGACCAAGCTCCCGAAGCACTTTGCTTCCAAAGGGAAGTGGATTGGCCTTTAGCGCCAGGAATCACTAAGTCCATACGCCCATCACCATTGACATCGGCTTGGCTTGCTCGAGGTCCCTCGTTACTGATCGACCAGAAACGGAGGCGATCCCGGTCAAAATCAACGAATTCACTCTCCTTATGTTGGTAAGGGAAGGTGAATTCTACAGCAGGGCTGAAGTAGGGAGAGTGAGTTTTGAATACAGTTTGAAGAGCCTTTGCATCCGATTCTTTCGGGAATAGTACCTGGTTGGCGGCTATTTTGGTTAGCACGGTCCGTTTCCCTGTGGGCCAATCGATTTGTATCGAATCAATTTGTGTGTTCTTTCCAAGCCCAAAATTCAGTCTTGGATCTACTGAGGACATGTACCCTTTGACTGGCTGAAATTCCTGAACCTGGCTTTCTTCACCGGTGTAGAGCCTGACTTTCGCACCAAAGGCATTGCCTAGATCGAGGCTGAGGTAGTTGGTGGTGGTGCCTGGATTGCTATTATTCTGGTAGACAAAGGCACGTTCATTGAGGTTGTTGACCACCAAATCAAGATCCCCGTCGTTGTCCAAGTCGGCATAAGCGGACCCGGTGCTGAAGGTGGGTTGATCTAATCCTTGTGAAGGGGCTAGGTTTTCAAATTGAAGGTTTCCTTTGTTTTTGAAGAGGTAATTTTGCTGGGGAACAGAAGGAAATTTATCAATCATTTTCGTGATCAAAATCGAGTCTTGTCGGTATTGATCAATTTTTCCCTGATTGTTGGCATAGAAATCCACAAAGTCAAAGTCGGTAAGGTCTTTAACAATGCCATTGGCTATGAAGATGTCTTTTTTGCCATCCAAGTCAGCATCGAAAATCAATGCGCCCCAGCTCCAGTCTGTAGCTTCTACGCCAGCCCACCTGCCGACTTCTGCAAATATGGGGGTGCTGTCCTGTGGGTGAATTCCCAGATGTCGTTGAAGGGTATTGCGTGTAAATTGGCGGTGATATCCAGCTTTTTGATTGGCTTGAAACTTGTCCCATTCCTCAAAGGGAGTTTTGGATTTGACCCGTGCCAGGTCACTTGGGAGCATTTCGGTGACAATCACATCGGGCCACAAATCATTGTCTAAGTCTGCAATATCTGCGCCCATGGACCCCATGCTGATTTCCGGCATAGCTTGTGGTAAAATCTCTCTGAAAGTCCCATTTTTTTGATTCAGGTAGAGGTAATCTCGCTCAAAAAAGTCATTGGACACATAGAGATCGGGCCAGCCATCTTGGTTGAGGTCTGCCACAGTCACCCCGAGTCCGTAGCCAATTGCACTCCCATAGATGCCTGCTTCTTGGGAGACATCAGAGAATCGGTTGCCTTCGTTGCGAAAAAGTTTATTCCCTCCTTCAGGATCTCGAATTTCCCGCTGTCCTAGTCGCAGGTCGTTGAGACCCACGGATCGTCCGGAGTTGCTAAGCAAGTACATGTCCAGGTCTCCATCCTTGTCGTAGTCAAAAAACACGGCATGCTGGCTGAGGCCTATTTCAGCCAGTCCATATTCCTTGGACTTTTCGGTGAAAGTTAGATCTCCATTATTAATAAAGAGTTCGTTGTGTCTGCGCGCTCCCTGCATGGGCCCAGATTTGCAGACGTAAATATCTGGGAGTCCATCTCCGTTCACATCAGCCATGCTGACGCCAGTTGTCCAAGATCCTTCAGAATTTAGACCTGCTTTATCGGTGATGTCTTCGAAGCTGAGTTCCCCGGTATTGAGATAGAGGCGGTTGCTTTGCTGGTTTCCAGCAAAAAATATATCGGGCAAGCTATCCTGGTTGATGTCACCAATCGCAACCCCTGCGCCATTGTAAAAATTTCGGAAGGTGTAGGGATTTATTTTTTCGGTATAAACCAGGTCATTGCGGAAGAAAATGCCTGTTTGACTTTCTGAAAGCAGGGAGAATAAAGGTTCGGATCCCTCCTGCTTGCAGGAGAAAAGGAGGTAAAAAAGAAAGAGGAAGCCGTACTGTTTTTTCACAAGGCAAGTGTAAAAAAAAGAATTGTATTTACTTAAAATTCCTCCAAAATATAACTTTTTGAGGCCATTACCTAAACTCTAAATTCAAAGTGGGAATGGGCTTTACTTCCAAGAACTGCTTGGACTATCCTAAGCAGCATTTTTCTTGCCCAATTCAATCATCAATCCTTTAGGTTGACAGGCGCTTGGGACTTCATTTCCCCAGGGGTCAGCATAGGAGGTACTGGAGGGAAATACGCCTTTGCTTGAGGGGGCAGGAGTGGCGGAGCTGCCGGCTGCTGTGTAAAACCCAGCGATGCAATTCCATGGCCAAACAGGAAGGCGGCAGCGAATAAAATTTTTTATTTCATAGAATAGGAGCAGTTTATTACCGTAGGACGCACCAAACCTTAAAAAAAAAAAGATTAAAAATTGTTAAATTTTAAATTATTGTTAAATTTCGCGGTCAAGTTTAAACTCAAACCCAATACAAATGAAAAAACAAGGACTACTAATTTTGTGTTTTTTCTCTCTGTTAGCCTTTAGCATAGGTTTCTCTGCTAACGCTCAGCAAGCGAGAATAACAGGTAAAGTTACTGATGCGAGTACGGGTGAAGGAATCCCAGGTGCGAGTGTATTAGTAAAAGGTACCACCCGTGGCATGGTCACGGATTTAGATGGAAATTATTCCATTGAAGCCAGTTCGACCGATGTTTTGGTGTTTTCCTTCATAGGATACAACACCGTTGAAGAAACTGTTGGTACTCGGACGACCATTAACTTGACTCTTTCTGAGTCCATACAAGGACTTAACGAAGTAGTCGTTGTAGGTTACGGTACTCAAGAGAAAAAAGAAATCACAAGTGCCGTTGCAAGTATCAAATCGGAAGATTTTAACCGAGGAACCGTTAACGATCCTAGCCAATTACTTCAAGGTAAAGTTGCAGGTCTTAACATTTCAAGACCAGGAGGTAACCCAAATGGTGGCTTTAACATTAGACTTCGAGGAATTTCTTCTTTTGGAGCTAACGCTGAACCGCTAATCGTAATTGATGGGGTTATTGGTGCTTCTTTAAGTACAGTAGATCCAAACGATATCGAATCAATGGATGTATTGAAAGATGGATCTGCTGCTGCGATTTACGGAACTAGAGGTTCTGCTGGTGTTATCTTGGTTACCACAAAATCAGGTAAAAAAGGAAAAGCAGTTGTTGAGTATAGCGGAACCGCTGCAACAGAAAATGTTGCTCGTACCATTCCGATCATGTCTGCTGAGGAGTACAGAGCACTACCTGGATCAAATGATCTTGGTTCAAACACCGACTGGTTTGATGCAGTAACGAAAACAGGAGTTAGCTTTGTAAACAACCTTTCCATTAGTGGTGGAAATGAAGGTACTAGCTACAGAATGTCTCTTAACTCACGTAATGTAAATGGTGTAGGTATTAATTCTGGTTTTGATCAATTGAATGCTAGATTGAACCTGACTCAAAGAGCATTGAAAGACAAGGCTTTGTTTTCAATCAACATTTCCAATACTACAGCGGATAGACAGTTTGGTAACGATAACTCATTTAGATATGCGATTATCTCAAACCCTACGCTTCCTATCTACGATCCAAATCCACAGTCTCCAGATTTCGGAGGATATGCTGAGCGCGATATTTTCGATTGGTTCAATCCAGTATCTATTGCAGAACAAAACATTAACGACGGTCGCGAAAGCAGATTGTTAGCCAGTATACGAGGTGAATACAACTTCACTAGTAACTTCAAAGTTTCAGCTTTCTACTCTAGCCAGAGAGAAACGTTTTGGAATGGTACCTACTCTCCTAAGACTGCTAAGTTTGGAGGAGGATTCGGTAGAAAAGGTCTAGCTTCTATTCGAAACAATGAAACTTTGAATGATTTGTTTGAAACGACTTTGAACTACGATAAGGCAGTAGGTAAATTAGACATGTCCTTCTTGGGAGGTTATTCTTACCAGGAGTTCTTTTATCAGGGTGATTACACACAAGCTGGTAATTTCCTAACAGATGCATTCACTTACAATAACTTGGGTGCAGCTCTTGATTTTGCAAATGGTTTAGCTTCTGTGTTCAGCTATGCTTCTGAAAACAAATTGGTTGCGTTCTTTGGTCGTGCTAATTTCAATTTCGACGACACCTACCTATTGTCAATTAGCTCTCGTTACGAAGGTTCCACAAGATTTGGTGAGAACAACAAGTGGGGATTGTTTCCTGCAGTAAGTGCTGGTGTAAACCTTGCAAACTTGGTTGATATCACAGGAGTAAATGCATTGAAACTAAGAGCTAGTTACGGTAGAACAGGTACTCAGCCAGGTGAATCTTACATTTCTTTGTTGAGATATGGCCGTCAGGGTAACTTCTTCTACAATGGAAACTTTGTACCTTCTTATGGTCCAGTATCGAATAACAATCCAGATTTGTCTTGGGAAACTAAGGACGAAGTTAACGTAGGTTTGGATTTCGTTGCTTTCAATAATAAACTTTCTGGTACAATTGACTATTTCACCAGAGTAACAAGTGGAATGATTTTACCAATTAACGTACCAGTTCCACCAAACCTTTTCCCAACTACACTTCTTAACATTGGTGAAGTTGAAAACTCTGGTCTTGAAGTATTGTTGAACTACAATGCTATTGACAAGAGTGATTTCAAATGGACTACAGGAGTTAACTTCTCTACGTTAGCTACTAACCTTAGAAGTTTGTCAGCAGGAGATCTATCCTTTGGAGCAGTAAACTACCGTTCTAACTTCGGTTCTCCAGGCCAAAACCTTACTCAGTTGATCCGAGTTCAAGAGAACGGACCATTGGGACAGATTTGGGGTCCAATTCAGACAGGTGTTGATGAAAAAGGTGCTCCAATCATGAAAGTGATTGATGGTACAGCTAAAGATGCTAACGGTAACCCTGTTTATTGTAACTGTGATGCTGATAGAGCTCAGTTGGGTACTGCTTATCCTACGATCAACTTTGGTATCAATAACAGCTTCAACTACAAGAATTGGGATTTCAATTTCTTCTTCAGAGGTTCACTTGGTCACTCTTTGATCAACAGCTACAGAGGTTTCTATGAGAACACTGAAAGTACTACAGTTCAAAACTGGAACGTTGTAAAAACTAAATATTTTGATCCAAACATTAAAAAGGCGGAATATAATAGTAGCCACGTTGAAAAAGCAGATTTCATGATCTTGGATAACGCTACCCTTGGTTACAATTTTAACGTGAAGCAAGGTAAATCTGTAGGAAAAATTAGAACCTTCCTTTCTGTACAAACACCATTCATGTTTACAGGTTATACTGGTGTAGATCCTTCAGTAAGATATCAGGATCCAGAAAATGGTGATCCACTTGCTCCTGGTATTGAGCGTAGAGCTACTTATTTCACTACTACCATTACTACTTTAGGTCTAAACTTAAGTTTCTAAGCTAAAACATAAAAAAATCATGAAAAAAACAATAAATATTAAATACTTCTTGATTGGCCTAGGACTGACTTATTTTGCTTCGTCTTGCGTTGATTTAGAGGAGAAGGTGTATAGCCAGGTTACTTCAGATAACTTCTTCCAAACAGATGAAGAATTTATTTCAGCATTAGGAGGAGCATACTCTTCCTTAGGAGGATTGGGTAACCACTCTGGTCTTTGGTCAATTAATGAAATTGCATCCGATGAAATCGTAGTTTCTCACAAAGGTGGTGACTGGTTTGACGGTGGTGTTCTTTTACAATTACACCAGCATGAATTCCAAAAGGATAATCCATTTTTGAATAACACATGGAATTTCCTTTACGGTGGAATCAACACCTGCAATAGATTGATCTATTCTTTCGAGCAGCTTAACAATGCCAACTCTCCTGCTTACATCGCGGAGCTTAGAGCATTGAGAGCGTTGTACTACTATTGGGCTATGGATGCGTTTGGTAACGTTCCTATTGTAACAGACTTTACATCCACTGAAAAGCCTTCTAATAGTTCAAGAAAAGCGGTTTATGATTTTATTTTGAAAGAATTGAATGAAATTATTCCGTTGCTTCCTACAAAGAAGGATGGTACTACTTATGGTAGAATGACCAAGTGGGGTGCGTTGACCATCAGAATGAAATTGTATCTGAATGCTGAAATCTACACTGGAACTCCTCAATGGGCTCTAGCTGCTGCTGATGCTGCTACAATTATCAATACTGGTCCTTACACGTTGAACCCTTCTTATCAGGCAAACTTTGCCATCAATAACGCAGGTTCTCCAGAGAACATCTTTGTTTATCCTTATGACAAGGTATTTGCTGGTGGATTCAACTGGGTACAGATGACGCTACACATTGTGAGTCAGTCTACTTTCAATCTTACTGATCAGCCTTGGAATGGATATCAAACTGTGGAAGAATTTTACAATTCTTACATAGATCCAGCTAAAAACCCAGGTACTCAGGGTCCAGTTTGGAAAGGTTTGGCATTGGAGCCTTCTACAGGTACAGTTGATGGTAGATTATCTAACTTCTTGGTTGGACCACAGAAAAAGGCTGATGGATCAGTTTTGGTCGATCCAGGAGTTGAGGTTACTGATCCAACTGGAGTGAAAGGTGATCCTAATGGTCCTCCATTGACCTTCATGCCTTTCTTGAATGAAATCTCTCCAGGAGGTTTGAGACAAGCAGGAGCTAGAATTGCTAAGTATGAGTTCGAGAGAGGTGGTACACCGAACATGAGTAATGACTTCGTAATCTTTAGACTTTCTGATGTCATTCTTTCTCTTGCTGAGGCTAACTTTAGATTAGGAAAAACTGCTGAAGCTTTGGCTTTGGTTAACCAAATCCGTGCTAGAGCAGGTGGACTTCAGCCTTTCACTACGTTGACTGCTGATAACCTATTGGCTGAAAGAGGTAGAGAAATGTATGTGGAGATGACTAGAAGACAAGATCAGATCCGCTTTAAGAAGTATGGTGATGCTTGGTGGCCGTTTGCAGGTATGAACAGACCTAAGAAAGTTCATGCTCCAGGCAGCTTCTTGGAAATCTTCCCGATTCCACAACCACAGCTTCTTGCTAACACAAACTTGAAGCAGAACCCAGGATACAATTAATTGATTCTTGGTTCTTATATAAAAGCAGGCTGTTTTTTACAGCCTGCTTTTTTTTGATGCTTTTAAAAATGCCCCATAGACCTTCAAATACAGGTATCTTTTTAATGGCGGCGAATTTGAATCAAAAAAAAATAGAAAAAACTACTTGGAGGTATTCAGTCCTTTCTAACAGAATTTTATCGAAGAATCATTAAATTCGTATTGTAAAAAGAAAAATTTGTATGCGTATTTTCCTTCCAATTCTTGCTCTTCTTATTCTCAGCATCTCCATTCAAGGTTGTAATTCCCCTTCGTTTGACTCCTCTGATAAGGGTTTGGCAAATGCAGATAGTCTTTTTTTGGGCTTTTATTTAGGCATGGCACAAAAGGATTTTTTTGACCATTGCACGGAATTGAATAAGCAACAAAAAATAACTCAGGGTCCTGGAGGCACCACTAGTGTTGAGCATAAAATTAAAGGTACCTATGGTGGTGATGTGAGTATGCGGTTTTTTCCTACGTTTATCAAAAAGGAAATGTTTGAAATGCCGGTTACCTATACCTATGATTCATGGGCTCCTTGGAACAAGGAATACTCATCTGCTGTATTGTTGCCAAAAATTTTGGAAAGCTATAAAGCCATCTATGGAGGGGACTTTAAGGTTGTAAATGATAGGTACCAAGGTAAAATTTATTACAGAATGGATGGAAAGCGTAGAATCAACCTATTTATAAAAGATGATCAGTTTGTTCAAGCAATTTTTACTGATATGGAGGTTGAAGAAAGACTCAAAGAAGAATTTGAAAAAAGCCAGAGCGAAAAATCAGTGAAGTGACTTTCTCAAATTTAAAGTCATCTAAAATGTTAAAGGTATAATGAAACTCGGTTTAGCTAAGTTTTGGATTCTGTCTTTATTCATTTTTTACTCATGCACTAATAATTCTGATTTAGAACAAAAGGATACACTTTTTGTAAGTCTTCCCAGTCAAAATACGGGTGTTGATTTCATCAATTTGCTGACTGAAACAGAAGACTTCAACATCATCGATTACCTTT
>CANGUK010000042.1 GCA_947457095.1 Cyclobacteriaceae bacterium
CTAACCTGCTCTTGATCGGCTTGTGCCTCGGTACAGGGGTACTTTATTTGATACTGAAGGTCTTGAAAAATTCTAAGCTACTCCTCGAGAAGGATAGGTAATCCTGATTACACAAAAAACTTCCCTTGAAATGCCCGATTCATACGGGCTTTTCAAGGGAAGTTTACTTTTTTAACTGCTGATTTTTAGATTCCGGTGTAGGTAAAAGGAGTTATTGCCTTCAATTCTGCTTTTAGTTCACCCGAGATTGGCAATCCCTCGATAAACTCTGCCAGCGAAGCTTGCGTAATCTTGGCATGCGTACGTGTGAGGTCGCGAAGGGCTTCGTATGGTTTTGGAAATCCTTCCCGTCTCAAAATGGTCTGAATCGCCTCTGCTACTACAGCCCAGTTGTCCTCAAGGTCGGCATCTATCGCCGCCCGATTCAATTCCAATTTGCCTAGCCCTTTTTGCAGGGATTCGAGTGAAATCAACATATGGGCCAGAGGAACTCCGATCACACGCAATACCGTGCTATCGGTCAGATCTCGCTGCAGTCTGGAGATTGGAAGCTTTGCAGCCAAGTGCTCTAGTAATGCATTCGCAATGCCTAAGTTACCTTCTGCATTTTCAAAATCAATGGGATTGACCTTGTGCGGCATGGCGGATGAACCCACCTCTCCGGCTTTGATTTTTTGCTTGAAGTAATTCATCGCCACATACTGCCATACGTCCTTTGAAAGATCTAACAGGATGGTATTGATGCGCTTTAATCCGTCGAAAATAGCGGCCAGGTGATCGTAATGCTCAATTTGGGTGGTAGGATAGGAGCGGGTCAGGCCTAGGGTCTGCTCCACAAATTGCTTTGCAAAACCATTCCAATCGATCTGAGGATAGGCGACATGATGGGCATTCATATTGCCCGTCGCCCCTCCAAATTTGGCAGCATAGGGAACCTGTGCCAGCAGCGCCAGTTGATTTTGAAGTCGTACCACGAATACTTGAACCTCCTTGCCTAAGCGAGTAGGAGAGGCAGGTTGGCCGTGCGTTTTAGCAAGCATGGGGATCTGCTCCCATTCGGTAGCAAGTGTAGTCAATTGGGATACAACTGCATGAAGTTGGGGTAAAATCACCTGTTCCATTCCCTGCTTCAGCATCAAGGGAGTTGCGGTATTGTTGATGTCCTGGGAGGTGAGTCCAAAGTGGATAAACTCCTTGTATTCTTCGAGTCCCAAGGAATCGAATTTTTCTTTCAAGAAGTACTCGACTGCCTTTACGTCGTGGTTGGTGGTGCGCTCCGCATTTTTGATCCATTCCGCATCTTCCAGGGAAAAGTCAGTCACCCAACTTCGTAGTTTTGGAAATAGTTTCGAATCAAAAGAAGCGAGTTGGGGAAGCGGCAACTCGCAAAGTGCGATAAAATAATCCACTTCCACTTGTACCCGATACTTGATTAGGGCAAATTCTGAAAAGTAAGCCCGAAGTGGGGCAGTTTTGCCGGCATACCGTCCATCCACAGAGGAGATTGCAGTCAAGGCATTTAATTCCATAGCATCCAATTTGGGGTCGAAAATTTGGGGTAATCCCTATTTTCTGACGCTCAAAGGTAAGGCTTTGCCTTCAAAAAGTGGGTGAATCCACCTGCTTTTCTATCACTCTCGAAACTTCTCACTTGGATTGAAGGTTATCCAAAGAAATTTCTTCCCCGAATCTTCAGATTCTTAACGAAGAAACTAATTTTGCAATTACCCCCAATTTTATTTCCATGTTCAATTTCTTCAAGAAAAAGACAGATTCCTCCAACTCCAATCCCTACCTTCCCCTAAAGGTGCGGGAAGTGGTCAGAGAGACAGCCGATACCGTTACCATCTATTTTGAGCAGCCCGAACCCTACCTAGAATACCAGCCTGGGCAATTTTTGACCCTAGTACTGGAGTTTGAAGGAAAGGAGCAGCGTCGTTCCTATTCCTTGTGCACCTCGCCCTACGTCGATCCTTTTCCTGGGATTACGGTGAAGCGAGTCCCCAATGGACTGTTTTCCAATTACCTGAATGAAAAAGTATTTCCTGGAAAGACACTGAACGTGCTTCGCCCTTTGGGAAATTTCACTACCACCTTTCACTCCAAAAATCGCCGTCATTTCTTTCTAATCGCCGGAGGAAGTGGGATTACACCGATGATGGGCTTGTTGAAGTCTGTCTTAGTCAATGAGCCATCTTCTCGCGTGACGCTCATTTACTGCAGCCGTTCGGAAGAGGAGATCATTTTTGCCTCCCAACTCCATTTACTTGAACTAGCGAACCCAGATCGATTGAAGGTAATTCACAACTTGAGTCAGCCTGCGGCTAATTGGACCGGTTTGAAAGGGCGTCTAGCACCCGAGCTGCTATCCGAACTTTTTGCGCAAGCGGAATACGAGCCACGCTACGAAGAAGAATACTTTATCTGTGGGCCGGAAGGGCTGATGCAAACGACCATGCAGGTGCTAGAGCAACTCGGAGTGGATCAAGATCGAATTCATAGTGAGAGCTTTTTCTCCGCTGCAGCCCACCAAGCGCAAGAAGATGCCAAAGCTGGCATTACCGCTGGCCTACTTTCTCGAGATGTTACCATACAACTCGAAGGTGAAGCCCATTTGGTGACGGTAGGTCCGGGCAAAACGATCCTGGAAGCAGGACTTGCCGCTGGATTAAACATGCCTTACAGCTGCCAAAGTGGGCTTTGTACCGCTTGCCGTGGCCGATTGAGTGCGGGAGAGGTGAAAATGGATGAGGATGCAGGCTTGAGTGAAAAGGAAATGGCCGATGGCTATGTGCTCTGCTGCGTTTCTAGGCCCTTATCTGAAGGGATTCACGTCACTATTGAATAAAATATCTCGATGGAAATTGAACTTTTGCGTGCTGCGTACCGCCGCACCGAACAGCAGACCTTGATTTGTTTAGTCCTCGCCTTACCGCTGTTTGGTGGCATTTACTTGTACCAGCAGGGTGGAAACTTGGATAAAACCCTTCCTCAACTGCCGCTTTTCGCGCAGGTTGTGGTGTTGGTGGCCTCATTAGGACTTTTGGCGGCGCATTACCTTTTGTTTCACCGTCGAATCAAAGCCACTTTTGTCCAGGAGGAACTTTCAGATAAGGTTCTGGGCTATCTAGCAGCTACAAAGCAGCGGCACTGGCTACTTTTTCTCGTAGCTGTGGCGAGCAGTTTGGGGCTATTATTCAGCTCCAATCCTGGGTTTGTGGTTGTTTTTGCACTTACCTTGGTGTTTTTCTCCTTGGGTAAGCCGACTCCCGATCGGATGATGCGCTTGTTGAAGTTGAAAAAACAAGACCGGGAACTTCTTGTCGAAATTTCCCGGCCTTCTTAAGCGCGCCTATCGCGTAGTTGAAATCACTCCAATCAGTTGGAGATGGTCATGTTACCCGAGGTGATGTTGCCTCTCACCGTATTGGCGGCATTGTTGTTGATATCTAATGATTTTTCTTTGGTGGTATTTCCCACGCGCAGGTTCCCGGAGGTTGCTCTTAGGTTGTAGTTGAATGCGCCTAGATCCGATGGAGTCTGTAAGGTAAAGTTGCCAGAGGTGCCGTTAAATTGAGTCTTCGATCCTAGCCCAGCGTTGACGGCAGTCATGTTGCCTGAAGTAATTCTCATCGTGCCCAGCTCCTTTACGTTTTCGATTTTGGCATTGCCGGAAGTAAGTTGAACGTTCAGTAGGTCTCCGATATTTTTTGCCGTGAAATTTCCACTAGTAGAACCATAGTCGACCGTACCTTTGATACCATCTAGAGTGGTGTTTCCTGAGGTCAATCTAGCGTTCACATCCCCATCTACTTCTTTTGCTATAAGTGTCCCCGAGGTTGCAGTTAGGGTAAGATTTCCTTTAATCTGAGCAGCTGCTACATTGCCTGAGGTAAGCTGCAATGAGGTTAGTTCCGATTCAAGGTTTTGTATACTGATATTCCCAGAGGTGCCCCTAACGCTCATTTGCATGTATTTAGGCCCAATAATCTTTAGGTAGCCCTTGTTTTTACCATTCCAGTTGTACTTTTCACCACTTCTCTTGTAGCTCACTTTGAGTACATCGCCCAGCGTAACAAAGACAATGTCCTGGTCCGCGATATTGGATTCTAAATAGGCTTCCACAGATACTTCCGTTCCTTCTCCTCCCTGGTAACTTACATCTAGCCAGCCGCTTTCAATTTCGATCTGCTTGATGTTGTTGTATTTTTTGGTGGTGTTGACCAAGACATTTTGTGCCGCAACCCAGGTCGTGGAGGCCAATAGGAGCAAGGCAACTAGCCCTAAACGCGTGTAATTTTTCATAATCTTAGGGTTAGTTGTTTAGAAGTTTGATGCCAAATGTGATCGGATTCAACGCGGGGCCTTTTCCTTCTTGGAAGAGTTCGTTCAAATCGTAAGTGCTGAAAAACGTAAGGTGCTTACCGACCCCAACCTCACCTCGGAATCCATAGCGAAGGTTTTCAAGGTAAAGACCTGTGTTGATTTTTTCGGTTCGATCTAAGGCACGACCAGATTCTTCGTACACAAATTTGGATCTACCTCCCAATCGATAACCGATATAGGGTCCGACGGCCAGTCTAAGGCCCTTATCCTTTTCTTTTCCAAGGTTTGCTTCAAGGAGGGTCATGGCTGTCAAATAGGAGGCAGATAATTTGCTCTTTACTCCCGTCACATCGGTGCGTTCCACAAAGCCAATTTGATCGCGGCCACGGATGGCTTGATTATCTCGATTTTCAAATTTGAAATTGTACCACTGAAATCCCAATCCGAAATTCCATCTCAAGCCATCAGTCAAGCGCTGAGAACCCATCCAGTTCAATCCCACATTCCAACTTCCCCAACCTTTGGTGGCGTAGGGTTGATCCGAAGTAGGAAAGCTTCCTTTCTGTAAGAAATTATTGATCCCTAAATCCAAATTGAAATGGGTACTGAAATTGGGATTATCCTCCTTAGTAGCATTCGAATCTGCACTAAATTTAATATACGAATCACCACCAGATTCATCCACCAAAACGCGCATCCTCCCAACCCGAACTTCAGTTTCAGGTCCATTTTCAAGCACACGAACAACCTTTGTAACTGAACCGTCCTTTTTCTGAAGTTCTACGAGGGTAACTTCGCCGGTATTCTTGTTCTCTTGGACGCCGAGCTCAGCGATGATTTGGTTGATGTTCATTCCTTTCAGTTTCTCGAAATCGGCCATAGATTCTACGAGAATGACAATTCTTCCTGCCTTGCCAAATTCAATGACTACGGAGTCTTTGAGCGTAGGGATTACTGTTTTCAGGGTTGTTTCAGGATTTACCTTGGCCTCGGCCAGCGTGGCACATCCTAAAAAAGCGAGTAGGAATACTATTTTTTTCATGGGTTCTGCTGTTTGTGTATACTTGGTTTAGTTATTTCTGTTTTTCGATTGAAGGGGCTTTTCTACTCGTTAGTGAAGAAAAAAGCCGGTCTTTTTTTTCTTGTATCTCTACAAATTCGTCATCCAGTTTGTCGATAAACCCTTCCACTTGACCGACTGTTTTTCCGAGTTCAGTGATCAAGTTTTTGTTGAGAGCTTCTTCTTTTTTCAATCCATCGGAGAAAATTCGAATCCGATATCCGTCTAGGTCTTCCCCATCCTCCAAGGTGGGTTCTGAGAGATTTGCTGAAGGACTGGTTTGAGTAGGTTCAGGAGTTGGCAAGGTCTTGGACTCTGGAGTGGAATTTACCTCTACCACTATTCCTGTTTGTGGACTAGGGAAAGTAATGGCCTCAGCTACCACTTTTCCCAAATTGACCACTTTCGAATTTTCCTGAGGAAGGCTTGATAGTAAATCTGGCTTGCTTGAACTAGGGTAAACTTTTTCAGGTAAGGAGTTCTGGTATTTGGATTCTTCGGATACTTCCGTTTCTGCTTTTTGAGTTGATTCCGGTACAAGAGGGACTTCCAGTACCTCTTCAATAGCTGCAACTGAATTTTCTTGTTTGGGTTGAGGTGCTTGAGACCAGATCAAGTACCCAAGTCCTAGCAGCAAGGGCATTGCTGCAGCGATTGCCCACCAGGAACTTTTCTTCGGTTGCTTTGCTGCATCCAACTGGGCTTCTAGCTTGTCCCAGGCTGCTGGGCTTGGGGAGGCTTCCTGATTTTCGAGTTTATCTCTAAAAACCCGATCCAATATTTCGTCTGATTTAGCCATTCGTAATTTTGGGTTGAAGTTGAAGACTCGTAATTTTTTCTTTTAACACGCTTCGAGCGCGGTTGAGTTGGGATTTGGAGGTGCTTTCAGTGATGCCAAGCAATTCTCCTATTTCTTGATGCGAATACCCTTCGATCGCAAATAGATTGAAGACTGTTCGGTAGCCCAAGGGAAGACTTTGTACTAATTCCATCAATTCTGCTGCTTCCAGCTGGTTCAAGGCTTCGGTAGCAGGCTCTTGTATTCTTTCTGCATCCTCTAGGGATACTGCTAGGATAAGGGAGCGGTTGCTTCGAATGGCCATCAGTGCTTGCGTGACCACAATCCGCTTCATCCATCCCTCAAAACTCCCTTTTCCTTGAAACTGAGAAAGCTTTTCAAAGATTTTCATAAAGCTTTGGATCATCACATCCTCTGCTTGTTCTTGATCCTTGAGGTACCGCAGGCAAATCGCCATAAGTCTCCGGGAGTAAGTCTCATAGAGCTGACGCTGGGCCTGCCTGTTTCCAGATAGACATCCCGCGATCAGTTCTTCCTCAGCGGAGAATTGGGGAGGTAATTGCATTTGGTTTAACTTTCAAAAAGGTAGATGCACGAAGCAAAGGAAAGGTTGCAGGGAGGGGGAAAAATTTTCCATTTTTCTTTTCCCTAACAAAAAGATACGAAAGAGGAACGGCTGTGGTTGAATGAATTAGAGCGAAAAAATAAAAAACAGGAGTGCTACTGCGAGGATAAGAATCATCAGTTGTGACTTTTCTTTAAACTCCACGGCTACTTTCGGTCGGCGCAATACAATCACAGCCAATCCCAATCCAAAAAACTGGAGCAGCAAACTCACGCCATTCAGGGGCCCCATGGGAGCGTCAAGAAGTTGGAGTTTGGCATTGAGGATGGATAGCGTGCCTAGTAAAATCCCCGTAATTCCAAAAAGGAAGGAACGCTGGAGCAATACGGGTTCGGGTAGGGATGACCATTTCATAGGCTAGGGGTATTTGGCAAAGGTAAAGAAAGATCCCCAAACGAGATCAATTCGAGTTCATTCGGGCGATTTCTTAGATTTTTGCTTTGCGACCTTCAAAATAGCCAGCAAGTTCCTTTCCAGAAAGTGCATTGAGAGTTAGCTCCTTGGTAAGACCTCCTTTTCGGCCGATCCATACACCATACTTCATGTCAGCATAGCCCTCCATCTCATGCGCGTCAGGATTGATGGAAAGCATGACTCCTTGTTCCATCGCGTAGCGAACCCATCTCCAGTCCAAGTCCAATCTCCAGGGATTGGCATTGATTTCGATCACCACCTGCTTCTCTGCACAGGCATCGATAATGGCCTTGTGGTCAATGGGGTAGCCTTCTCTTCGCAGCAATAACCTCCCTGTGGGATGGCCCAAAATCGTGGTATATGGGTTGTGTATCGCAGTAAGCAAGCGGTCTGTGGCACGCTTGAGGTCCATATTGAGTACCGAGTGCACGGAAGAAACAATGAAATCAAAGCTTCGCAAGACTTCCGTGGGATAGTCCAAACTCCCATCAGGAAGGATGTCCGATTCGATGCCTTTGAATATGCGGAATGGGGCTAATTCTTGATTGAGTGCATCGATTTCTGCCTGCTGCTTGGCTACTTTTTCAATCTCTAGCCCACCTGCATAGCTCGCCGTGCGGCTGTGATCGGATATGCCCAGGTAGTCGTAGCCCAACCCCTTGCAGTATTCGGCCATCTGCCGCAAGCTGTGCTTGCCATCGCTGTAAGTGGAATGGTTGTGTAAAATCCCCTTTAGGTCACTGTTCTCAAGCAAGATAGGAACTGTGCCTGCCATTGCCTGCTCCACCTCTCCCATGCCTTCACGCATTTCCCGAGGGATAAACTGCAGGTTATTTTGTTGGAAAAATTCCGCTTCGCTTTCAAATTTTGATTTTCGAATCAGTTCCCCCATAGTTTCCTGCTCGTTGACATGGCTGCTGAGGTGGGCTTTGGAGGCCACAAAAAGTAATTCCTTGGAAGCAAAATCTTCCAGACTGCAAAAGTGAATAACAAGCTGTAGTTCTGGTTCTTCCAATTTTCCTCTCCAAGTCATGGGACCAGAAGTGGCTTTGTTCCAGGTGATGCCTGCTACTTGAGTCAAACTGGATTTAATCTCCTGGAGATCCGCAGATGCAATCAAATACGCTCCTTCAGAAATAATTTCTAGTCGGCGGGCAAAATCTCCGACGATTTTAAGTTGAGCAGAAGGAAGTTGTTGCTGCAATCGATTTGCTAAGGAGTCAATCGTTTCTTCGATATCGGCATAGAGCCACTTTCCAGAAGTGGAAGCCTTGAAGAGCAGGCTTTGGATGATGGTTTCTTGTGTTTTTTCTCCGAAGCCCTTTGTTTGGGCCACCTTTCCACTTTGGCAGGCCTCCATGAGTTCGTGCGTGGAGGTGATGCCAAGCTCCTTCCACAATACCTGCACTTTTTTGGGTCCCAAGCCCTTCACTTGGAGTATCTCTAAAACACCAGTAGGAGTTTGCTCCAGAAGCGCGTCTAGGGCAGGGAATGAACCGGTTTCTTTAAGCGATTGAATGGCCTCAAGGATGCTTTTTCCGATACCGGGGATAGCAGCCAAATCCTGCGCACTTAGGGCCATCAGGTCTTGATCCAAACGCTCCAAGGCATTTAATCCTCCCTGGTAACTCCTGATTTTGAAGGGATTTTCATCGTGAAGTTCAAGGAGCTGTATGCACAGCTTCAGTCGGTTCAAAATAGTCTTGTGATCCAAAATTTTAGTTTTTTGCAGGTTTTCAACACAATTGTCGTCAAATATAGTTTCAATTTCTACGCCCGAGAACTAACTTATGGCAAAGACGTACTAATTTTCAAGCAGTATAATTCTATAGTTTGACCCGCAGAAAGAATGAGCAAGTCCCATTGGATCGTAAAAACAGAGCCTAGCACCTATTCTTGGACCGATTTGGAACGCAAAGGAGAGGACACCTGGGATGGGGTTCGGAATTATCAGGCTAGAAATTTTCTGAAGCTGATGCAGGTTGGAGACCTCGTACTTATTTACCATTCTGGTACCGAAAAAGCGCTGATAGGCCTTGCTCAGGTTACCAAATCCGCATTTCCGGATCCCCAAGATGAAGCTTGGGTAGCAGTGAAGCTCCAAGCTATTCAGCCCTTATCCAATCCAGTAACCTTGAGTCGCCTTCAGACCGAACCCAGTTTAGCTGAAATTTCCTTACTCAAGCAGTCGCGCCTATCTGTGCATTCTCTCAGCAAAGAAGCATATCAATTGATTCAGACCCTAAGTTCATGAACAAGTATATTCTTGCCTTTTTTTTGGTGTTACTTGCCTTACCGGTAGCAGCTCAACTGCAGTTCAAAGAGCGGACGGAAATTCCTGCAGAATCGTTTGAGCCGATCTATGAATTGATGCGGATCCCTTCAGGACTGGTAGGCTTTCGCACTTTTCAGTCGAGAAACCTTACGGCAGATCTTGTTTTTGAATATTTTGTCAGTTCCGATCTACTCCAATCCGACACAATCAAGGAGGTTAAGGTTAAAGCAGGTTTTGACATGATTGGCTACGACACAGATGAAGATCAATTGTATGTGTTATTTGCCAAGGGGGAAGAGGCTGCAGCAGACAAATATGTGCTGCACCTAGATCTAAGCACCCAGATAGGGGTGGAGTACGCAGCTGACAATTTGGTGCCTATGGACCTCGTGGAATTTTTGGTGCTAGACAAGAAGGCGATTTTTATGGGCAATGCAGACGCTCGTCCGGTGGTACAGATTTTTTCTTTGGAAGAGAAAACTGTCCAAACCGTGCAGGGGATTTATGGCAACGAAACCCATGTGGTTCAGATCCTCAAGCTTCCAGAGCTAGATGCCTTGGAGGTTGTTATCCGAAGAAGAGGGCCTTTCAAATCGCAAGAGACGCTCGTCCTTACTTTTGATTTGCAAGGAACACTTTTGCGTGAACTTAAATTAAATCCTTTGGGTGATGTGGATGAGGAGCCACTTGACGGTGTGCTTCTCCCTGGTTCAGGATATGGTCAGACCCTGATTGGAGCCTACGGCAAAGAAGTGCGAAACTTATACAAGGGCATGTATTTAGCACAAATAAATGAGTTTGGCGAGCAAAATATAGGGCTGTATACCCTGGCAGATTTCCCAAATTTTTATACCTACCTGCCCGAAAAACAGCGTGTAAAACAAGAAGAAATCCTTTCGGAACAACTTGAAAAGGGCAAAATCCCTTCGATTCGGAATCGCTATGCGATCCGTGATGTCAAGGAATTCGAGGAAAGTTATTTGGTTTATTTTGATCAATTTTCAGTTAGTAGTTCTCGGGGTGCTGGGACTGTAGCTCCATATTTACCCTCCCAGCGCTACCGCTACGATCGAGCGAGCCGCATGGGTTACATTCCCTACTACATGGACCCTTACAATTCCTTAAGTGGACCCGTTCAAACGTACACCCTAATAACTGAATACACCTATCGATCGGCACATTTCGTACAAGTAGCCAAGACAGGGCAGGTTCTTTGGGATAATTCCGCCCGGTATGAGGATATCAATACAACTTATCCTGAACCCTTTGCGGAGGTGTCGGCACAAGGAGAGGATGTGTTTCACCTCTATTTGGTGAATGATCAGATCAAGCTCAATTACTTCAAAAAGGGGGAGCGGCTACTAGAAAATCAAACTATACCGCTGCAGCTCGACGAAACGCAGGGACAAATCCAATTTACGGATTTGGCATCGCTAAGATTGCTGCATTGGTATGGGCCATACTATGTGTTGTCGGGTCTTCAAAAAATCCGGTCTACGAATGAAGAGCAAAAAGAAGCCGTTCGGGAAGTGTTTTTTATCCAAAAACTGCTGTTGAACGGGGATTTGTATGTACCAAATGCGGACTTAAACTAGTTTATTTTCTATATTTACCGCAAATTTAATCCATGCAAAAACGGCTAGTCCTCGATCAGCAGCAGATTGACATCATACTGAAGCGGTTCTGCTACCAACTTATCGAAAATCACGACGATTTCGAAAACACGGTTTTTTTGGGATTACAGCCGAGAGGCACCTTGCTTCTGGACAAAATTGTTGCACTACTCAAAGAAATTTCAGGGATAACTGTTCCTTCGGGATACCTAGATGCTACCTTCCACCGTGACGACTTCCGAAGAAGAGATTTCCCACTGAAGGCCAACGAAACCAAAATCGATTTTTTGGTGGAGGGCAAGAAGGTGGTCCTCATTGACGATGTGCTCTACAAGGGGAGATCGGTTCGGGCCGCAATGGATGCCATGATTGCCTTTGGAAGACCGCAAAAAGTGGAATTGATGGTTTTGGTAGATCGAAGACTCACTCGAGATTATCCGATCCTGCCGGATTATTATGGAGTAAAAGTAAATACGCTGGATAGCCAGTATGTAGTGGTAGAGTGGGTGGCACAGGGTAACCCAGCAGATGCAATTTGGATCACAGAGAAAGTAACTAGCTAACTATGTCGCAACTCAGCACCAGGCACCTTTTAGGCATCAAAGAACTTAGCGAAGCAGACATTCGGCTTGTGCTCGAAACAGCAGTCAATTTCAAGGAAATCATTAACCGTCCCATCAAGAAGGTTCCTTCCTTGCGAGACATCACCATTGCCAATATCTTCTTTGAAAACTCAACCCGTACTCGCCTCTCCTTTGAACTTGCGGAGAAGCGACTCAGTGCAGATGTAGTTAATTTTTCTTCCTCCAACAGTTCGGTTAAGAAAGGGGAAACCCTAGTAGATACGGTAAACAATATTTTGGCCATGAAAGTGGACATGGTGGTCATGCGACATGCCAGTCCAGGAGCGCCTCATTTCCTTTCTAAAAATGTTCCCGCCAATGTGGTCAATGCTGGAGATGGTACGCACGAGCATCCTACCCAAGCACTCTTGGATGCCTTTTCCATGCAGGAAAAGTTGGGAGACCTAACTGGCAAAAAAATAGCCATCATCGGCGATATTCTCCACTCTCGAGTAGCGCTTTCAAACATTTTCTGCCTTCAAAAGCTAGGTGCAGAAGTTCGGGTATGTGGGCCAGTTACGTTGATTCCCAAGTACATTGAAAGCCTAGGGGTCAAGGTAGAGTTGGATCTTCACAAAATCCTGGAATGGTGCGATGTAGCCAATGTGCTTCGAATCCAGTTGGAACGCCAGCAAATCAAGTATTTTCCAAGTCTTCGGGAGTACTCTTTGTACTATGGAATCAACAAAAAGATGCTTGATGGGCTGAACAAGGAAATTGTAATCATGCACCCAGGCCCCATCAATCGAGGGGTGGAATTGAGTTCAGATGCGGCCGATTCTGCACATTCCATCATCTTGGATCAGGTAGAAAACGGGGTTGCCGTCCGCATGGCGGTCTTGTATTTATTGGCAGGAGCCAAGGGATAAGCAGATTAAATTTTGGATCTCTGGATCATCCCCCAAGGACCATTGCCAGGGCTGGTTAGAATTAAAAGTTAGGCTGCTTCCATCTACCACCTCCCACAGTGAAACCAAGCGTGAATCCTGCATAATTGTTGATGGCTTCACCAATAAATCCACCACTCAGATTTTGAAGGTTTCGGTTGGGTACAAAATTGTATTCTACGCCCATTCTAAACTTCCCCAACTCTACTCCAGCACGAACCAAAGGTGCCCAAGCAAAATCCGCCTCCAGGTTGCCTATTTCTGCGGGAGGAGTGTAGGACTGATCAATTTTTATAGCGCTCAAGGCAAAATAGCCCAGCCCAGCACCCAGATAGGGTGCGACGTTTGAATTACCTGAATTGAAAAAATGAGTTAGGGTACCAGCGACCGACACATTTCCTGCCACCTCCCCTCGGTATTGTTTTTGCATGTTGAAATAAGTGACATCTTTAGCAAGTCCTGCCACACCGAGGCGCATCCCAAAGGCTAGGTTATCTCTCAGGAGGAATTGAGGCTCAAGGTTGACCAGTGCTCCAATACCCCCATCTTTTGGGATTGCTACTCCGAAATCTGTAGAAAATCGAAAACGACCCTTTTGTTGGGCATAACTTACTTGAACTAGAACAAGAAGGAGGAGGAGTGTAGTGATTTTTTTCATGGGGTTTTGGGATTGGTTAATTCGTTTAGTAGTTCTCTAACGTGGGAATGACCGAATTCATACAAAAAGGGGTCCAAAAAAAATAAATGTTAAAAAATGCAGGAATTTTGGGTGCAAAAAGGAGTTGCGCCTAATTTTGGGTAATGCTTCCCTACTCTGCTTGGCAAAATTTGTCGTACTTTGGAAGTATCTAGGATCAAAAGGTAGAAGTTCCCTTCATTTTTAAATCGAATATGCTAACCGTCACACAACTCACCAAAGTATACAACAAGCAAGCAGCAGTGAAAGATGTCAGTTTTCACCTCGATGGGGGAGAAGTTGTTGGTTTGCTTGGGCCCAATGGGGCGGGAAAAAGTACCACCATGAAATGCATTGTTGGATTGCTTCGAAAAACGGAAGGGGAAATTCAAATTGGGGGCTACGATCACTTATCTGTGGAAGCCAAGCGTCTTTTCAGTTACATCCCTGAAACGCCCTATGTATACGATTTATTGACGATTTGGGAGCACATGCAATTCATTGCCCAGGCCTATGGGGTGCGGGATTGGAAGGCGAGAGCGCAGGAACTTTTGGAGTTGTATGAGCTAGATGACAAGCAAAAGAAATTGGGAAGAGACTTGTCCAAAGGGATGCGTCAGAAAGTGTCCATTTGCTGTGCTTTGCTACCAGATCCACAGCTCCTATTTTTTGATGAGCCGATGATTGGTTTGGATCCCAAAGCGATCAAAAACACCAAAAACCTTTTTAAAACCTTGAAGGATCAGGGAAAAACTATTCTGGTATCCACCCACTTGATCGAAGGGATTGAATCGATAGCCGATCGCATTATGATCATGAAAGAGGGGCAGATTATCGGTAATGACAGTATTGAAAATCTAAAGATGCAAGCGGCTTCGGGTTCTGGGCTTAGTTTAGAAGATTTATTTTTAGAATTGACCAAAGATGCATGAGGTTCGCCTACTCCTGAAAAAGGACTTATTAATCTTGGTCAATAACCTTCTATTGATCCTCCGTAACCCACTTCGCTTGATTCCCTATGGGCTTGGAGCAGGTTACTTTGTATTCATGTATTCTAAAGGGATTGCCGGTAGTGAGCGAGTTACCTCTCAAGTAAATATGGATGCGGCTGGAGAAGTGGATGTGACCCAGCAGAACATTATTGGTGCGCTGACGATCTTGGCCTTGGCTTTCTTTATTTTCCAATTGTACCGAGCCACCAAAAACAACATTACCTTCTTCAAGATGGCTGACGTAAACCTCCTGTTTACTGCCCCTGTCAAGCCAGAAAATTTATTGATGTATTACATGGCGCGCTCCATTTTGCCTGCCTTAGGTGGATCTTTTATCTTTTTGGTGTACAGTGGAGGGCAGCTAGCCAGTGAATTTGACCTAACTTTTCTTGGGGGATTGTTTTTGTTGTTGGGTTTTGCTCTTTTCTTCTTTCTTATTTTCCCGCTCCGCTTTTTAATTTATACGCTGCATACCCGATATGGGATTTTGGGACAGTTGCGGGTAGGAGTTCTGGTGTTGGGGATTCTGCTGGTTTTGATGATTTTGATTCCGGGATTTTTGGCGCCGGTATTTTGGAAAGGAATGTTCGCCTGGATCACCTCGCCTTGGTTTGACTTGTTTCCGGTGGTGGGCTGGAGTAGGGGAATGATGGCTTATTTTGTAACTGGTAACTGGGTTTTGTCTACTACCTATTTGGTGTTGTATGGGGTTACCTATTTTGCTTTGGTCAAGTTGGTCATCCAATTTTCAGGACATTATTACGAAGATGTGTTGGATGCTACTCAGAACAATGAGGATCGTCTTGAAAAAGCGAAGGGAAAGCGTGAAGTGACCGAGGATTCCTACAGCCTAAATTCTAAAAAGCAGCTTGCGCTTCCAGAATTTGGATTGGGTGCAAAGGCCTTTTATTGGCGCAATTACGTGCAAAGTAGTCGTCAGGACCTTCACCCCTTGATTGGCTTATACACGATGATCATGGCAGTACTGGGTATTGTTTGTTCCTTTTTGGGCCGTTTTGACTGGTTTTCCCCCCAGGTACTCTACTTCTACCTCTCCTTCTTGCTTTTCTTTTACTTCATGGCAGGTATTGGAAGGGCCAATATTGGGGACCTCAAAAAGCCTTGGTTTATCTTAATTCCTGCGAGTTGGTCTGCGAAGTTTTGGAACATGATCAAGTTGGATCTCATCCAAATTCTTCTTTTTGGGTTGATCCTAATTGTCCCTTCGGTAGCACTAGGAGATTACAGTTGGTGGTTGGTGTTGCTTTTCCCGCTGGGGTTGATTTTCTCCTACATTATAGGTCTCGGGGTCAATATGATTCCTCAGGTGGGCTTGGATGAGGGCTGGGATCGGATTCTTATCAAGCCCTTGATGATTGGAGGAATTATCGTTTTCGGCATCGTGCCTACTCTGTTTTTTACAGGGCTAGTTATGGGGATTACTGGAAATTTCAGTTATGGATTTGGGGTTGCTGTATTGGGATTAGGTCTTGTAGCTACCATTTTAACGCACGTGACCTTGGATATTTTGAAGCGTTTGGAATTCAAAGAGCTTTAAGATTCACAGAATTGAAGCATAAGCCAGGCAATTTTTTCTTTGATTCATAACTGGAAGAAAAATTTTTTCAGCTTGGGGAATAGACCACGATTGGCACAAGAATTTCATTTATTTTTGAGCATCCAAATATAACCTCCCCATGATTTACAACTCCATTATTGAAACAATCGGGAATACCCCGATGATCCGCCTCAACAAACTTTCTAAAGGTATCAAAGGAGAGGTCTTGGTTAAAGTTGAATACTTTAATCCAGGCAACTCGATGAAAGACCGCATGGCGATAAAGATGGTGGAGGATGCGGAGAAAGCAGGAATCCTGAAGCCCGGAGGGACACTTATCGAAGGAACTTCTGGAAATACGGGTATGGGCTTGGCCTTGGCTGCTGTTGCCAAGGGATACAAGTGTATTTTTACCATGGCGGATAAGCAATCCAAAGAAAAGATTGACATCCTGCGTGCCGTAGGTGCAGAGGTAGTAGTATGTCCTACCAATGTGAGCCCGGAAGATCCACGATCCTACTATTCCGTGGCGCGAAGATTAAACAAGGAAATCCCAAATTCATTCTACCCCAACCAGTACGACAACTTGTCTAATGCGCAAGCGCATTATGAGACCACTGGTCCCGAAATCTGGAAAGATACCGAAGGAAGGATTACACACTATGCTGCTGGTGTAGGCACTGGAGGATCCATGTGTGGTACAGCCAAATACCTGAAGGAGCAAAATCCAAACCTCATCACCATTGGCTTGGATACCTACGGTTCGGTATTTAAGAAATACAAGGAAACAGGCATTTTTGATGAGAAGGAGATCTATCCGTACCTGACTGAGGGGATTGGAGAGGATATTCTTCCAAAGAATGTGGATTTTGACTTGATCGATCAATTCATCAAAGTAACGGACAAAGATGCTGCTGTGATGACCCGTCGCTTGGCTCGTGAAGAAGGACTTTTTGTAGGCTGGTCTTGCGGATCTGCTGTGCATGGGGCTCTGGAGTATGCCAAGGAGCACCTGAAGGAAGGGGATGTGCTAGTGATCATTCTTCCAGATCATGGTACCCGTTATCTGGGCAAGGTGTACAATGACGAGTGGATGCGTAACCATGGATTTTTGGAAGATAAAACCTATTCCACCGCCCGAGATATCATTGCGCAGCGGAGTGGAACCTATCAGTTGCTTTCGGTGAAGAAAAGTGATTCTGTCAAAGAAGCGATTGCCTTGATGAATGGAAAAAGCATCTCTCAAATCCCAGTCTTGGATGGAGAAGAGGTAGTAGGCAGCCTAACGGACAATAATCTTCTCGCAAAAATTATTGATAACCCATTATTGAAGGATGCAACCGTGGCAGAAGTCATGGAAGGATCCATGAAATTTGTAGCCTTGGACTCTACCTTGGACGTGCTGTCCTCGATGGTTGAAAAAGAAAAGGCAGTTTTGGTACGCGATACGCTGGACAACATCCACATCATTACCAAGCACGATATTTTGGAAGCATTTAGTAAATAAATGAAAGTAGATCGCCTGCTTACGGTGCCTGTTGAGGTAGATATCAAGGCTTCTTTTGAGAAAGCTTGGAATCTTTACAAGGCGTATCCTTTTTTCTTTTCCTTGTACATGCTGCTGATCGTATCTATTCAAGGAATGGTAGTCATCTACGTGCAAGCGTACATGATTGTGTACAGTGCGCTGCTCGCGCCCCCTTTGTATGCAGGCTTTTACCTTGTTGCCAATAAGATCAGTCGCGGGGAAACTGTAATCTATCCGGACTTTTTTGCTGGATTTCGATTTTGGATTCCGGCAGCAGTGATTTCCCTGCTTACCCAAACCCTGATTGCTGTGGGTTTGATTGCCTTGATTGTCCCTGGAATTTACTTGGCCGTGAGTTACCTATTTGCAATTCCGATGGGAATTTTTGGAGGACTGGACCCTTGGGCCTCCATGGAATGGAGTAGGAAGTTGGTTGCCCGGAATTGGTGGCGATTTTTCGGGCTGCTTCTGGTATTAGTGATTCTAAATGTGCTGGGGCTTTTGCTCGCGGGTATAGGTTTGCTCTTTACCATTCCCCTTACTTTTTTGGTGCTGTATGTGGTGTTTGAAGATCTGACTCGCGAGGTATTCTCAGAGGAAGAATTTTCGGCTACTCATGAGTAAGGATCATTGCTTCAAGCCGGTTTCTGCATTTTTCTGTAAACTCATCCACTTCTTCCTTGGATAAGGTAGTAGGCGGAATGATGGGTTTGGAAAAATAGACTCTGATTATTCCTGGTTTGAGTAGCCATGAACCCCTTTTCATCAAGTGATCTGCGCCGATTACGGCCATCATGAGAATGGGAGTTTGTGTTTCAATTGCCAAGCGGAAGGCCCCTTTCTGGAAGGGGAGGAGGGTTTGATCCGTATTGTTGCGCGTACCTTCAGGTGCGACGACTACGGAGATGCCTTTTTTGAGTAGGGCAATCAGTTTCTCCAAACCTTCATGTCTGGACTCGGGATTACTTCGATCCACCCAAACGGCTAATTTGCTGACTACGGTTGCAAAAATCGGGATTTTAGAAAGTTCTTTTTTGCCGATAGCCCGCACCCGATGCGGAACCACCATGGGAATTAGGGGTGCATCCAAGTTGGAACGGTGGTTAAAGATATAGATGTACGATTGCTTGATATCGATGTGCTCCCGGCCATGCACTTCGTAGCGAACCCCTGTGAGAAAAGACCAGGCACCCACCCAAAATCGAATAAAAACGAAGGAGATGCTATCTCCGCGCGGATGAATCAATAAGGGGATGAGGACAAAAAGGCCAACCAGCAGCATGAGCACAAAAAAAAGGACTGCTGCATAGGCGGTATAGATCCATTGAAAAAACTTGATCATTGGAATTTCTTTGTTAGATTTGGGTTCGTAAAAAATCTTTCACTCTTTGCTTGCAAGCCCCGATTTCGTGTCGGGGCTTATTTTTTGAACTCAATTTTAGTTGGTATCGCATTAAATTCCAAGATACATCTGGCAGCGGGCCTGTACTAATTTTCTTCTTGATTTATTTCCAATTCAAGAAAACCCTTACCTTTGCAGTCCATTCGAGTGAATGGGGCGTTTTGGAAGTTCCATGCGCTAAGTTTTAACCCAAAAACTGCTTCCTTATGACTCTAGGGAAGTGGGACAATCAGAGTCATATTATTATGTCTAGTACAAAAGAATTTAACTGGGACGATTTCAGCACGAAAGGCTTCGGAGATGGCTATTCTAAAGAGCAGCGCGCTCAAATGGAAGCCATGTATGCAGGTACCTTGAGTGAGATCACTGAAAAAGAAGTGATCAAAGGAGTTGTAGTAGGAGTAAACGACAAGGATGTAATCATCAACATCGGTTTCAAGTCAGATGGTCTAGTACCTCTTTCTGAATTCCGTGACGTAGCCGGCATTAAAGTAGGCGACGAGGTAGATGTATTCATCGAAGAGCAAGAAAATGCTTTGGGTCAGTTGATCCTTTCCCGTAAGAAAGCCAAGATTGTTCGTGCATGGCATGACATTGAAGCTGCCTTGGAAAATGATAGCGTAATCGAAGGTCTCGTGAAGCGAAGAACTAAGGGTGGTTTGATCGTAGATATCTACGGTGTTGAAGCCTTCTTGCCTGGTTCTCAAATCGACGTGAAGCCTATTCGTGATTTCGATGTCTATGTAGGTAAGAAAATGGAAGTTAAGGTGGTTAAAATCAACCACACCAACGATAACGTAGTTGTTTCTCACAAAGTATTGATCGAAAAAGATCTAGAGAAGCAAAAAGCAGAGATCCTAAACAACCTAGAGAAAGGTCAGGTATTGGAAGGGGTGATCAAAAACATGACCAACTTCGGTGTATTCATCGATTTGGGAGGTGTAGATGGTCTACTTCACATCACCGATATTTCTTGGGGTCGTATCA
>CANGUK010000043.1 GCA_947457095.1 Cyclobacteriaceae bacterium
TGATTGTTTTCCCCTCACGGTTGTAGGGAATGGGTGATCTGGAGAAATAAATAGCACGGTGCTGCTCATCGACCACCACCTTCACAAAATTCGGGTTTTGCACCTGTTCGGCAGGCAACTTACACATCAAGCTGGCCACCTTAACTTCAGGGTTTGCAAATGCTGTCACCAGGTCCCGAAGTGTCTTGGCATCTTGAAAAGGTTCATCCCCCTGCACATTGACAATGAGATCTGCATCCACTTGCCCTAGGGCCTCTGCAATCCGGTCTGAACCGCTTTCATGTTCTTTGATACTCCGCACCACCTTTCCTCCTATCGCATGAATTTGTGCTTCAATTTGATCGTGATCCGTCACTACCCAAACGGCATCAAAGACACCGGTTGCAACCGTACTTTGATAGGTACGCTGGATTACAGAAAGTCCGCCTAGGTCCTGCACCAATTTGGCAGGCAGACGAGTCGAAGCATAACGGGCAGGGATAAGGGCAGCGATTTTCAAAGGTATAGCAACTAAGAATTTTAAATTAATCGAAAAAAGTAAATAGACCTAGCTCAATCGTCGATTCTTCTTCTAAAACAAAAAATCCGCTTAGTAAAAGCGGACTTCACATTTAGGAAAGGATTCTTTGAAGGAATCTACGGCACGCGGAGTTAAGCGGGTATTGAAACAAGTCAACTTCTTCAGCGCAGTCATTCCTTCCAAAGCTTTCAGGGATCGTAAATCTGTACTTGCTACATCCAACTCCACCAAATTTACCAAGGGCTCTAGGCCTTTCAAGGATTTAATGTTGGTACCTGCGAGGTTCAATTTTTTAAGTTTGGTCAACTTGCTCAATGCAATCAACTCCTCGATGCCCGTATTGGATAGATCCAATTCCTCTAATTCGGTCAGTCCTGAAATGGGTAGGTAATCGATTGCTGGTAACTGCGAAAGTTTCAACGAAGTAAGCTTCGTTAACTCACTCAAAGGATTTAAAACCAAAGTGGGAGCATCAAAGAGAACCAATGTCCTCAAATTAGTAAAAATCATAAGTGGCTCTAAACTAGTGAATGAAACCCCTTCCAATTCAAGAGAAGCTACCGAGGTGAGTTGATGAAGTTGTTCGGTACTTGGATCTCCCGAAACCTTGATTTTTTCGAGCAAAACCTGTTTCCAGGCCTCATCCAAATCTGCCCACCAAGTAGCCAAAGCATCATCTCGATAAATCACTGAAATATCAGGTCTTTGCAGTTGAAACACAGGCATCTCTTCTGCTTTCGCTTGAGATCCATTGATATTCAAGTAGCTGAGTTTAGGCAGTGCTCCTAAGGAAAGTACTGAACCCGTAGGGCTAAACTCCATATCTATTCGCTCCAAACGAGTATTTTCCTTCAAGACAGATAGGTCCTGAACACCTGTATTTTTACCCACCAACTCTCTCAAGGTCTTTACTTCTGTAAGCGGCCGCAAATCAGCAACTAGCGGGTTATTCGAAAAACTAATTGACGACAATGAAATAAATCGAACCACTGGATCTAGAGTTGCTATCCCAGCACTATCTAAATTCAACTGAGTCAACTTGAGGGTTTGGGTCAGCTGCTCAATTTTTGGTGTTGTTGTTCCTAAAGCTGGATTGGCCTTGATCAGGGCTTCCTTCCATGCAGGAGAAAGGCTCTCCCACCAAGATTCCAAATCCTTTACATGGTGAATTAGTAGCAATTCAGGATGATTCTGAACAAACAAGTTGGCATCCTCTGGACTCAAATTGGTTTGATCTGCTGCGATTCTCTTCAACTTAGAAAGGGACCCGATTGGAGACAAATCAGAAACTTTACTAGACGTAATTTCCAATTCGATCAAATCGGACATAGAAGCGAGTGGTGAAAGATCTGTGAAATTTGTTTCAGCAAGATCCAATTTCCGAAGGGAAGTAAGTTGGGAGAGGAAGGAGAAATTCAAAATGAAATTCTTATTCAAAGACAACACCTCCAAGTTGGATAAGTCTTTGATGTTTTCCATGTTGTTAAACCCACTTTCCCCTAAGTACAATTCCTTTAAATTCTTGAATTGATTGAGAACTGCAAAACTCTGGATTGGTGATTTCTCTGCCCGAAGAATCCGAAGAGATTTCAAATTCACCAATTCACTGATGTTTTCAATTTGGGTATTCGAGAGATCCAAATCCTGTAGGCGATCTGCATACTTAATAAATTGAATCGCTGAGGTTGGTGTATTTGCTAGATTAAGCGTCTCCAAAAAAGTGATGTTGGATATGGGAGAAAGGTCTGCAATAGCCGTATTGCTGATGTCCAAGTATTTAAGGTCTCGAAGTTCGGAAAGTGGCGCTAGTTGACGGATTTGGCGGTTCCCCGCAAGATGGAGGGAGTCGACAGCTACAAACTGATAAAGTTGCGGCATACCCACCGAGTCAGAAGCCGAAAGCTGAAAACGGGACTTAAAGTAGGATTTCCACCCCGAATCCAAAGAAGTCCACCATGCCTTCAACTCAACATCTCGACTTACTTTGGTGGTATAAATACTCGCAATCTTCAGTTCTTGGGATTTTTCATCCAAGTTGATCTCAATAAATCTCAATTTGGTATTGGAGATCTTCTCCCCTTTCAACCCTACTGCTGAGAGGGTGCGATCTAGGGAAGCGAGAAAGAAAACGTCTCCATTCTCCTTCTGGCTAGGCTTGATCTCACGGATTTTAAATTTGAACTCAACGTTTTTGTAAAAAAACTCAATGTCCTTGAAATAGGCGGTCACATCTTTGTTGGTCACTACCTTTCGATCTAGGAGGAGATCGTCTTCTACCTGAACTTTTCCATCCCGAAAAATCTTCAAATAGCTTTCCCGGATGATGACGTCCTTATCTCTTGCTGAAGTTTGAGCATTACCAACCGTGTTGAGCAGAAATTCTAAAAACTGCACTTGGTCCTCCACTTTGGTGGTAAGCTCGGCCAATTGATCCTTGGAATATCCTTTTATGGTTTGCCCTTGAACAGCAAACGATAGCCAAAAAAATGTAAGGAGAAGCGCATATTTATTAATCCTGATCATAAATATACCGTAGTAAGGTCTCTTTGTCACCCGGGCCTAAGCGCATCAAATTTGAAATTAGCCAACCCGTATTGTATCCAGGACGATTAAACTGGTTCACTTCGAAATACCATCCTCCTATTTGGAAGAAGTGAAACTTTAGGCCATTGACCGTTTCAAATCGAAGGTTATTTTGCTTCATCTCGAAAAGAAAGATGGCCAAATAATCAGGTGAATAACTCGAAGGAGTAAATGACTCAGGATTTTCAGAGTCCTGAAAAGCTCGTCGCATGTTCATAAACCCTAACTCATGACTCAATGGGTGGAGAAATTCTTTGGCAGGTCCTACTTGCTTATTGAATAAATCCTTGAAGGGGTCAAAAATCACCTGATCGATTACCCATTCGTAACCTAAGCCTTCGGGCTGAATCTTCATAATGAAGGTCACATTTTCTTTTTTTCCCTTGTAGGAAAACACAGCATCTACTTCGGCAATCCATCCTGGCTTATGAAAAACAAGGTATTGAGGAAAGTTGGGAGAAAGTAGCGTTGAAGTAAACTCATTCTTCAATTCTGGACTAATTCCAGAGGTTTGATTATCAAAAAGTATGGAAATAAAGCCCTTTCTTAATTTCTCATTCTGAAAAAGGGAATCTTCCGGATAGAATCGTTTGGTGCCATCGATGGATTCCTCCCCATTGAATCTTCTAAAAAATTGATTCATTTGTTTGGTGGAGGCGGCAAATCTTCCATCATCTTTTATTGTCCCGGGGCTGCCTAAGCCTTGCCCCGAGACAATAGAGATGTGGGTAATAAAAAAAGCAAAAATCAGTACGCTTTTTCTCATGCGGAGGTTTCAGTCACTCGTACATCACCTAGCATAACGTCCCAGAATTCAATGGTACGGCCAGCAATTTGAGTTTGCTTCTTCTCTACGTAAATAGTTATGTCCTTTTTGGTAGTATCCTTGTAGTTCATGCCTGTTTCAATGGAAGTTCCTTCGAAACGCTGATAAACGGTAATCACACCTACGTAACGACCATCAGGTTGACGCTCCAAATCGGATACGTACTGAATATCGTACCAGGTAATGTTTACTTTATCGTAATTCAAGGCCATCAAACGCTCAAAGTAACGTCTTACCTTGTAGTAAGCGATGTCTTTAGTGTTGATAGAAGATACTCCCATTTCTGCACCAGCAGCGAAAAGTTCTTCTGCACGGTCCATTACACGATTTGCTTCAGAAAACTGGGTTTCTTTATTTCCAATAATGGCGATATACTTGGAAAGATCCTTCACTTTTTCCAAAGCAAGAGAGTCAATTGCCTGCTTGCGCTTAGGGCTGATGTTGTCCTGAGCAAATGCAGCTACAGAGGTAGCCAGGAATAGTCCTAGGAAGAGAATAAATGTGTTTTTCATGTGTTCGGTTTTTTCGAGTAGCTATTATTTTCTTCTTAGTTCCAATTCTGTCACTTTACCTCCTGCCATTCGGATATCAGAGATGTAGTTCAAGTTTTTCTTGGTGTCCTTCAAGTAGTCCACGTATTTCTTGATTGTAGTCGGCTCATCGTAATCCTTTACGCCAGCTTCTTTATGAATCACAATAAATACTGGGATTTCTTGGTTTGAAAACATACCCAAAGCCTCTAGAATAGATTGATTTGCAGAGGTTACATTGCTAGAGGTGGCAATGGTATTGAAGTAATTCTCAAGCTTTTCTACGGCAACTTCTTCAGCAGAACGAACTACTGGAGCAGGTGCTGGAGCAGGTTGAACTACCTCTTGCTTCGCTGCTGGAGCAGGAGCAGGCTCAACAGCCTTCTTTTTACTTTTACAAGCGCCCATAGCCAAAAGGACTAGGACTGCCATCAACATGGTTTTCCTTAAGGAAAGAGCGAACATTGGGTGTTTCATCATGGAGTAGAGGTTATTTTTTTTTGTTCAGGTGTACCTAACACGGTATTTAGTTAATGCAAATTAAATAAAACATTGCTTAGATAATAATTACTTACACAAGTAGTCTATATTTTTTTTACTTGGAAAATTCTTCATAAAAAAGGAAAGGATTGTACTTCCACCAACTCAACTATATAAGGCAAATCGTAAATATGCAGTGTTCTGAATTTGAATAAGTTAACAAATACAAGCTAAGCTTATAGCCTTGCATCTACCAGCTCTCGATCCAAAAACCCTTTCACATCATAGATGACCTGATTTGATTTCTTTTTGAGTGGAAGCGATGCAAATTCATCGTGAGAAACAGCCAATACCACAGCAGCATATGCAGAAATATCAGGAACTGCTTTTCCTGTGAGGATTTTTATACCATACTCCTCCTGGACTTCAGCAGCACTTGCCCAAGGATCATACACGTCTACGGCCATATCAAAAGTCCGCAACTCGTGATAAATGTCAATCACTCGGGTATTTCTCACATCTGGACAATTTTCCTTAAAGGTAAATCCAAGAATTAACACCTTGGCATCCAGTACTTTAATGTCCTTGCGCATCATCAACTTGATGATCTCGGTAGCCACAAACTTACCCATGCTGTCATTTACACGTCGACCCGCCAAAATGATTTCTGGGTGATACCCTACTTCTTGTGCTTTTTGGGCTAGGTAAAATGGATCTACACCGATGCAATGCCCACCAACCAACCCAGGCTTAAATTTCAGAAAGTTCCACTTGGTACCAGCAGCATCCAATACCTCCTGAGTATCAATCCCCAAGAGATTGAAAATCTTGGCCAACTCATTGACAAAGGCAATGTTAATGTCGCGCTGGGAATTTTCAATCACCTTGGAAGCTTCAGCCACTTTAATGGAAGAAGCCTTGTATGTACCTGCTGTAATAATGCTTCGGTAAAGCGCATCCACAAAATCTGCTATCTCGGGAGTACTTCCTGAAGTCACTTTAACAATCTGCGCTACCGTATGCACCTTATCTCCTGGATTGATTCGCTCTGGTGAATAGCCGGCAAAAAAATCAGTATTGAAGGTCAAGCCAGAAACTTTCTCAAGCACAGGAACGCAATCCTCTTCTGTTACTCCAGGATAGACCGTAGATTCATAGATGACTACATCTCCCCTCTTCAAGTAACGCCCGATATTTTCAGATGCCTTCAACATCGGAATGAGAATGGGACGATTGTGCTTGTCTGTTGGCGTAGGTACAGTCACAATAAATACCGTACAATCAGTCAAAACATTTGAATCAGAACTCGGATACAAGCCTTTCTGACCTACTTGAGGACTTGAAGAAACCAATACGGAGGCTAGCGCAGCATCTTCTACCTCCAAGGTAGCATCGTGACCAGCCACCAGCTCCCCTACCCGCTTTTGGTTGATATCAAAACCGACTACGGGATACTTTTTTGAAAATTCTACTGCCAAAGGAAGGCCTACATAGCCTAGACCTATCACTGCAATTTTTACTTCTTGTATTGGCTTCACTCGCTTTTTAGTTTATTCAAGATAAGCTAGTTAGACTAGCCAAACATTTTACTCGATTCCAATAGTGCCCAAGTCACTCAGGGAAAATTGACTCTCGCCTACCTTAGGCGTCTCAAAGTGCTATAGGGCAGCCTTTCCAATACCCTGAAAACGGAAGCCTATCTTTTCTAGTTGCTCTCCATTCAGGATGTTTCGGCCATCAAAAAGCGTGGCAGGCTGCTTCATGGTAGAATAGATTTGGTTCCAATCCAAAACCACAAATTCATCCCATTCGGTCAAAATGGCTACTGCCGCTGCATCAGCGCAGGCTGCATAAGCAGAGTCAACCACTTCTACCAACTTTCTATTTTCCTCAGAGGAGCGTGTTCCCAGAAAGTCCAGGTCTGCATAAATTTTTTCTTTGGGGACCTTGGGATCGTAAACCACCACATGTGCACACTCATCGAGCAGGTAGTCTGCTACATAAATTGCCGCCGACTCCCGTGTGTCGTTGGTGTCCTTTTTAAATGCCCAACCTAAAAAGGCAATTTTCTTACCATTGACGGTATTGTATAAACTTTTGATGATTTGCTTGGCAAATCGTTCGGTTTGGTGATCATTGATGCGGATTACTTGCTCCCAATAATCCGCTACTTCATGCAGTTGGTAGCTGCGGCAGATGTACACCAGATTGAGAATGTCTTTTTTAAAGCAAGATCCTCCAAATCCGACGGAGGCTTTCAAAAACTTGGAACCAATACGAGAATCCATTCCAATAGCTTTTGCCACATCGTCTACATCTGCACCAGTTGCTTCGCAAAGTTCAGAGATCGAATTAATGGACGATACCCGCTGCGCTAAAAATGCATTGGCAGTTAATTTACTCAATTCTGAAGACCACAAGTTGGTGGTCAAAATCTTCTCTTCAGGGACCCAGGCGGCATAAATGGATGCCAAGGCTTGAATGGCGACTTTTCCTTCCGGACTTTGATCGCCACCAATCAATACCCGGTCAGGTCTCAATAGATCCTGAATTGCAGTTCCTTCAGCCAAAAATTCAGGATTGGAAAGTACCTGGAAAGAAATCTTGCTTTGAGAGTTGTGTAAAATATCCTTGATGGCCTGAGCCGTTCGAACTGGCAAAGTGGACTTCTCAACCACAATCTTGGAAGTGGTAGCCACAGCTGCGATCTGCCGAGCGCAAAGTTCCACCCACTTCAGGTCAGCAGCCATCCCTTTTCCTTCACCATAGGTTTTGGTAGGGGTATTGACAGAAATAAAGACCATATCTGCCTCCCGAATTCCTTGATCCACATCCTTGGAGAAAAATAGATTCCGACCCCTAGCCTCAGCCACTACTTCTGCCAAGCCTGGCTCATAAACTGGCAGCTGGGTCAAATCATCCTGATTCCAAGCATCTATGCGAGCAGCATTGGCATCCACCACTACTACACGAATGTCTGGACATTTGAGGGCCAATACCGCCATGGTAGGACCTCCCACATAACCGGCACCGATGCAACAGATGTTCTTTATTTTTACCATGGTATTCAAAACTCATTCAATTTAAAAAAATAAGCCGCCTTCGATTGAATTTCAGGCTCGTGAATTCACCCCACAAATAACGGAAGGAATTGCTGTTTTTTTTTAGGATAGGCAGAATTTATACCTGCTAAAAACAAAACAAACTAGATACTCCCATTTTTATTGCTCTCGACATTAAATCCAAATGGCAGTCGATGTCGAAATTTTCAGATTTTTTTTTTACCTTTTTCACATTAACAGCAAAACCCATGACCTACCCAAGCCTTATCAGGGGGCTTATTTGGACCTTAAGCATCGCCAGCTTGTGGAGTTGCTCCCAAAATGCAACTGCCCCTCCTGAACTACTAGAAGGGGATCAAATCAGTTACAACTTCCATATTCGCCCCATTCTATCCGACAAATGCTTTGCTTGCCACGGCCCCGATGCAAATAAACGGGAAGCAGACCTCCGATTAGATACGGAAGCAGGAGCCTTTGCTGCATTGAAAGACAGTCCTGGAAAATTTGCCCTAGTCAAAGGCAAACCGCTCAACTCAGAAGTATACCACCGCATCACCAGTACTGATCCTGGGTTGATCATGCCTCCACCGGAATCAAATCTGAGCCTGACAGAATCCGAGATTCAACTGATCACTAAATGGATCGAACAAGGTGCTAAGTATGAACCCCATTGGGCCTTTACTCGGGTAGAAAGGCCAAAAGTTCCTGCCACTGATTGGGGAACCAATGAAATTGACCGATTTGTAGCAGCAAAAATGAAAACCAAAGGACTGGAACCGAATCCCGAGGCCAGTTCCTACGAACTCATTAAGCGTGCAAGTTTGGACCTTACCGGACTCCCTCCTTCACTGGAAATTCTTGAAAAATATGCCGGTTTTAAAGGTCAGAACACCTACGATAAATTACTAGATCAATTGCTCAGTAGTCCCTCCTACGGAGAAAAAATGGCAATCCTCTGGCTTGACATCTCTCGCTACTCCGACAGTTACGGCTACCAAGACGATAACATCCGATCCCAATGGCCATACCGTGACTGGGTGATTCATGCCTTCAATAAAAATCTACGCTACGATCAATTTTTGACCTGGCAACTTGCAGGAGATCTTCTCCCCAATCCAACCAAGGAGCAACTTTTGGCGACCGCCTTCAATAGAAACCATAAATACACCGAGGAAGGGGGAATTATTGAAGAAGAATACCGAGTAGAATATGTGCTCGATAAGACAAACACCTTTAGCAAGGGCATCCTCGGCATCACTATGGAATGTGCGCAGTGTCATGACCACAAGTACGATCCTGTATCCCAAAAAGAATACTACCAACTCTATGCTTTTTTCAATAATTCTCAAGAAAAGGGCTTTGAGGGCGATGTAAGTGTTTCCAAACCTGCCAAGACCCCAATCCTCTGGGTGGAACAAAAAGATTTGGATGGCATACTCAGCTTCATCAATCATCAAGACACCAGTAGGCTGAGCGTATCTGTCATGGGTGAATTGGAAGAAAAACGAACTACCTACATCCTTAATCGAGGTGCTTACGATGCGCCTACGACCCCTGTAGAAGCAGCTACGCCAACTTCCATTCTGGCGTATTCAAACTCCTATGAAAAAAATCGCCTAGGCCTAGCCAAATGGACTACCCATCGAGACAATCCGCTTACTTCGCGTGTTTTTGTAAACCTCATTTGGCAGGAAATTTTTGGGCGAGGGATAGTCAAATCCGCAGGCGACTTTGGCATGCAAGGTGACCTACCTACCCATCCAGAACTTTTAAATTGGTTGGCAGCAGACTTCATGGAAAAAGGATGGGACATGAAAGCGCTATTGAAAAAGATCCTACTGTCCTCCACCTACAGGCAATCGGCCAGTATTTCCTCCAAACACTTGGAAATTGACCCTGACAACCTCTACATGGCCCGTGCCCCTCGCCTACGGTTTCCTGCTGAAAATATTCAGGACTTGGTCCTTGCCTCGAGCGGGCTTTTGGTAGGCGAAATTGGAGGCCCCAGTGTCAAGCCCTACCAGCCCTCAGGGCTTTGGGAAGCAGCTACCTCAGGTCGTGGGGTCCTGGCCAACTACCAACAGGATACAGGAAATAAATTGTACCGCAGGGGGATTTACAACTTTATCAAACTGACCGTGCCACCCCCCAAGGCGATCATCTTCGACTCGAGCAACCGGGATCGTTGTGAGGTATCTAGAAATAGAACCAACACCCCGCTACAAGCACTTGCCATGATGAATGATCCCATGGTTTTGGAAGCTTCTCGTGTCTTGGCCACCAAGCTCAATGAAAAGTATAGCAACTCAGATCAAGCCATTACCGAAGCCTTCAAACGAATTGTGTGCAGAGAATTGAAGTCAGAAGAAAATAAATTGCTCCAAGAATACTACAACGCAGAGCTCAAACACTTTCAATCGAATCCAAAAGCTGCTGCTGCGATTTTAGATGTGGGTGAATACCCAATCCACCCTAGTGCCCTTACCCCTCAAAATGCAGCACTCATGCAGGTCATAGTGAGCTTGTACAATTTGGAAGAAACCATTACCAAAAGTTGATATGGAAAAAGAATTTTTAGAGCAGGGACTCAATCACAACAGGAGAAAATTCCTTTCTCGCTTGAGTTTAGGCGTCGGTAGCGTGGCCTTGGGGTCTTTATTGATTCCAGATCTCTTTTCAGGAAAAAAGGAAGCAGAAGAATCCTTGATGCGTGCCTTGCCGCACTTCGCTCCCAAGGCGAAGCGCATCATCTACCTCTTTCAAAATGGTGCTCCTTCCCAGTTGGAGACCTTTGATTACAAACCACAGCTCATCAAAAGTTTTGGGCAAGAGCTCCCGGAATCCATTCGCATGGGGCAGCGCCTGACCGGGATGACAGCAGGCCAAAGTTCCTTCCCCTTGGTAGGCTCTTATTTTGAGTTTAACCAATACGGACAGAGTCGGGCCTGGATTTCTTCGCTTTTCCCGCACCTGTCTGCGGTAGTCGATGACTTATGCATTGTCAAATCCATGCATACCGAGGCCATTAACCATGATCCAGCACTGACCTTTTTCCAAACTGGAGCACAAGTAGGAAATAGACCTAGCATGGGTTCTTGGCTGAGCTATGGACTTGGAAGCGAAAATGAAAACCTACCCGCCTTCTGTGTACTTCTCAGCCGGGGCAAAGGAAATGGACAAGGAGTCTATTCCAAATTATGGTCAAGTGGCTTCTTGGATGCGCGACACCAAGGAGTGCAATTTTCAAATTCCGAAGATCCTGTCCTCTACCTTTCCGATTCCGAAGGCATGAGCAAAGATCAGCGAAGAAGAATGCTCGATCAACTGGCCGCAATGAATGACCTCAGCTACCAGGAGTTTAATGACCCGCAAATCACGACGAAGGTGCAGCAATACGAAATGGCATTCCGCATGCAGACTGCCGTACCCGAGATCACGGACGTGAGCAAGGAGCCAGATGCAGTGGTCAAATTGTATGGCCCGGATTGCTTGGTTCCCGGTACTTATGCGGCAAATTGCCTGTTGGCACGGAAACTTTCTGAAAATGGAGTGCGCTTTGTGCAACTCTACCACCAAGGCTGGGATACGCATGACAACCTGCCCAACCAGATGATTGGCCAGGCCAAAGATGTAGATCAAGCATCTGCAGCCCTCATTACAGACCTAAAACAACGCGGTCTTCTCGACGAAACCTTGGTGATTTGGGGAGGGGAATTTGGTAGAACCAACTACTGCCAAGGAAAAATCGCTCCCGAGAACTATGGACGGGATCACCACCCACGTGCTTTCTCCATATTCATGGCTGGAGGAGGCGTAAAATCAGGGATGGTCTACGGGGAAACTGATGACTTTGGATACAATATCCAAGAAAATCCAGTTCACGTACATGACTTCCAAGCCACCGTCATGCACTTGATGGGGATTGACCATGAAAAACTAATTTACAAACACTTGGGGAGAAGGTACCGACTTACCGATGTGCATGGTAAAGTGGTGAATGATTTAATCGCATAAAGTCCCAGTTTGTGAATTCTACGACGCTCAAAAATTTACTTGAAAACCTCCTCATTTTTTGGTGTGGTTTAACTGCTATTTTGCTTGTTGGAGGGGAAAATATCCAATTGCCCACTTGGCTTCAGGTGGTAGGAAGATTGCATCCCCTATTCCTTCACTTCCCCATCGTACTCCTTCTTTTGGCAGCAGCCTTACTTTGGATTCGGGATGAAAATCGAATTCGGTACTTCACTTGGCTACTCCTTGTTGGAGCCAATTTGGCTGGAGCTACGGTAATTGCAGGACTATTCTTGGCTACAGAAGATTACAGCAGTGATTCACTGAACTGGCACAAGTGGACTGCCATCTGCAGCTTAGCAGTGGCAGTAAGCTTGTATTTTCTTCGAGACCGAACCTTACCTATTCTGCGCTCCCTCTCCATTAGTCTTGGTCTAATCCTTGTCCTGACTGGTCATTTCGGCGCAGAACTCACCCATGGATCGGATTTTTTACTCGCCCCTTTAAAGGAGCCCGTTGACAATACACTCAGCTTGGAGAAGGCAGAAGTATTTAAACATTTAGTACAACCGATTTTACAATCTAAATGTGTGGCCTGCCATAACGCGAGCAAAGTAAAGGGAGAACTTCGGCTGGACCAGCTTACGGGAGTTCAAAAAGGAGGAAAGTCTGGAGCGCTCTTTGTAGCAGGCAACCCAGAAATCTCCCTATTGATCCAGCGAATCCACCTGCCATTGGAGGATGAAGATCACATGCCTCCAAAGGATAAGTTACAACTTACAGATGAAGAACTTGAAATCCTTCGTTTATGGGTGGTTTCAGGAGCACGATTTGATCAAAAAGTAACTGAACTCCCGAAAGAAGAAGCGTTTTTCCAGTTGGTGGCCAACCGGTTTTCAACGGAAAAAAACTACGACTTCCCCGCAGCTGATCCAGATAAAATAGCCTCACTTACTACCTTCTTTAGAAAGGTAAATCCGCTTTACCCAGATTCTCCAGCACTTGAAGTGGCCTATTTTGGGGCTTCTGCCTTTGATCCGAAGTCACTTACAGAACTGAGTTCCATCCAGAATCAGGTAGTCAAATTGACTTTAAATCGCATGCCTCTCCAAGAAGCAGATCTAGGTATATTGGCTGATTTTCAGAATCTTGAATCACTTCACCTCAACTTCAGCAATGTGCCTGGACAGCAACTGGAGAATTTAGTCAAGTTACCAAACCTTCAGACCTTGGCGCTTTCAGGAAACTCCTTGGACGAATCCGGAATCAAGGCCTTGGAAAAGATGACCCAGTTGAAGAAGCTTTACCTCTGGCAAACAGGACTGGATGAAGCCAAAAAAAATAACTTAAGCAAAGCCCTTTCGTCCACAACGATTGACTTTGGCTATCTAGACAAGGGAATTATTTACCCACTCAACCCTCCTAAAATCAAGATAGATAAAACCATCTTCGAAGGGCAAACAGAAGTGATTTTATCGCATCCGATTCGTTCCACTGAAATTCGCTATACCCTAGATGGTAGCATCCCCGATAGCATCAATAGCCCCATTTACAAAAATCCAATTCAGCTCACTTCCTCTACCTCTCTCAGAGCAAAGGCATTTGCCTCTGGATGGATTGGGAGTACTGAGACTAAAGAATTGGTAATTAAAAAAGGAACTGTACCAAGCAGTTACAAGTTGGCAACCCCACCGAATCCAAAGTATGCCGCCAAAGGAGCAAGCAGCTTTTTTGACGGAGTCAAGGCAAAGGCCAATCATACTACTGGAGACTGGCTTGGCTTTACAGATACTCCCTTAGATATCACGCTTTCAGTGGGTACCACCCAACCCAAAAAGGTGGAGTTAAGTCTTCTTTTGCATGAAGGAGCCTATATCTTCCCTCCCCAATCGGTCGAAGTGTGGGCTGGTTACAAGGGTAAATGGAGCAAGGTAAACGTTGCTCCCCAACCGGTTCCCACACAAATCCAAGACGCTCGATTTGGCTTGGTGGCTTTCCCCTTGCCTACTTCTCCGTTTGATCAACTTCGATTGAAGGTAAACCCCATCGCCAAATTGCCTGCCTGGCATCCTGGAGCAGGAGCTAAAGGCTGGGTGTTTGTGGATGAGATCTTGCTTCATTAATTCATTATCACGTTTCATGGTTGCCCTAGCCTACAAAAAATACCAGCAGCTGCTCACTGAAAAAATGAACCTTGCATTCCAGCAAGAGGATGAGATTACACAAGCAGCCACCCTTCTCTCAGCTAGTCTTTCAACTGGAGGATGGATTTATGCCTGCGGAACTGGGCACTCCCATCTCCTGGCAGAAGAAATATTTTACAGGGCAGGTGGATTTGCGCGGGTTCGCCCACTTTTGCTTCCCCAACTCATGCTCCATGAAAGTGCCACTGGCAGTACGGATGAGGAAAGAAAAGAGGGCTATGCTCCAATCCTTTTTCAAGATTATGTGATTACAAAAAATGACGTTCTGCTGATCTCTTCCAATTCGGGAAGAAATGCAGTTCCAATTGAATTGGCTAGCTATGCCCGTGAGCAAGGTGCTAAAGTCATCGTCATCACCAATTTAGCCCATAGCAAATCGGTCACCTCACGACATGCCTCAGGGCTCAAATTGTACCAATTGGGAGACGTGGTCTTGGATAATTTTGGAGAAATTGGAGATGCAGCGCTTTCACTTGATGGCCTTACTACACCAGTAGGACCTACCTCCACTTCCATCGGTACGGCCCTGCTCCAGGCTATCTGTGTCGAGGCTACAGCACAGCTCCTAGCTCAAGGAATTACCCCAGAAGTTTTTGCCAGTTCCAACTCAGATCAAGGAGCATCCCACAACGAAGCCTTGCTCCAAGCCTACAAGCCCTTAGTCAAGATGCTTTAATCGATACCGGAACTCAAGCCGCTTTTTCCGGAGGGCATAAATAACTTGAATCGAGGCGTATATCCTGGCCGAGTATAAATGGGTTCTCTGTAAATCGGCGAATCAACGGTAGGCTCCTCCCCAGAGTCTGTGTAACGAATCTGCATTCCCGGAAAGGCCGAATTGACCATCACCTGCTCATCAATTACCTGAACACCTGGACGTGGCAAGCGGTAGTCAACACCCCCAAAAATCGTTTCCAATCGTGGGAGTTCACGCTGCCCCACCAGATTGACGAATTGATTCCATTCTTTAGATCTCTTGAATTTCATCTCAGCTTCCGTGTCTTCCATGGACCAACCTGGGTCTCCATGCCAAGCACGTTCTACGTAGCCTAGCATTTTTGGAAAGAGGTAATACTCCAGCATTTCGCCTCCTTTGATCGTTTCTGTCCATACTTGTCCAGAAACTCCGATGATATTCTGGCGACCTTGGTCGGTTAGTTTGGTGAATTTTTGTGCTTGCTCCGACCAGTTCCAGGGCTTGCCATCGATGGTTTGATCGTGAGATAGGTACAATTTACCGGGCACGGCTTTCCAGGATTGATACAAATCAACTACGCCGCTCCAACTATGGCCTCGCTCATCAGGGTCCCAGGAGTAAGCCAGATCAAAGTAGAAGTTGGCGCTGGAACAAATGACAACCGGGTAGCCTGCATTCGCAAGTTTGTAGGCCATATCCTCTCCTCCCCAGCCTGCTACCGCATTCCAAGCATAGAGTTTCCAATCTTGGTTGGCAAATCTTGGGTTGGGACTGACCGCTGCAGTACCATGAGTCTGTCCGATTTCTTCCCAGCCTCCCATCTTCCAACCGTACTTTTGAAGAATGGTAGCAGTTCGCTCGCGGAAATAATCAATCAAATCCCCTGTTTTGAGTTGCGGGTTTTTGGCCAAAAAATCTGCACAAATCGGTGATGCAGTCCACACGCCCTTGGGCACCTCATCCCCTCCACTGTGCCAATTTTTAGTTTCCACCCCTGCAGATACATACATTTTTCCGATTTCAACCACCAGTTTTTCGTAGAAGGCATAGGTAGATTCTTGGCATACGCATACGGTATTGCCCCTGAAATTTTGAGCTGACAAGTAGTTGGACTCATCTTTTGGATCTGCCAATCTGTAAGCTAGCGCCTCTTTCTCCTTTCCGGCTTTCATGAAGGTTCGGTACCGCTTTTCCATGGCCAAGATTGCAGCTCTGGAGTGCGCGGGCACACCGAGCTCAGGGATCACTTCGATATTTCTCTCCTTGGCGTAGGTCAAAATTTCCTGAAAATCTTCTGCAGAATAGAAGCCAGAACCTGTAGTACTTTGATTCGGATCTGCTCCAGAAGCATAGTAAGGCCATAGAAATTCTGATTCATCCACAGAAAAGCCTCTGCGTCCACCAAATTCTGTCAGTTCCGGCAACCCAGGAATTTCGATTCGCCATCCTTCGTCATTGGCCAAGTTGAAGTGGAATACATTCAACTTGTAAAAAGACATGAGATCCAATATTTTGAATACTTGTTCCTTGGATTGAAAGTTTCTCGCGACATCCAAGAAAAATCCTCGGTAGCCGAAAGCAGGAGCATCTTCAATCGCTACCTGAGGAAGTACAAGCTCCTGCACTCCATCCTTCCAAAATGCGGGAGGCAATAGCGCCAAAAAGGAATTGACCCCATACAAGGCTCCAGTTGTAGTTGAGGCCTGAATCAATACCTGATCACTCGTTGTTTTTAGGGTATAGCCTTCCTTAGGTAGGGAGGCAACCTGCTCCAAAATGATTTTTAAGGCAGGACCTCTGCCACTATTTTTGGATGAAAATCCATTTTTGAGCGTGGCATCTAGGTATTCTTTTGCCTTTACGAAGGCTGCTGCCCCCACCACCTGTATAGATGCAGGACTTAGCGATACCGTCGAGCCGGTATACTTCCAGTTTTTGGGAGAAGGCAGGTAGGGAGGAATGCTTTGATCGGGTAATGGAAAAAGTTCCCGGTTCTCAGCATAGCGCTGTGCGGAGGAGGTTACTGGAAAGGAAGTACCTACAGCGAGTTCCACCATATCGGCCTCAGTCATGACTTCTTTTTGGTACTGGGAAATCTCCTCCCCTTTCCCATCCGCATGCAAAATAATCAAGCCCTCGGGAGGATAGGCGTTCTTTAAAAATGTCCCAGAACTTCGGTACGAAAAAGAAAAAGACTCGTTAGGCTTCAAGGAAGGCGTCTCCCCTTCCCATACAAAGAAATCTCCTTGAAGATGCTTCAAACTAAGTTTCGGGTCCAAGGACTGGCTCCGAGTGGAAATAAAAATGGTATTGAAATACAACTTCCAGCCTGCATCTAGCGCCGCGGTACCACGATTAGTCAGCGTGAGGCTTGCAGTATGCTGCTGGGGAGCAGTGATTTTGTTTTCCTCCAGAGACCAGGAAGCATGGACTTGAGCCCATCCTTTGGGTAGTAGAAAACCGATAAAAAGGGTGCAAAAAACGGCGCGTCGGAAGAAAAAGTGGTTCATAGGTTAACTTCTAGTTTTGGTGACTGAATAAATTTAAGGGGAGTTATTTTTATAAGCATCTAATTTTAAATAAATTAATCAGCGAAAGATTTACCAACCAGTACAACCCAAACATAACCCATGCGAATAGATCAACAGGCCAACACCTTAAACGGACGATACTTGGCTTTAGACGTTTTGAGGGGCATGACTTTGGCCTTCATGGTCATTGTAAATACCCCTGGAGATTGGAGCACACTTTATGCTCCACTCGCTCATGCCGACTGGCATGGATTTACCCCTACCGACTTGGTCTTTCCCACCTTTCTTTTTGTGGTAGGAAACGCGATGAGCTTTGCTCTGAAAAAGATGCAGGACATGCGGCCTGGAGAATTTTACAAAAAAGTAGTTACCCGAGCGGCACTCATTTTTGCTATCGGGTGGTTGCTCAATGCTTTTCCTTTCTTCGAACCCAATGAAGCTGGCCAACTTGCTTTCATTGATTTGACTGAAGTCCGTTTGTTGGGGGTATTGCAGCGAATCGCACTTTCCTATTTGGGTGCTGCCCTACTCTTGTATTGGGGTGGAATCAAACTGGGCTGGATCTTTAGCATTGCCTCCCTTATCCTGTATTGGCCCATCCTCTACTACTTCGGAACTGCTGGAGACCCCTACAGTTTGGAAGGCAACGCGGCTCTTCATCTGGACTTGGCAGTCATTGGAGAAAAACGCATGTACATGGGAGAAGGCATTCCCTTTGACCCAGAAGGCATTTTGAGTACGCTCACCTCCATCGTCAATGTAATTGGAGGATACCTAGCGGGCAGATTTATCCAAAAAAATGGCAATAGCGTACCAGTTGTACGAATGCTCATGGTAATGGGAATCTTGCTTATTGGCTTGAGTTATGCTTGGGATGTATTATGTCCCATCAACAAGAAAATTTGGACAAGCCCTTACGTGTTGCTCACTGTAGGCTGGGATTTGGTCCTGCTTTCTGTTCTTGTTTTTGTGGTAGAGGTCAACAAGATTTCCTCTTGGACTTACTTCTTCCAGGCCTTTGGACGCAATCCACTGATTCTGTATGTATGCTCTGGAATTGTCATCGCACTAATTTCCTTTATTCCCATTGGGGATAGCAACTTGCAAGATGTGATCTACGCAAAAGGATTTACCAGTTGGCTGGAACCAAAAAATGCCTCCTTCTTATTTGCGATTGCTTACATGCTTTTGATTTGGAGCATTGGATTCTTGATGGATAAAAACAAAATCTACATCAAGGTATAAGTACTTATGAAACAAAAAATGGCAGCAAGGATCTCTTGCTGCCATTTTTTGTTTGTACACCAACGGGTTTTACTCAAAGATAGCCTTTGGTGATTCGCTGAATGTACTTGCCCACAATGTCAAACTCCAAGTTGACGATATCACCTGCCTTCAATTGATGAAAGTTGGTGAACTCGTAGGTGTAGGGAATGATCGCAACTGAAAAAGATCCTGGGGCAGAATTAAAACAAGTGAGGCTGGTTCCATTCATGGTGATAGAGCCTTTTTCAACGGTCACATTCCCCAAAGCAGCATCGAAACTCACATCCACTAGCCAAGATCCACCCTGATCAGCGATTCGCTGAATCGTGCCTATCTGATCCACATGGCCTTGGACGATGTGTCCATCAAATCGTCCATTTGCTGACATGCAGCGCTCCAAGTTTACTTTTTTACCCACTTTCCAAGTAGATAAATTCGTTTTCTGCAAGGTTTCCGCAATTGCTGTCACTCGATAACCTTCACTAGTAACTTCTACTACCGTAAGGCATACTCCGTCGTGCGCCAAGGATTGGTCAACCTTCAATTCAGCAATCAATGGGCTTGAAAAATAAAAATGCGTATTTGACCCTTCGGTGGTGAGTTGACTTAGGGTGCCGATGGCTTCGATGATTCCAGTAAACATGTGCTGAGGATTAGGTACTTCCGACAATCTATACCAAAAATTGCCTTTTCGGATTCAAAGTACGGCAATTAATCAATTATCTTCGAGAGCTCAAGTCCAAAATTCATGCTCAAGTTAGAACATACCTACTTACACAAAGGAAAGCGAAAGGCTCTAGTAGCTGAACTTCGCAAAAAGGGGATCCAACACGAAGCAGTACTGGAGGCGATCAACCCGCTACCGCGCCACTTTTTTTTCGATACA
>CANGUK010000044.1 GCA_947457095.1 Cyclobacteriaceae bacterium
GCTTGACGATGCCAACATTGATAAATTCAATCAGATCATCCAGAAGTTTAGTGCAGAAAGCCAGTTTATCATCGTCACGCACAACAAGCGAACTATGGCAAGCACGGATATCATTTATGGCATCACCATGATTGAAGCCGGCGTTTCTCGCGTGGTCCCTGTGGATTTGCGGGAGTTAACTTGATTTCTAACTAATTCCAAACCCACCCAAGGTACCTATGGAAAGTCAACAAACTCGGCCAAAGCATCATTCGGTTTTTCTATTGGGAATCTTTTTATTTCTCTTTTCCATAACGCCCACCTGGGCCCAGGCTCCCAATCCACCAACACCCATTGAATTTATGTTTGGCCACGAGCGCATGGATTTTCAATTGGTATTCAAACGGAATTTCACACCACAGAGCAAGTTTAGTGTATTGGCTATTGCAGTTTTCTCCGAAAACTATGCCAAAGGCAAGCGCGTAGGTGATTCCGTAGTGATCCCCTTTCAAGTAAACTATGCACTTGGAAAATCCGGACTTTCTCTTGTAGCTGGCGCTGAAGCCAATTCAGTTGCAGGTTTAGGAACTACACTTGGCCTCTCGCATAACAAGGCTTCTAAAGAAATTTTAGCCATCAGCGTACTTTCCTATCAATTGAGTAGCGCTCAGAATCTAAAGTTTTTTGGTCTCTACGAGTACAAGCCTGCCCTTACTGAGAAATTGTCATTATACAGTCGCCTACAACTTACCTACAACCAAGGTATGGCGGAAGGCTTTCACAATAGAAGCTTTCTCTACCTGCGTGCAGGTCTAAAAAAAGGACCCTTAGGATTTGGGCTAGGAGCCAACTTTGATGCTTATGGCCCATCAAAAGTGGCGAGAGAAAATTATGGAGTGTTTACCCGATGGGAATTTTAATTTTTCAAGGGTAGGTAACTCGAAATTCCCCTCCGAAAGTGGACAGTGGTGCGAGAAGGCGTTCGATTACGAACAGCCTATTTTCTAAATTAGGTCCAAATTAGGCTAAAAAAGGCTTTTTTTGAATTGGTCTATTTTTGGCTAATCAAAATTAAACAACGCACTTCTATGAAAGCTATCTTCTATTTTCTCGCCATCCCCCTATTTCTCCTTTTCATTTCCTGTGCCGAAAGAAACTTTTCAAGTTCAGGCAACGACGTAAAAGAGAAAAAAGCACTCTCTGGAGTCACACGATTGAAAATAGACGGGGTATTTAATCTGACCATTTCCCAATCCGATGATGAATCCATTGAAGTAGAAGGTGATGAAGCCATGATTAAAAAGCTTTTGATTGATCAGGATGGCGAATTACTTAGCCTTAAAATGGAAGAGGATGTGGCAGATGGATTTTTTGACGATAAGAACCTGAGAATTAATATCAGCATAAAAGACTTGAAAGAGTTAAACTACGAGGGAGTGGGCAATGTAAAAACGAATGGCTTGTTCAAAGTGGATGACCTGAAATTGTTAGGCAATGGCGTAGGAAATCTCGAATTGGAATTGGATGCCCAGGAAATCGATGCAGATTTTGATATGGTTGGTAACATTAAACTTCAGGGAAAAGCCAATCGCGCAATTTTCATAAACAATGGAATCGGAAACTTGGACGCATCCCAACTAATTGTTCAGGATATGGATGTAAACAGTTCGGGTATTGGCAAAGTGGAAGTGAATTGTGTTGGGGACTTATCCCTTGTAGTAGATGGGATTGGAAAAGTTAGCTATACAGGTAATCCCAGAATCATTAAAAAAGATGTAAGTGGAATTGGGAAAGTAGAAGAAAATTAATTTTCAGGACAGCCTTATGCAGGCCCGCCTACACTTTTCATTTTGATTTTTCCGATAATAACTTGATTTTAGGGCAATGGCTTCACCCAATGCGCTAGATTCAGTACAACTCAATTTTTCTCCAGACAATTTGCTTGGGCTCAACATCGCACTGGCGATCATCATGTATGGAGTAGCCTTGGAGTTGAAATGGGCAGATTTTCAATACCTCGTTCAAAATCCGAAAGGCTTTTTGCTCGGGATTTTCTCCCAATTTTTTGTACTACCTTTCCTTACTTGGGTATTGATTATGCTACTCAATCCCCCTCCCAGTATCGCTCTGGGCATGTTTCTCGTTGCAGCTTGCCCAGGTGGAAATGTCTCTAATTTCTTGACCGCACTAGCCAAAGGAAATGTGGCGCTTTCAGTCAGTTTAACCGCCGTATCGAGTGTGGCTGCCATCTTTCTGACCCCATTTAACTTTTCCTTTTGGGCAGGTACCTATGCTCCTACTGCTCAACTCCTACAAGAAGTTCAACTCGATACGCTAGAAGTCTTCCTGACCATAGGACTCATCTTGGGCATCCCCTTGATTCTTGGGATTTTAACTACCTCCAAATTTCCTGAATTGTCTAAGAAGTTGGCGAAGGCAATCAAACCCCTCAGCCTGATTATTTTTGGAGCCTTGGTACTTCTTGCCCTTCTTGGGAACTACGAACTATTTAAGACCTACATCGGTGCCATCTTCCTTTGGGTGCTGGCGCATAATTTTATTGGTTTGGGAGGTGGATTTCTGACGGCTAAACTCGCTCGATTACCATTTAAAGATGTTAAAACCATTACCATCGAAACAGGTATTCAAAACTCTGGACTAGGCCTAGTCCTTATATTTAGTTTCTTCGCTGGACTGGGTGGGATGGCATTAATTACCGCTTGGTGGGGTATTTGGCACCTTATTTCTGGAATCATTTTGGCCAGCATCTGGAAAAAGTACGCATGAGAACATTGCTTTATACCAGTTTGCGGTTCTTGCTAAAAGTAGCCTTGCACCTTTATTACAAAAGAATCGTGGTGGAAGGGATTGAAAACATCCCAAAAAATCAGCCCCTTATTTTAGTAGCCAACCATCAAAATGCACTAATTGATCCCCTATTGGTCGCTACTCATATTTCGATTCGACCCTATTTTTTGACACGCGCAGCTGTATTTAAAAATCCGGTAGCCGCGTATTTATTGAACCTCATTCAAATGTTACCTGTGTATCGTGTTTTGGATGGATTTTCGACCATTCCTCAAAACCAACGGACTTTTCAAAAAACAAATCAAGTCCTTCAGCAAAATGGATCTGTACTGATTTTTGCCGAAGGCAACCACAGCATAGTTAGGAATATCCGCCCGCTAAGCAAAGGATTTACCCGAATGGCTTATGGAGCCCTAGCACAATGTCCAGAGCTTAATCCGATTGTGATACCGATTGGCATTCAATACAGCGCCCACAAAAGATCCGCTGGGATGGTACGAATCACCATAGGTAAATCCATTCCGGTAGACACAGATCCTACTCAGGCACTCAAACTGACTAGGCAGGTACAGCATGCATTGAAAACTTTGGTAGTGGATATTCCTGATCCAAATTATCCTGAAACCTTGGCCAACCTACTAGAAAATCAAGTAGATGTAACTAATAAGCAAGAAGTTGAGAATTTTCTTTCCGGCAAGCCTACTACTTATCAAGTCAAATCTTTTGGGTCTCTCCGAAACAAACTGATGAAGATTTTCCACCTCCCCTTGTACTGGATTTGGTTGTTTGGCATTGCTCCCAAGATGGAGGATGAAGTCTTCACGAGCACTTGGAAGTTTTTAATTGGGTTTGTGCTGGCACCGATTTACTATTTCTTGATCATCCTGTGCTGCTTCCATTCCGAATACGGAACCTGGGCCATTTCCTTTTTGCTGATGGCTTGGATCAGCCTTTGGGCAAATGAAAATTCTCAGGAATAGTCTTTCCCAAGCTGGAAATTTTTGGGAGGACTTTTTTACCTTTGACCCAAGATTTAACCCAAATACAGCCCATGACTGAAGACTTTCTCCCCATCAATGGTACCGATTATGTAGAACTCTATGTTGGCAATGCCAAACAGAGCGCACTCTACTACCAATATGCTTTCGGTTTTGAATTGATTGCCTACGCTGGACCCGAGACCGGCATGAAGGATCGTGCTTCTTACGTACTCAAGCAAGAAAAAATCCGATTGGTGCTCACTTCTCCCCTTACGGCCAATCATCCGATAAACGACCACATCCGCCAGCATGGCGACGGAGTCAAGGTATTGGCACTCTGGGTGGATGATGCGGAAAAGTCCTGGAAAGAGACCACGAGCCGTGGAGCCGTGTCAGTAGAAGCACCAAAAACGCTTCAGGACGAGAATGGAGTAGTTCGGGTAGCAAGTATCAAAACCTACGGCGATACCATCCACACCTTCGTCGAACGGAAAAACTACCAAGGTGTCTTCCTCCCCGGCTACAAGCCTCGAAAAAGTCCCTACCCTGCACAATCCATCGGATTGAAATACATTGACCACTGTGTAGGAAATGTGGCGCTTGGCGATATGAATCGCTGGGTCAACTTTTACGAGGAGGTCATGGGATTCAAGTTGCTCCTGACCTTTGACGACAAAGACATCTCTACCGAGTATTCCGCACTCATGTCCAAGGTAGTGTCCAATGGGAATGGATACATCAAGTTCCCCATCAATGAACCGGCAGAAGGAAAGAAAAAATCCCAAATTGAAGAGTACCTTGATTTCTACGGAGGGCCAGGTGTGCAGCATATTGCCATAGCTACCTACGACATCATCCATACAGTGGGAGAATTGAGAAAAAGAGGTGTAGAATTTTTGGTAGTTCCTAGCTCCTACTACGATGACCTCCTAGATCGAGTAGGAAAAATTGACGAAGACCTACAGCCACTCAAAGATCTCAACATCCTAGTTGATCGTGATGAAGAAGGCTATCTTCTTCAAATCTTTACCAAACCCGTTCAAGATAGACCTACCCTGTTCTTTGAAATTATTCAACGAAAAGGAGCCACTTCCTTTGGAAAAGGAAATTTCAAAGCTTTGTTTGAATCCATTGAGCGGGAGCAACAATTGAGAGGAAACCTGTAAATCCTATATGGATCAAGGAAATGGGCCATTTTGATTCATGGCACCTTCTGACATTTTTCCTAACTTGTAGTACTTAACCTAATTTTTATATTCCATGAATTCCATTGATTCTTCGATTTTAAAAAAGGCAGAAAGCTGGTTGGCCAGTTCCATTGACGAAGCCAGCAAGGCGAGCATTAGGCATTTGATTGCTACGAATCCTACCGAACTGGTAGATTCTTTTTACCAAGATCTGGAATTCGGTACAGGTGGATTACGTGGGCTAATGGGTGTGGGTACCAACCGGATGAATGTTTACACTGTAGCAATGGCTACCCAGGGGTTGGCCAACTACCTAATCGCCTGCTTTCCCGGTGAAAAAATTAAGGTAGCCATCACCCACGACAGCAGAATCAACAATACACTCTTTGCGATGACAACTGCGGATGTATTTACTGCAAATGGCATCGAGGTGATGTACTTTAGAGAGATGCGCCCTACTCCCATGCTATCTTTTGCCGTAAGGCACTTTGGATGCAAATCCGGGGTAATGATTACTGCTTCGCATAATCCCAAAGAATACAATGGTTACAAGGCCTACTGGGAAGATGGAGCACAGGTAGTAGCCCCCCACGATACGAACATCATCAAGGAAGTACAAAAAATCACTTCTTTTGAGCAGGTCAACTGGAACAAGCAGGATAACCTCATCCATTACATTGAGGAAGATTTTGATGGGATTTACCTAGAAAAGGTAAAGGAATTGAGCCTATCAAAGGAGGCCATTAAGGCACAAAAGTCCATGCCCATTGTATTTTCTCCTATCCATGGCGCCTCCGGCAAAATGGTTCCTGCTGCCTTAAAAGCATTTGGATTTGAAAATATCCAAGTGGTCAAGGAGCAAGCAGAACCTGATGGAAACTTCCCAACCGTCATTTATCCCAATCCTGAAGAACCTGAAGCGCTAACACTAGCCGTGGCCTTGGGTAAAAAGGCAGGCGCAGCCCTAGTCCTTGCCTGTGATCCCGATGGGGATCGCTATGCTGCCGTAGTGCCTAATGAAGAGGGCGAGTACGAATTGCTCAATGGAAATCAAACAGGGACACTACTTGTCTATTACTTGCTCTCACGCAAGAAAGAAATGGGCTTGTTGACCGGAAAAGACTTCATGGTGAATACCATCGTCACGACAGAGTTGATTAATAAAATTGCCGAAGGTTTCGGAATACCTTGCTATAATGTCCTTACTGGATTTAAGAATATTGCTTCTATAATCCTTCAAAAAGAAGGCAAAGAACAATTTCTTGCCGGTGGAGAGGAATCATTTGGCTTCTTGGTAGGTGACTTCGTTCGTGATAAGGATGGGGTAAGCGCCTGTGCATTGGTAGCTGAGGCGGTAGCCTACTATAAAACTCAGGGCAAAAACGTGTTTGAGGTGTTGGCAGAAGTTTACCAGCGTTTTGGATTTTATAAGGAAGCCCTGATTTCAGTCACTAAGAAAGGAAAAGATGGTGCAGAGCAGATTCAACAGCTAATGAATCAGTTCCGAACCAATCCACCGCTAGAGATGAATGGGTCCGCTGTAGAGAAGATTTACGATGTTAAGAATGCGAGCATCCACTATCCAAAAACTCAAAAAGTAGAAGTTTTGGAGCTTGATAAATCCAATGTAATGCAATTCTACCTAGCAGATGGAAGCAAGATTTCTGCAAGACCATCAGGTACTGAACCAAAGATAAAGTACTACTTTTCAGTAAACACAAGTCTATCAAATACAAGTGATTATAGAAAAGTAGAGCAAGTATTACTTGAAAAAATGGAGGGATTGAAAACCTACTTCAGTTAAGCAAAAAAGGCTCCGCATAAGTGGGGCCTTTTTTCATTCTTTGGTTGAGAAGCTGCATACCTATAGGAATAGAAATTCAACTAGTTTTTTCCACTGCTCCCATTCGCATACCTTAAGAATAATTCTTACCTAATACAGGATATCCTTCTGCAATTCCATTTCACAATGGCGCAAAAACTTCTTTACTTCGCAGAATAAGTATTGGCCAATGAACATACAAGAAAGCATTTCTTTGAAACCCTTTACCACCTTTGGTATCGACCAAAAGGCCAAGTATTTTACTCGTGTTGGTTCCCTATATGAACTAAAAGCAGCCCTACTTGCTGCAAAAGAACAGCAGTTACCTGTATTTATTTTGGGTGGCGGAAGTAATATTTTGTTGACTCGGGATATAGATGCACTAGTGATCAAACTTGAAATCAAAGGCATCAACCTTGTAAAAGAAGAAGGAGATCAACTTTGGGTGGAAGTAGGCGCTGGAGAAATGTGGCATGAGTTGGTCCTGCACAGCATTGCGCAAGATTGGGCAGGGCTAGAGAACCTCTCCTTGATCCCAGGAACAGTAGGCGCATCTCCCATGCAAAATATCGGTGCCTACGGGGTAGAGATCAAGGACGTGTTTGATAGTTTGCAAGCCATGCACCGGGAAACCTTGGAAATGCATTCCTTTGATGCAGAAGCATGCCAGTTTGGGTACCGAGAGAGTGTATTCAAACAAACTCTCAAAGACCAATACGTCATTACCTCAGTTACTTTTCGCTTGTCCAAGACGCCTAAATTTCACTTGGAATATGGAGCCATTCGTGAGGTATTAGCCGCCAATGGCATCGAACAGCCCAGCATTCGTGCCATTAGCGATGCTGTCATCCAGATTCGGCAGTCCAAACTTCCAGATCCCAAGGAAATTGGAAATGCTGGTTCATTTTTCAAAAATCCCACAATTGCCAACGCACAGTTTGATGCGCTGAAAGCCGAATATCCAAGCATTCCCGGCTACCCAAGTGCTGAGGGAGTTAAGGTAGCGGCAGGTTGGCTAATCGAACATGCAGGATGGAAAGGGAAGCGAATAGGTGACGTAGGTGTACACGCCAAACAAGCTCTTGTACTGGTCAACTATGGGGCTGGATCTGGTGAAGAACTAAAAAGCCTATCCGAGCAGATTCAAGCTTCTGTGTTTGAAAAATTCGGGATTAACCTGCAGCCTGAGGTCAATTTTATTTAAATCAGGCGATCGCTTACTTCCAGTGCTTTGCTGTAGCGCTGCACATTCACTCCAAATTTGACCAAAAAGTCAACCCCCTCATCCGATCCTATTCCTTTATATTCGGCATAAGAAAAGAGGTAGACCACCTTGGAAATCCCCATGGAAAAAATGATGCGCGCGCATGCCAAACAAGGTGCCAAGGTCACATAAAGTGTAGATCCTTCAACTGAAGTATTGTTTTTAACAGCATAGAGAATCGCATTTTGCTCTGCATGCAAAGCCAAGGAACAGCTTCCTTTGGAATCTCGAGCACAACCGGCACTTGGAAATTCTACATCACAATTGTGCGTTCCTGCAGGAGGACCATTGTAGCCAATAGAAATGATCCGGGTATCCTTCGTCAATACGGCTCCCACATGTTTTTTAATGCAATGGGAACGCTTGGCGAGGTTTACCGCCAATTCCATATAGATATCGTCAAAATCAGGTCTATTCATTGGTAAAATTTGTCAAAAATAGCATTCATTGCGGTAGGCAGAAACACATTCTTTAGAATCCTCGTATTTTTTTCATGAAAAAGATAAATTAACTTCACCTTTGCCTGGTAAACAAATGAAATCTGTACCCTTCAGAAACATGAAATTCGCTACCATTTATATCTTTTTGCTAGTTGGCCTGCTATTTTCCTGCAACTCGGCTGAGATATTCGTGGAAAATAGAGAGATCGGTTTTCAAAAGAAGTACAAAAGTTTTGTGTTGGTCAATAAGGAACTCGGCATTGCAGGCTTTTCAGATCCCAAATTGGATCAGCAGGTACAAGAAGCGCTAGAAGCCCAATTACTGGCTTCAGGGCTCGTTTACGATGCCAAGCAACCTGATTTGGTCATCCGATACCATTCCAATGAAGACTTGAGACAGCGAGAACGCGTCAATACCATGAACCCCTATCCCTTCTGGGGGATGCGGATGTATGACCCTTGGTTGTTTAATCCCATGATGGGCAACTTCCGCCCACAAGTCACCACTACCAAGTACGAGTTGCTACAAGTCATTCTGGATATCATTGACCCAAGTCAAGAGAAGTCTTTAATGACACTTACAGGCGTTACTGAAGTCACCTCACCAAAGAGCAAAGCAAAAATTACCTTGAAAGCACTCGAAAAAACGACCAACACCTTTCTTGAAATGAATTTTACCCAAAAAAACTAGCCATGGAAAAGAAGTATACCTCTTTAAAGGAATTTTATCCGTATTACTTAACTGAACATCAGAACCCTACCTCACGCATTCTTCATTTTATCGGCACAGGATTGGTTTTGGTGGTACTAGGAGTAGCCATTGCAATGGCACAGTACATCTGGTTAGCTGCCATTCCAGTTATCGGCTATGGTTTTGCTTGGGTGGGGCATTTCTTTTTTGAAAAAAACAAGCCCGCTACCTTCACTTATCCGTTCTATAGTCTCGCATCTGATTTTATCCTGTTTTTTGACCTACTTCGGGGCAAAGAAAAATTTTCTTAAGAATCCTTTTGGGCATTCCATAAGTTTAAAATCTCGCTTAAATTAGAGGTGAGTCTGAAATTGGCCCTAAGAATTAAAACCATCTCGATTGAATTGGGTTAAACCGAAAAAGTAAAACATGGCAACAGCAAATCCAGAATTAATCGCCGCATTGGAACGTACGGCTTCCAAACTTCAGCAAGGGGCATCTTACCAGTGGGGACACATGGGTGCCTGCAATTGTGGTAATTTAGCCCAAGAACTCACGCCTTTTTCTCGGGCTGAAATTCACCAGTATGCCATGCAACGCCATGGAGATTGGAATGAGCAATTGATCGATTACTGCCCTACTAGCGGCTACCCGATCGATCTAATTGTGAGCAAAATGCTGGAAAAAGGAGTAAGCCTAAATGATTTGGGACACCTGGAACGCCTATCAGATCCTGAAATTCTGGCTCAAATGGAAAAAGGAAGAAGAGATTCCCTAAATAAAAATTCACGAGAAGATGTGATTTTTTACCTGCAAGTTTGGGCTAACTTATTGAGAGAAAAGTGGATTGCTTCTCAGCCGAATTTAGAAGTACTAAAAATTGAAAAAAAATTAAAGTCACCCGTATTGGTGTAATTAATTTTTTGGTTTATTTCGTATCGTTGAATCATAAAAACCCTTTTAAAGAAAGTTATGGAGGATTTTGAAGAAGAATTCGAAGAAATGGATGAGTTCGAGGAGGAAGAGGATGAGTTTGAAGACGATTTTGAGGACGGCTATGACCTCGATGAAGACAACGAGTTTTTGGATGACAACATTGTCGACTTCGATGAAGAGGAGTCTGACGATGATTTCGATGACTTCGAAGATGACGAAGAAGAAGAATCGTTTGACGACGACTTGGATTAAAAGGTAAGTCAGGTTTCACCTACTCTCTTGTAATTCTGTAGGCTCTAGTCTATCTTTACGACCTATTCACTGAGAAATTAAACTTATATGATCCTAGTAGATATCTTTAGTTCTCCCATTATGCCTGGAGCACAGCTGTTTTTATTGATTGTTTGCTCCCTAATTGGGCTTGGTGCAGGAATTTCCTTAATGGATGCACGAAGTACCTTTGCTAAGAAAAAGAAAAGCGAACATTAATAAGTTATACCAAGGGAGGCCTAAAGCCTCCTTTTTTTATCCCTTACCATGAAAAATCAAAACTACGGGAACCATACTCGGTACTACCCTTTCCACCATTTCTTCCTCACTCCACTCACTACTGTTTTTTTTGGATGGACTATCGCTAAAATGGATTTTTCCTCCCAAGAGACTGCTTTAGAAAGTGGCTATCTCTTTATTGGAGCTTTTGTGTTGGTTTTACTGCCTTTGCTCGCTCGCATGTATGCACTCAAACTTCAAAACCGGATCATTATCAATGAAATGCGAAACCGCTACTTCCACTTGACTGGAAAAACCTTTGATGAGAAAGAACAACACTTGAAGTTGGGCCAAATCATTGCCCTTCGCTTTGCTGGCAATGATGAACTCCTTGGATTGATGGACCGCGCTATCGCAGAGAAATTAACTTCCAAAGAAATTAAGCAGCAAATCAAAAACTGGAGAGGCGATTACATTCGTGTGTAATTAGTCGAACAGACCAGTTGAAATTGCTTCCTTCAAAAGCCCTTGAAATTGTTCAAGGGCTTTCTTTTTGTAATTAGGTTCCGAAAAATCAAGAGGAGGTAATTCTAGGACTGCATCAAAACCAGAAGCGTATCCCCCTTTTCCTGAAGCGATCAATGCAATCATTTTACCGTATTTGTGGGCGATTTCCTTCAATTCAAAGGAAGCCTTACCCTCCTCACTTTGGCGATCGTATTGCCCCTCACCCGTCAGAATCCAATCTGCTTGCCTCACTTTCTCTTCGAGATGCACCTGCTTGAAAAAATAAGGTGCACCATACTCCATGGAGTAGGGAAAGAATTGGGCTAAGCCAAATGCAATCCCACCTGCCGCTCCAAATCCTGCTTGATCAAAAACCGGATTGGAAGATTTCCGTAGGAGTAGGTCCACAAAATCTGTAGCAATTACTTCTGTAGCTTCTATTTCTGCTTCCTTCACCCCTTTTTGAGGACCAAAAACAGAAACAGCACCATTTGAGCCAAAAAATGGATTTCTCACGTCACATAGACAAGTAAAGGAAATCTCAGGAAGCCGTAGCGGACGTTGGATATGTCGGCATCTTTTCAAAAACTCAGGAGAAAAAGTCGGAATCTCTCTTCCATTTTGATCCAAAAACAAAAAACCCAATGCCTGTAAGATACCTGCACCTAGATCAATAGTCGCAGAACCACCCAAGCCTAATATCAGGTGCTTAGCCCCTTTTCGGATTGCATGCTGAATAAGAATTCCAGTTCCATAGGTTGAAGTCAAACTTGGTTCTCTTGCATGTGTTGACAAAACACCTACACCTGAGCAGGTGGACACATCCAAATACGCTGTCTTTGAAGATTCATCCCAAGCATAAAATCCAGTTATGGGTTGCCCAATCGCATTTAAGGAGAGGCAATCAATCCGTTCCAAACCCAAGGAATCCGCCAGCAAGGCACAGGTTCCATCTCCTCCATCCGCCAAGGCTTGGCTAATGACTAGGGAAGATGGATATGCTTGAACTAAAACTTCTTCAATAAGAGCAACTGCTTCTAACGCGGTAAACGTTCCTTTGTAGGCGTTGGGAGCAATCAAAAATCTCATGCCGGATTTTGCTTCATTCGAGCAAAGTAATCCTTTGCAGCGGCTTTCACTTTAGGTGCCAAATACAGCGCTGCAATCATATTGGGAAAGGCCATGACCGCATACATTCCATCTACCAAACTCACCACCAAATCCAAGGAGACAACAGCGCCTAGTACGATGGTAATCAAGTAGATGTAGTTGTAGTATCCTACCACCTTAGCCCCAAACAGGTAACTGGCACATTTTTGACCGTAATAGGAGTAAGTAAACATGGTGGAAAGAGCAAATACAAGCGCCGAAAACATCAAGAGATATTTGCCAATAACCGGTATTCCCAGTTCAAATGCCTCAAGTGTCAATTTGACCCCATCATTTTCAGAGTTTTGCCAGACTCCTGTGAGCAATATGGCAAATGCAGTAAGTGAACAAACTACCACCGTGTCGATGAATGGACCCAACATGGCAATTAACCCCTCTCGTATCGGCTCTTTGGTCTTGGATTGACCATGAACCATGGGTGCTGTACCCAAACCCGCTTCATTGGAAAATAAGGATCTTCTTGCACCAATTATGATCACCGAACCCACGGCTCCACCCATGACTGCATTGCCCGTAAAGGCATCCACAAAGATGAGTTGAATCACCTCCGGAATATTTCCGAAATACTGCACGATAATGATCAATACGGAGATAAAATAGATCCCCACCATGAAAGGAACCATTTTGGATGCAGCGGCGGCTATTCGCTGAATACCACCCAAAATCACTACTGCCGTCATCAACATCATGATGACCCCAATGATCCAATTATTTCGGGTTGTCTCCGCTGCAGTTTCAGGTTCCAGAAGCACTGCCTGCACCACAGCCGCCAACTGGTTGGAAGTAAACACGGACAATAAACCGACGATGCCCGCAATACAAAAGATATAGGATAGAAATTTCCATTTCTTACCCATCCCGTGCTCGATGATGTACATGGGACCTCCTTGGATTACCCCTGCTGTATCTTTACCCCGATACATGATGGAAAGGCTACACGTGTAGAACTTGGTAGCCATTCCCACAAAAGCAGCCACCCACATCCAAAAAAGTGCTCCAGGACCTCCCATATTGATGGCAATGGCTACGCCAGAAATGTTACCCAAACCAACGGTAGAGGCAATGGCGGACATCAAAGCCTGCTTGGAAGTAATTTGACCAGGAGCTAATTTATCCTCGTATTTTCCTTTCAAAAGTTCGATCGCATGCCCCATTTTGGTGAGTGGAACGAAACCCGAATGGATAAAAAAAAAGGTACCTCCTCCCAATAGTAAAATCAAAATGGGAGGACCCCAGATCCAATTACTGAAAGTGATAATCAATTCTTCGAAGGCACTCTTTTTCTTGGTTTCCCAAGTTACTTTGGGGGATTTGTAAAAATCTACCCCTTGAATGGTCCAGCGATCGCCTTGAATCGGAATTCGTGATGCAAACCCTTCCCAGCTCCGCTTTTCTTTTGAAGTCCAGGCCACCTCAGCCAATGCTGCCAAGCGTGGAAAAGCGAGGTAATTGATGTCTTCTCGGTTGGTCACTGTTTCAGACCAGAGCGGCGCCTCAACACCTAAAATATCGGCTTTGGCAAGCCCCTTCACATAGGTAGCCGGATCCCAGAGGTAAGCAGAATCCAATTCAATGTAAGCAGCCCAATGCAATCCGATTCGAGACAGGCTATCGTATTGCATGTCCAGGTAGGTCTTTTTTGCTGGGGAGAGTAGTACTTTGTTTCCTTGGTTTTTGGCTAGGATTGCATTCTCTTCTTTGGCCCAAAACTGGGCTACATTCCCAGGAAGCAATTTCGCAGTGGCTACCTCATCCCAGCCCATGCTCGTTTTGCCATACTTGGAGACGATATCCTGAACCCGCTCCACGAAATAGACATAGTCGTCTTTCTCGGTCACATGCGATTCATCTCCTCCAATGTGGAAATAAGGCCCTGGTGAAAGTTCAGAAAGCTCCCGCACCACACTATCTACAAAAGCATAGGTGACTTCAAGTTGCGGTGAAAAAGTGCTCCAACCCACTTCAATGCCCGTATACATTTGAGAAGCTTGAGGAGCCGTCAAAGGCAATTGGTAATCCAACGGTTTTTTATTGAGTGAATCTAAGCCTTGGCCTACAGGTAAATTTACCCCTGGGTTTAACTCGGCATAGGAAGCTAAGGCCGAATTGGTGTGGCCTGGCATATCAATCTCTGGAACGATGGTGATGTAGCGCTCAGCAGCATAAGCCACCAATTCCTTGTATTCTTCTTGCGTGTAAAATCCTCCTTTACCCCCACCAACTTCAGAACTTCCACCAATCTCAGTCAATTTGGGCCAAGACTTGATCTCTATTCTCCATCCCTGATCATCTGTAAGGTGGAGATGGAGGTAATTCAACTTCATGCTGGCCATTTGGTCGATGTAAAACTTGACATCTTCTTTTGAAATAAAGTGTCTGGCCACATCCAACATGGAACCACGGTAAGCAAAATCAGGGGCATCGGTTACCTTTCCCTGAGGAAGGATCCAATCCCTGCTTTGAACAGTTGTTTGTGCGATATCAGCAGGGAAAAGTTGAATGAGCGTTTGCACCCCATAAAAAAGACCTGCTTCACCAGAAGCGGTAATTCGAACTTCCTTGTCAGAAATTTGTAGTTCATACGCTTCAGAAGGCCCTGAACCAGTCAATTCCAAGATAATTTCCCCAGAATCCTTGGAAACAGGTAAGGAAAACCCTGTGGCAGGTCTAAGGCTATTGGCTAAAAAATCACCGATAGAAGTTAATTTTTCAGGGGTTCCAACCAATTGGATACCGGTCTCAGCCGTTACTTCAAAAGTTCCACTTCCATCACTAATCTCTTGGGGTAAGGGAATCAGTCCTGCTTCCGAGATGGGTGCAGGTTTTTGACAAGATCCTAAAACCAGGAGTATTCCAATAATGAAGGTCCAACGTAAATTTTTCATAGGGATGATTTTAACCAAACTTACTTTAAAATATCAAAAGTCTATTTTTTAAGCAGCTTAAAAATATACATTTTCCAAAGGTTATAAGGGTTCTGAAGAAACAATTGAACCTATTGGAATAAATATTCTTTTTGAATTCTGACTTTTTCAAGTTTTTAAACTTACTTGAACCTTTGAAATCAGACGATTCATTTTCCCATGAAAAATAAAAAACAACCTCAACTAGAATCCTCAAGAAGAGACTTTATCAAAAGCTCCGCACTTGCCTTTGCAGGGATCACCTTAATCCCTCGACACGTACTCGGAGGACCTGGTTTTATCGCTCCTAGTGATCGACTTCGCGTAGCTTCCATCGGAATCGGTGGAATGGGATATGGTGACTTGAGTGGTGTACACAGAAGTGGCAAGGTGGATATTATCGCGCTATGCGATGTGGATGATACGCGTGCTGCTCAAGGAAGAAAAGATCATGCTAAGGCAACCTACTACAAGGATTTCCGAATCATGCTCGAAAAAGAAGAGAAAAACATCGATGCAATTACTGTATCTACACCAGATCACATGCACGCAGTACAAGCCATGATGGCCATGAAAATGGGCAAACATGTATATGTCCAAAAACCCCTCTCCCACGATATCTATGAAGCACGTATGCTTACTGAAGCTGCGGAAAAATATAAGGTGGTCACCCAAATGGGAAATCAAGGATCCTCTGGAGATGGAGTGAGAAAGATGGTGGAGTGGTATGAAGCAGGGTTAATTGGCGAGGCTACCAAGGTCTGGTCCTGGACCAACCGTCCCGTATGGCCTCAAGGTATTCCTTGGCCTAGCACACCGGTTACTCCTCCTGCAGATCTAGATTGGGATCTTTGGTTGGGAACAGCCCCTTACAAAGATTATGTTGGCAATTTAGTTCCTTTCAATTGGCGTGGATGGTGGGACTATGGAACAGGTGCACTTGGAGACATGGCTTGTCACATCATGGAGCCTCCGTTCCGCGTATTGGGTCTTGGATATCCTAAATCTGCTGAGTGCTCAGTGGGATCTGTCTATGTAGGCGAATTTAAGCGGGGACATTTCCCTGAAAGCTGCCCACCTTCTTCACACATTACCTTACGATTTGATCGTCCTGGAAAGGATGATTTGGAGTTCCATTGGATGGATGGCGGGATACAACCTACACGCCCAGAGGAATTGGGTCCAAATGAGATGATGGGCGATGGTGGCAATGGAGTAATTATTGAAGGAACCAAGGGAAAAATGATGTGCTCTACCTATGGGGTTAATCCACAGCTTTTGCCTACTTCCAAAACCAAGGATATCACTGTAAAAGAGTCGCTGTATCGCGTACCAGGTGGTGATCGAGGACATTATGACAACTGGGTAAATGCTTGTATTGCAGGTCATGGATCCACTGAATTTAAGCAACTCAGTTCACCCTTCTCCATCGCTGGACCTTTAACTGAATCCGTACTGATGGGAAATTTGGCAATCAGAAGCTACGACTACCAAGTACCAAGAGCAGGCAATGCAAATCAAATGGACTACCCTGGACGAGGTATCAAACTCCTTTGGGATGGGCCGAATATGAAAATCACCAATTTCGATCCCGCCAATCAGTTTGTAACTAGAAATTATAGACCTGGTTATACCCTTTAACTAGTTTAAAAATAGAAGGTTAATTTCAACCTGATTGACTCAAATTGGTACTATAAAAAAAGCAAGCATTTCACAATGCTTGCTTTTTTTTGTTGCCTTGAATAAACTTATTGATCCAAGACAATTGCAAAAATCAAAGGAGCGACAATCGTAGCATCCGATTCCACAATAAACTTTGGAGTATCCATTCCTAACTTACCCCAAGTGATTTTTTCGTTTGGAACTGCTCCCGAGTAAGAACCATAAGAAGTAGTAGAATCAGATACCTGGCAGAAATAGCCCCAAAGCGGCACATTGGTACGCTGCAAATCCTGATGAAGCATCGGCACCACACAAATTGGGAAATCACCTGCAATGCCCCCACCGATTTGGAAAAAGCCAACGGTACTTTCTTCAGTAGCATTTACCGTATACCACTCAGCGAGGAACATCATGTATTCAATGCCAGTTCGAACAGTATGTACATTCTTTACATCGCCAGAAATGACGTGACCAGCAAACATATTACCCAAAGTAGAATCTTCCCATCCTGGAACAATGATTGGCAAGTTTTTCTTAGCTGCTTCCAAGAGCCAGCTATTTTTTGGATCAATCTGGAAAGAAGCATCCAACTTTCCAGAAAGCAAGATTTTGTAGAAAAACTCATGTGGGAAATAGGCCTCACCGCTTTGATCGGCCTTAACCCACTCCTCAAGAATCACGTTTTCAATTCTTCGCATGGCCTCCATCTCTGGAATGCAGGTATCTGTCACACGGTTCATGTGACGCTCTAACAAGCCCTGCTCTTGCTCAGGAGTAAGTTCTCTATAGTTTGGTACGCGTTCGTAGTAATCGTGCGCCACTAGGTTAAACACATCTTCCTCCAAATTGGCTCCGGTACAGGAGATGATTTGAACTTTGTCTTGTCGAATCATTTCTGCCAAGGAAATTCCCAATTCTGCAGTAGACATGGCTCCTGCAAGGGTTACCATCATTTTACCCCCTTCATTGAGATGGGTTTTATAACCTTCTGCAGCATCGATAAGTGCAGCTGCATTGAAGTGGCGGTAGTTGTGTTTTAAGAACTCAGTGATTTTCATGTGAATCTATTTTTCTAAAGCTGTGCAAAATTACCCTTTTTTGCCCACAAAAAAACCCGGAGGTCATCCGGGTTTTTAAATGAGGTGCTTTACCTATTATTTTTTAGCAGTCGAATCTGCCGCTGCAGCTTTAGTTTCAGCAGCAGCTGGATTAGCATTGTATTTTTTGTTCAATCCTTCAGTCACAGATTTGGTCACATCGATTGCATCGGTTGCGTACCAGATCGCTCCACCACGAGTGTGGCTTAAGATTAGATCAATACCATTTTCTTTTGCGTATTCCTTCATGTATTCTTGAACCTGAGTGTAGACGTCATTCAAAAGTGTTGACTCGTCATTAGAAAGTTCACGCATCAAGTTGTCTCTGTATCCAACTAGGTTTTGCTCCTTCTGCATCAACTCATCCTGCTTAGCACGAATTTGATTTTGGGTTAGATTTCCACCATTCTGTTGAAACATAGCCACTTCTTGCTCAAAACCCTTGGCTCTAGCTTGAAGATCCAAATCCAACTTCTTTCCTTTTTCAGTAATCTCTTCTGATTTCTTTTTGAAAAAATCATACTTATTGATTACTGAATCGGTATGCACGTATGCAATTTTCAGGTCACCAGCGGCAGCACCCTCTTTGGAAGAGGAATCAGCACCAGTTGAATCTGATTTTTTACCACAGGAATAAACCACTACTGCTACAAGAGCCAGAACTACGAAACGTGTAAAAATTTTTCTCACTTGAATAAAATTAGGGTTGATAGGTCGCAAAGATAGATAAAGTATTCATTTTGCAAGAATCACAGAAAATTTCCTTCGTTAAATTCAGTTAAAGAACTAAAAAAACAAATCCTGAGCCAAACGAAAAACTTGGGCATGGGCATCTACAATGTCTTTTATTCGTTTGGAATAGCCGCCTCCCATGCAGCACATGATTGGTATTTGCTGAGTCTTGGCAGTGCTTAACACGAGTTTATCGCGGGCATGAATTCCCGCAAGAGACAAAGAAAGTCGTCCCAATTGATCCGAAGCCAATACATCTACCCCACTTTGGTACAGCATAAAATCTGGCTGCACTTCATCAATGAGCTTCTTTAGATTTCGATCTAGTAGACTAAGGA
>CANGUK010000045.1 GCA_947457095.1 Cyclobacteriaceae bacterium
CCCTGCAAAACTACAAAATTAATTTGTTTTTATGCAAGTCGTGGGGGAAACAGGATTCGAACCTGTGAAGACATAAGTCAACGGATTTACAGTCCGTCCCAGTTGGCCGCTTTGGTATTCCCCCAACTGCGCTAAAATTCAAGAAGAATTCCCCTTTTAACTTTAACGGACTGCAAAATTATAGCCTTTTATCAAAGTATCAAAGTGAGTTTCTGAAAATTGAAAAAAAATTCTCCAAACCCCCCTCAATCTTTTAAAAATCAAGCAATTAATTTTCCTCCTTTAACATTTCTAAGTAATACGCATAGTAGGATTGTAATTCCTCAGACCTTTCCTTAGCCGACACCTCTTCTAGTCTAGCAAGCACCCCTTCATCTGTTGCAAATCCAAGCAAGGCTTGAAATGCCCCTAAGCGTAAGTAGTCCTTAGAATTAAATTCCAAAATGGTAAATAAGTTGGCAATCGCAGGTTCCTTATCCTCCACCCCTACCTCTAGAAAGTAACTTCCATAATAGCCCATGAAATAGTACAAGCCCTCCCCCCGAAGTGTTGCCAAGGTCTTCTCAAACCAAGGCCCTTTGCTAGGCACCTTAGTTGTAATGTAGTATTCTGCCAAAGCTACAGCGATTCGAAAATTGGATTCTCCCTCAAATGACTCCATCCAAGAAGTTTCCACCTTGGACTCCTCCAAAAGTGCCAAACCCATCAAGGCAGCACCTGCCACCAAAAAAGACGGATCCCGGGCCAAACGCATCATTGCTCCTTTATAGGCAGTAGGGTTCCATCCCGTCAATACCTCCAAAGCACTGGAACGCACCTTGTTTTCAGGATCTTCTTCTGCTAATCGGTACACCTCTGCCTCCAATCCCGAAAAAACTTCTTTCCATTCACTTTCGGCCTGCAACAAAGAAAGTCCTCGCTCCCGAATGGCAGCAAAGGAATCCTTGATTGTCAATGGCAGTACTTCGATTAACTCAGCACGAGCGGCACGAGCAGCCAAACTATCCAAAGCCTCGTATCGAGCCACACCCAGTTGGGACTCCTTAAATTGCTGCAAGTACTGGGCATTGCTCAAGACCTGCCCACCCTTCATCAGCAATTCCTGCCCCTCGTTAACATAGAGTAGGGAGATGGGAGCACCATTTTCCAAAGCCACTTCCTGCTCCGCTTCGGTCACTCGAACTGTTTTGGTTTTTCTAGTTCCTCCCTCATACCAACTCAAGGTGATGGGGAGTTGAAAAATCGGGGCATCAGCCCTCTCTTGCACCTGCGAGAAATGAACCAATAAATTTTCGGGCTGGGAGTAATCAACTTTAATGGCCAACTCAGGATGGCCTTTAGCAAAAAACCATTGATTAAAAAACCAATTCAAATCCCGACCACTTACCCGCTCCATGGCTAGACGTAAATCATGTGCCTCCACTGCCTGGAAAGCATGTTGGGTCAAATACAAATTCAGCCCTTTGAAAAAAGCAGCATCGCCCAACTCACGACGCAACATGTGCAAGACAAGACCCCCTTTATTGTAACTGTGCGCATCAAACAAGTCCTCCGCATCCGAATAGTTGAAACGAATCAATTCCTTGGGCTCAGCATCCGCCTCAGCAAAATAGCCTTCCTTCTCCACCACCAACTTCAGGTCTGCTTGATCCTGCCCATAGCGTTTTTCATTCCACAAGTATTCGCTGTAATTCGCAAAGGCTTCATTCAAGGTGAGATTGGACCAGGATTCGGCAGTAACCAAATCTCCAAACCACTGGTGAAAAAGCTCGTGGGCAATGATGTAATCCCATTCTGAATCCAATGCCTCACGCTCATCCAAAAGCAACTCTTCCATAAAAATGGAAGCCGTAGTATTTTCCATGGCCCCAGACACAAAGTCCCGAACCACAATCTGATCGTATTTTTGCCAAGGAAAAGGAACTCCCAGTCTCGTTTCAAAATAGCTGATCATTTCCGGGGTAGAGGCAAAAACCTTAGCCGAACCCTTTTCAAATCCTTTTTCTACATAATATCCCAAAGGTAACTCCCCGTGGGAAGCCGTCACTTTGGCAAAATCACCCACAGCAATCGCCACCAAATACGGTGCATGAGGCAGGTCCATTTTCCAGTGATCTCTTCGCAGGCCAGTGCCCAAGGGCTCCTGCTGGATAAGGCGCCCATTGCTGATAGACACCATGCTGTCCGGCACGGTCAACCAAATGTCATGCGTCATGCGCTCGTTGGGCCGGTCAATCGTTGGAAACCATTTGCTGCTGTGCTGGGTCTCTCCCTGCGTCCAAAGCATCGTTGGCTTGCCTGGAATCGTATCTAGGGGATCAATAAAGTAAAGTCCTTTTGTATCGGTAATTGCTGCAGAGCCTTCACCTGAGTTTTTTTCTGGAAAGGCAACGTAATTGATTTCAAGTTCTATCGTATCCCCTGGAGCCAACTCTTCCGGCAAATACACCTGCAATTCCTGCTCATCGTATCGGTAAGAAAGGGTCTCTAACTGACCCTTCTGTACTCTTGCTACCCGGCCCAACTCAAAATCTTGGGCATCCAAGACAACAATCTTTTGAGGATAGAAATAAGGGGTCAGACGAAGTTTGGCTTTGCCTATCACCTGCTGACTTTTCCAATCAAACCCAAGTTCCAAATCCATGTGTAGCAAATCCATGCTGCGCGTAGCCGCTTCTTGGTAGGGAAGTACCTCTTCCTCCATCCAAAAATCTTCTTCCTCCACAGCAAGGGTATCCAATGCCGCATCTGCAACTAGTCCAGAGTTGGATTTACACCCTACCAAACCTCCCATCAAGGGAAGAAGCAAAAAAGAAAGAAGGAAGGTGTTGAAATTTATTTTTGGACAAAGAGGTTTTTGAGTCATATTTGAAGAAATTCGCAAGCACCTGAACTGGGCACATCCTATTTAGAAAACAAATTAGCAAGAATGTTTTCAGTAATCCTTCAAGACACTACCTATTCGGTAGAAAAAAATGCAGACAACCTCCTGGTCAACCAGGAACCTATTTCTTGGGACCTCAAGTGGATGGGGGATCGAAAAATCCATCTGATTCAAGGGTCTAGATCCTTGGAAGCAGAACTACTGGATTTAGATCTCGAGGCAAAAACCTTGCAAATCCGATTGGGACATCGGACTACGACGATTCAGTTGAAGGATCGATTCGATATTTTGTTGGAGCAAATGGGCATGAATGCCACTGGAGCTGGTAGCCTCAAAGAAATCAAAGCTCCCATGCCAGGCTTGATCTTGGATCTCAAAGTAGCTCCAGGTGACCAGGTTCAAAAAGGAGATGTCTTGCTTATTCTAGAAGCCATGAAAATGGAAAACAGCATCAAATCCCCCGGGGATGGTGTAGTGAAGGAAGTCAAAGTATCCCTCAAGCAATCTGTTGAAAAAAACCAGATTCTAATTCAATTCTAAGTTTGAAGCATCCTTCTCTGAAAGTATTTTTCAAAAGAAAAAAGAGAATCTGCCCTCATTTTTAAGAGAGGCGCAAATTTCTAAAGGGAAGCAAGTATATTTGCTAGGTTGAATAAATGATTCAGCCAGGCAAGCCTCGAAAAATTGATAGATAAATCAGTTTTTCAGCGTTAGCGAGCACAAATTTATCCAAGAATCTACCTACCAATCCATGAAATACAAACGCATCCTGCTCAAGCTCAGTGGAGAATCTCTGATGGGCGAAAAAAAATACGGCATCGATCCAGCGATCTTGCAGCAATACGCGGAAGAAATTAAAAAAGTAAAGGACATGGGCGTAGAAATCGCCATTGTCATTGGAGGGGGAAATATTTTTAGAGGAGTGCAAGCTGAAAAGTCCGGAATCGACCGCGTGCAAGGCGATTACATGGGCATGCTTGCCACCTTGATCAATGCCATGGCCCTGCAAAGTGCCCTCGAGCAAATCGGATTGTACACCCGACTGATGTCTGGAATCAAAATTGAAAGCGTGTGTGAACCCTTCATTCGCAGAAGAGCGATTCGCCACCTCGAAAAAGGAAGAATTGTCATTTTCGGCGCAGGTATTGGCAACCCTTACTTTACCACAGATTCTACCGCTGCCTTGAGAGCCATTGAAATTGAATCCGATGTTGTGTTGAAAGGCACCCGTGTAGATGGGGTATATACCGCAGACCCTGAAAAGGATCCTACCGCTACCAAATATCAAAACATCTCCTTTACCGAGGTGTATGAGAAAAACCTCAATGTCATGGACATGACGGCATTTACACTTTGCCAAGAAAACAACCTCCCCATCATCGTGTTTGACATGAATAAAACCGAGAACCTAACCAAACTGGTAAATGGGGAGCAAATAGGAACTCTGATAACCGTATAAACTGAATCCAACTCATGGAAGAAATCGAATTGTACTTAGACGAAGCCAAAGAATTGATGCAAAAGGCAGTAGACCATACTGCTTCAGAATTGGTGAAAATTCGCGCTGGAAAAGCCATGCCCAACCTTTTGGACGGGGTTTTTGTGAACTATTACGGATCTCCAACTCCACTTTCTCAGGTATCTTCCGTGACTACTCCTGATGCGAGAACACTTGCCATCAAGCCATTTGAGCGTAACCTCATCTCTGAGATTGAAAAGGCCATCATCAACTCAGATCTAGGACTTGCCCCACAGAACAACGGAGAAGTTATCATTTTGACCATCCCAGCATTGACCGAAGAACGAAGACTTCAGCTCGTGAAAAATGCGAAAGCAGAATGCGAAACAGGAAAGATCTCCATTCGGACGGTACGCAAGGACACCAACGAATCTTTACGCAAACTGCAAAAAGAAGGTGCTTCTGAGGATGCAATCAAACGCGGTGAAGACCAGGTTCAAAAATTCACCGATGCCTACTCTGCAAAAATTGACGAACTCTTTACGAAGAAGGAAGTCGACATCATGAAGGTTTAACGCCTTTCCAAGTCCCGAGTAATTCGGGACTTTTTTTTGTTCTTAGGGCACCAGCCAAGTACTTTGGCACCCAGAAGTCAAGTCAAACTGGATTCGTAAATGCCCTTCCCTGTCCAACTGAAGTACTTCTATGGATAGAGGAGCAAATTTTACTACTGAAAAATTGGAGTGCTCCGAGGAAGACTCCCAGCCAGATGATGGTGATCCAATTCGCGTCCCTGGGCCCAGTTTGCTCTGGTATTCAGACCTCCTTTTATCGGAAACCCGCTTCCAATGCGCCCGTGCGAGTTCGTCTTCCACGTGAATCGTAGCATGGGCATGTACGCGCACCTGAACCTGCTTTTTGGGATGGTAGAAAAGCAAACTTACCCGAGGAACATCTAAAAGTTCCTTCACTTTTGAAGAACGCGCATCTGTATACACCAGGAATTCCAAGTCAGCAGAGAATTGACGCAGGACCAACGTTCTTACCTGCGGAAATTGATTTCCAACTGTAGCCAAGGTGAGGTACCGAAAGGGATGCTTGGGATCTAAAGCACCACGCTGCAACTCGTGGAGTAGCGTCTGCCAAATTTCAGCGTGGGAGTCAGTAGCACTAAAAAGCATCGATTGGTTTTTTATCCTAACACAAATAGAAGCCTAGGGTTTAAAATTTCAAGTTATAGGCTACTAGTTTGCATAAAAAACAAAGAGGCCCCGCAATGCAGGGCCTCTTTATAATTAATAAAGTTCAAGTTAGTTCAAGCCCACAGGCGCTTCCAAATTTTTAAAGTACACCTGCTTATCGGCATCCAAATCCACCAGCACCGCTGCATCATTCTTGATGTAGCCAGCCAGTATCTGCTTAGAAAGTTCATTCAAAATCAGGCGCTGCATGGTGCGCTTCAGTGGTCGTGCACCGAAATTGGCATCAAATCCCACCTCACCCAAGAAATCAAGCACCTCGGTAGTTGCTTCGATTTGGATGTTTGAATCCGCGAGTCTCTTCTGAATCTCTCTCCATTGAATGTCCACAATCTTGCGGATCACCTGCTTGTTGAGCGGTTCAAAAAGGATGGTTTCATCGATTCGGTTCAAGAATTCTGGGCGAACGGATTTTTTGAGTAAGTCAAAAACCTCTGCCTTGGTCTTCTCAAGCACTTCTTCCCGATTCCAATCCTCCATTTCCGCAAATCGCTCCTGAATTAGGTGCGAACCGATATTGGTGGTCAGAATGATGATCGTATTCTTAAAGTTGGCCAAGCGCCCCTTGTTGTCAGTCAATCGCCCATCGTCCAGCACCTGAAGGAGAATGTTGAACACATCCGGGTGCGCCTTTTCGATCTCATCCAAGAGAATTACAGAATAGGGCTTTCTACGAACTGCTTCGGTTAATTGTCCTCCTTCATCGTAACCCACATAACCTGGAGGTGCTCCAACCAGCCTGCTTACTGCATGTCGCTCTTGGTACTCCGACATGTCGATCCGCACCATCGCATTTTCATCGTTAAAGAGGTACTCGGCAAGGGCTTTGGCAAGTTCGGTTTTACCCACACCCGTAGTTCCCATAAAGATAAAACTTCCGATAGGACGTCTTGGATCTTGCAATCCTGCTCTACTTCTTCGAACCGCATCGGAAAGTGCCACGATGGCCTCATGCTGTCCGGCTACACGTTTACCCAACTCGTCCTCCAAGTGGAGTAATTTTTCCCGCTCGGATTGGATCATTTTGCTTAGGGGAATTCCGGTCCACTTGGAAACCACCGAAGCAATGTCTTCCTGATCTACCTCTTCCTTGAGTAAAGGAGATCCGGCCTGCATGTCTTCCAGTTGGGATTTGAAGGATTCCAATTTTTTCTCCGCTTCCCCAATCTTCCCGTAACGGATCTCAGCCACTTTGCCAAAATCTCCCGCTCGTTCGGCTTGTTCTGCTTCGAGTTTGAGTTTTTCAATGGCTTCCTTCTCGCGTTGAATCCCCGTAATTACGGCTTTTTCACTCTCCCACTTGGCCTTTACAGACTGCCTTTTCTCCCCTAGCTCGGCAATCTCCTTACTCAAGATTACCTCCTTGTCTTTATTATTTTCGCGACGAATAGCCTCCCGTTCGATTTCAAGTTGCATGATCCGACGGTTCAATTCATCCAGTTCCTGGGGTAAAGAATCGATCTCCATGCGCAACTTGGCTGCCGCCTCGTCCATCAAGTCGATGGCTTTGTCTGGCAAAAATCGATCACTGATGTAGCGCTGCGAAAGTTCCACCGCTGCAATCACCGCGTCATCCTTGATGCGAACTCCATGGTGCAACTCGTACTTGTCCTTGATTCCTCTTAGGATGGAAATAGCATCTGCTGCATCGGGCTCATCTACGATCACAGCCTGGAAGCGTCGCTCCAAAGCTTTATCCTTTTCGATGTACTTCTGGTATTCTTTTAATGTAGTCGCTCCGATGGCATGGAGCTCACCGCGTGCCAATGCCGGCTTGAGCAGGTTTGCCGCATCCATAGCGCCTTCACCTCCACCTCCTGCACCGATTAGTGTGTGGATCTCATCAATGAAAAGAATAATCTCCCCTTCTGCATCGGTCACTTCTTTGATCACCGACTTCAGTCGCTCTTCAAATTCACCCTTGTACTTGGCTCCCGCCACAAGAAGACCCATGTCTAAAGATATGAGTGTCTTGGACTTCAAATTTTCTGGGACGTCCCCAGAGACGATGCGCTGTGCCAAGCCTTCGACGATTGCCGTTTTACCCACCCCTGGTTCACCCAAAAGGATCGGGTTGTTCTTGGTACGTCGAGCAAGAATCTGCAACACACGTCTGATCTCTTCATCACGGCCAATGACGGGATCAATTTTCCCTTTCTTGGCCATTTCATTGAGGTTCTTGGAATATTTCTCCAAGGACCTGTAGGTGCTCTCTGCGTTTGGATCGGTCACTTTAGTTCCTTTTCTAAGTTGGTTTATCGCTTCTAAGAGCGCTTTTTCAGTAATTCCTTGATTCTTCAACAACTGAGAGACGGTGTCGTTCCCAGCTAATAATGCCAAGAGCAAATGCTCAATGGCCACATATGCATCACCAAAAGTTTTCAACTGGTCCTTCGCCTTAGTCAGTACCTGAGTTGCTGAAGAAGACAAATAAGGCTGCGCATTCCCGCCACTCACTTTAGGAAGTTTTTGAAGTTCTTCATCTAGTTTTTGGCTGAGCAGTTGCTGGCTAGCGCCCAACTTTTGTAATAAAAATTGACAGACGTTTTCGTCCTCCAAAAATATCCCTTTCAGTAAGTGGGAAGTTTCAATCGCAGGACTACCAGAAGCTTGTGCGAGTTCCGCCGCTTTTTGAATGGCTTCCTGAGATTTGGTGGTAAACTGCTTAAAATCCATGGTAGGGTTTGGTTTAGTTTTCCTTGCTTTCGCTTTATGCCTTGCAGCAAATTGACCTCCAAACTGATTTTTCCGCCATTCTGTCTTAAAAACAATAAAAATTGACTTTAATCATGAAATTTTGGCAGAAAATTTAGAAAAAATGCCAAAAATCTTGAATTACTAATCCCTCTAGAACCGCTAAGGTATCGCCATTACGATAAGGGTAACTTAACTTAAAGATAAAAACCAGTTACTTGATTTAGTCCTGACTTTCAGCAAAGTCAGCCACAGCACGCCATACCCTAAAAAAATTTTTGTGACAAATTTTTTCAAGATCTTCTTTCGAGTATCCCCGCTTCAGCAGCTCTGCAAGGAGATTGGGAAACATAGATACATCCTTTAATCCTGTGGGCAAGGAATCTCCTACGCCATCAAAATCTGAACCCAATCCTACATGATCGATGCCTACAAGCTGAACCACATGATCAAAATGGTCGGCTACCCGGGCTACGGTAGGGAAAGGATTGTGTAGGTCAGTATATTCTTGGATGTATTTTTGGGCTTTCGGATCTCTTCGCGAAAGGTTATTTTCTGCAAGCCAGTTGACTACATGCTCACGAACTTGAGCAGATCCTGCAGCATAGGCGGAATCAATAAATGTTCCCCCAAAATTAATGAGCATCACCCCTCCATTTTTTGCAAGGGCTTGAATCAATTCATCACTCATGTTACGCTCAAAGCCAGGGGTAAATTTCCGAACGGATGAATGTGAGGCAATCACAGGCACCTTACTGATCGCAAGGGCATCTCGGAAGGTATTATCCGAGACGTGACTTAGGTCAACCATAATTCCTACCCGGTTCATTTCGGCAACCACCTTTTCCCCAAACTCACTCAGTCCCCCGTAGGTCGCTGTAGTATCGTAACTCGCATCGCCGATAAGGTTGTCTTTGCCGTGGGTAAGTGTGATGTAACGAATTCCACGCTGGTAGAAATACGCAACATTCCCTAAGTCATCTTCGATGCCAGCTCCATTTTCCATCCCCATAGGTAGGGAAATAAGCCCTTTTGCAAAATTTGCCTCAATATCTTCTGGGCTATATGCCATGGCAAACTTATCTGGGAAAGTCGCTGCCAGCCTTTCGGTCATCAAAATCAAGGAATCAGCGAGGGCTTTGGACGCTCCTGAAACCGCTTGATTTCCGGCCGGTATGTAAATGGACATAAATGGAGCATCTAGCCCGCCTTCCTTAGCACGAGGATAGTCGAAATTGCCATCTGGCGTACGCACAGACACATCTAACACCTCTCGCTGCAAAGTAAATCCACCCACTTTCATCCGATAAGGCAGGTCCACATGTCCGTCTACCATAATCGTAGCCTGGGCTATTTCTTTTGCCGCCTGAAGACGCGCTGCATCGGAAAGTTTACGGTAGTCAATCGTGGCTTGTTGTGCAGCACTTGCGCTTACCAAAAGAAAAGTTATTCCAAAGATTAAGTAGCGTTTCATAGCATAAAGGGGTTGAGAAGTTGGAATATAAGACCTTTGAAAAAGGAATCAAAAAAATCATTTTCTAAAACCCAACTAGGGGACTTGGAAGTGGAAAACACACTTTTATTTGAACCATTCTACCCATTATTCGCTTTCTACTGGTAACTCCTTCCCCAAACTAGCTAACAGAGCGTGGAAATTGTACCAAGCGTTGAAATAGCATGTGAAAAAGAATGGCGCCTCAATTTTACCGCTTGTGGAATCCTGAGACCATTATCCGGTGTAAAAAACCAATAATCGGTATTTAACACCTATCTTCCCACAGCTTTTGCTTTCAACCTAGAAAACACATCCGAAAGATGAACTCTAAAGAAATCAATTACGAATTAGAAAAAAACATGGAAGTTATCTCTCAGCTAGATGACTTTGTGGGCCATGCAGTGGATACCGTGCTCGTAGATCCGGAAGATTGCTGGCAGCCCACGGATTTTCTACCGGATTTTTCTAGCCCAGAGGCTATGGATGAAGTCAAGCTTCTCCAACAACGTGCCGCTGGGATCCCAGACACAGTATTGACCTCCTTGGTAGGCAACATGATTACCGAAGAGGCCTTGCCTTCCTATCAAACTTACTTTAACCTTCTTGAGGGAATCAATGTGGAGAAAAGCCTACTCTCACCCTCAGGCTGGGTACGCTGGTCTAAGGCTTGGACTGCGGAAGAAAACCGCCACGGTGATCTCCTCAACAAGTACCTCTACCTCACAGGAAGAGTGGATATGCGCGTGGTGGAGCAAACGATCCACCGCCTCATCACCAACGGATTTGATCCCAAATCAGAATCGGATCCTTACCAAGCCATGATTTACACCTCTTTCCAAGAGCGTGCTACCAAAATCTCGCACGTGAATACAGGCAAACTTGCAGATAAAGCGGGAGATCACTTGCTCTCCAAAATCTGCAAAACAATTGCTGGGGATGAGGCTCGACATGAAAAGGCATACAAGAGTTTTATGTCAAAAATCTTCGAAATTGATCCAAGTGGAGCAATCACGGCCTTCGAAAAAATGATGCGCAAGCAAATCGTCATGCCAGCTGCCTTGATGGGTGAAGGAGGAAGTCGACCAAGTATTTACAAGGACTTCTCGGAAATCACCCAAAAAATCGGAGTTTACACCGGTTGGGATTATGCACGCATCATCGAACATCTAGTGGATTACTGGAAAATCGAATCCCTCACGGGGCTGGATGCTGCTGCTGCCAAAGCACAGGAGTACCTAGCCGGCCTTGCCGATCGGTACATGCGCTTGGCAGATCGAATCAAAGCCCCCGAAGAAGTCAGCCTTGCCTGGCTCAAATAAAATGGAAGTCCTTCGCTCGAAGGACTTTTTTTTGCATATTTCTGATGGATTTACCCCTCTTCTGAATGAAATACCTCCTACTTATTCCACTACTTTTAGTTGCTTGCCTAAGCAACTCCTTAGCTCAAAGCCTTCAAGTGAATTCCGAGCGACTCCAACAATCGCTCAGCACCTTGGCCAAATTTGGTAAAAATGAAAAGGGAGGCTCGGATCGAGTGGCCTACTCAGTACACGATATTGCTGCTAGACCTTATATCAAGGAACTGCTCACAGCTGCTGGACTTGAAGTATCCGTAGACTACGCGGGAAATATTATCGGGAGAAAGGCAGGTAAAAACCCATCCTTAAAGCCCATCAGCCTCGGTTCCCACATCGATGAAGTGCCCAATGGAGGGGACTACGATGGACCTGTGGGGGTAATGGGCGCCATAGAAGTGGTCAGAACGCTTAAGGAGGCCGGTGTTCAAACAGCACACCCCCTGGAAGTAATCATCTTCACCAATGAAGAGGGTGGGGTCATTGGGAGTCGAGCCCTTGTTGGAGGACTAAGTGCTCAAGCCCTCCAAGGTCAAAGCAATGCTGGAGTAACCCATGCCGAAGGAATCCGATTGCTCGGCGGAGATCCCAGCCAAATTGCTAGCCTGGCTCGCCCCAAGGGAGCAATCGCAGCCTTTCTCGAGCTACACATCGAACAGGGAGGCAATTTGGATACAGAGAAATTAGACATCGGGGTAGTCGAGGGGATTGTCGCAATCGAATGGTGGGAATTTAGCTTCAAAGGCAAGGCCAACCATGCGGGGACTACACCCATGAATGCACGCAAAGACCCGATGCTCCCCGCAGCCCGTTTTACACTAGCTGTGAATGAAGTCATCACAAGAGACGAAGGACGGCAAGTGGGGACTGTAGGAAAAATTCAAGCCTTTCCAGGCGCAGGAAATGTGATTCCGGGAGAGGTGAAACTCAACTTGGAAATCCGAGATCTTTCCTCAGAAAAAATCTGGAAACTGTATGTAGAATTGGAAGCCATTGCCAAGCAGCTAGCCCTTGAAAGCGGGACTACCTTGGAGATCAAACACATTGAAGTAGCCAGCAAGCCTGCCCTAGCTGACCCCATGATCCGAGAAGTGATTGACGGGCAAGCCAAAAAATTAGGCTACACCACCAAAAGCCTACCCAGTGGAGCAGGGCATGACGCGCAAGAAATGGCTCGGATTGCACCCATGGGCATGATTTTTATTCCTAGCAAGGACGGCATTAGCCATGCTCCAGAAGAATACTCCAGCCCAGAAGCCATTGCCAAAGGAGCCAATGTACTCCTTCATACGCTACTGGAACTCGATAGACGACTAGTCAAGAAGTAATCAACTGTCGATGATGTCTTGGGAAATGAGGCGGTAAATCTCCGCCAACTGCTCGTTGTATCCCAAAAAATGATGGTGTGCCTCTAGCGTTTCGTAATCCTCCCGAATGGCAGGGCCCGTTTGTGCTTTCTTGGCTCCAAGTTGTAAACTTTTGGAAATCGATTCAATAATCAAGGGCTTCAGGAGCTCTCGATCAAGACCCTGACGATGGAGAATCTCTTCGGCAATTCGAAGCATGTGGTTGGTGAAATTGCTCGCAAAAACCGCTGCCACATGAACGGCCTCCCGTTCTTTGTGACGCAGCGTATGTACCAGAGGGGATAGACTTTTAGCTACTTTTTTAAGGCGCTGCAAGGTACCTTCATCCTCAGACTCTAGGAGAAATGGGACTTCTTCAAAGTCTACTTTCTTGCCTTTGGTAAAGGATTGCAAAGGATAAAAGACCCCAATGTAATTGGCTGAACTCTGGGCCAATACCTCCATGGGCATGGCTCCCGAAGTATGCACCAAGATGCTTCCCTCAGGCAAGATCACTTGATCTGCCACCTCCGCTAGCGCATCGTCCTTGATGGCTAGAATAAACAGCTCTGCTTTACTTTCCGAAAAATCCAAGTCATCTTTTGGAACTGCATTGTAAACTCGTTCGGTGATTTCCTCGGCCTTTCGAATATCACGAGCATACACTTCCGTGAGCTCATGTCCAGCATCTTCCAATGCCGGTGCCAAGTTCCAAGCCAAATTACCTGCACCTAGGATCGCTATTTTCAACTTCATGAAGAAATTAAGTCAATTTTTAGGAAAAGAAAAAGCCATCTTCTTGAGGGAAAATGGCTTTTTGAAAGTACTTCAAACGCTTAGATATGCAAGGCACGGTTGGCAGTAGCCGCCAAACAGGCTTCCTTGAATACCTCGGTATAGGTAGGGTGTGCATGAGACATTCTTGCGATGTCTTCTGCTGAGGCACGAAACTCCATTGCCACCACCGCTTCGGCAATCATGTCGGCTGTTCGTGGGCCAATCATGTGCACTCCTAGGATCTCATCAGTAGTCGCATCAGCAAGTACTTTCACGAGTCCATCTGTATCCATGGAAGCACGAGCTCTGCCAGAGGCAAGGAAAGGAAACTTACCCACCTTATAGGCTCTGCCCTGCTCCTTCAATTGTTCTTCGGTATAGCCTACAGCAGCTACCTCAGGCCAAGTGTATACCACTCCAGGGATCAATAGGTAATTGATGTGCGGCTTTTGTCCGGCAATAGTCTCCGCTACGAAAACTCCCTCCTCTTCTGCCTTATGCGCAAGCATGGCACCTTTAACTACATCGCCAATGGCATAGATATGCGGCACGGAGGTTTGCAGGTGGTCATTTACTTGAATTTGACCTCGGTCAGTAAGTACCACCCCAGCAGCAGCAGCATTCAGGCCTTCGGTGTAGGGCTTTCGGCCGATAGATACGAGCACGTAGTCTCCTTTGATCTCCACGGTTTCACCCTTGCTATTTTCAGCTTTTACTACTGCTTCCTTACCTAGATTCTCTACGCCAGTTACCTTGTGTTGAAGGTAAAACTCAAAGCCTAGTTTTTTGAGGGACTTTTGCAACTCCTTACCCAAGGTTTTATCCATGGTAGGGATGATGGAGTCCATGTATTCTACCACAGATACCTTGGCACCTAGGCGAGCATAGACAGAGCCTAGCTCCATCCCAATCACACCCCCGCCGATGACGATCAGGTGCTTTGGAATTTCCTTCATCTTCAATGCCTCTGTGGAGGTAATGATTCGCTTTTTGTCTAGGTTGATAAAGGGCAGGCTCGCTGGTTTAGACCCAGTAGCCAGAATGATATTTTTTCCTTGGATATCCGTAGAAGAGCCGTCGGCTTTCGTTACCTTGATGGTATGCGCATCCACAAATGAGCCCAAGCCCTGGTGCACATCCACCTTATTTTTCTTCATCAAAAACTGGATTCCATCCACATTTTGGGTGACTACCTCATCCTTGCGGGCAATCATCTGAGGAAGGTTGACCGACAAGCCCTTCAGCGAGATGCCGTGGGTAGTGAAGGTATGGGCTGCATTGTGGTAATGCTCCGAAGAGTCGAGTAAGGCCTTTGATGGAATACAGCCTACATTCAAGCAGGTACCACCAAGAGTGGAATATTTCTCTACCAAGGCTGTTTTCATGCCCAACTGGGCAGCACGGATAGCGGCTACATAGCCCCCTGGTCCTGATCCGATTACGATGACGTCGTACATTTTTTTTGTTGTTGTACTATGTACTAAGTACTAAGTACCAAGTACACATTGGTTAGCTATTCAAACTTTTTTTGAGTTTCACGACCATATTTTGGATATGGGCCAACTCGAGTTCTAATTTTTCAACTACTTACAAAGGTACATACCCAAGTCGATTGGAAAGAACCAATTGGGTATGCAATTCGAAAGAAGAACCTAAAGAGATCGCCAAGAAGTGATCAAAATCCTTAGTGGTATTTCTCCCTGCTCCCTCCGCAAGGGTAGAGGGTATGGAGATCGCACATCGATTCATTTGTGAGACCAAGCCAAACCGCTCATGTGAAGGGAATTTTTCGGTAATCTTATAAATTTCAACTACTAAATCCATGGCCTTCTGCCAAACGGATAAATCCTTGTAACGATGCATTTTAGTCTATTTAGTTTAAAAAATCTTCCTATTTCGGAATTCAAACGGAATGCTTGGCACAAAGGATATTGTACTTGGTACTTGCCTGCCTACCGCAGGCAGGGTACTTTGTACCTTGTACCTTGTACTTTCTGCCTAAACCCCAAACATCAACCTCGTTGGGTCTTCGAGCAATTGCTTCACTCGAACAAGGAAGCTCACTGATTCACGCCCATCGATGATGCGGTGATCGTAAGACAAGGCTAAATACATCATGGGACGAATCACCACTTGCCCATTTTCGGCAATTGGACGCTCCACAATGTTGTGCATGCCCAAAATAGCCGATTGTGGCGCATTGATGATCGGAGTCGACATCATGGATCCAAATACCCCACCATTCGTGATGGTAAAGGTTCCACCTGTCATCTCTTCGATTGAAAGCTTGTTATCTCTCGCTTTGCCAGCAAGACGCACAATCTCTTTTTCAATCTGATCAAAGGAAAGATTTTCGGCATTTCGGATCACTGGAACCACCAAACCTTTAGGGGCAGATACCGCTACAGAAATATCACAGAAGTCATTGAAAACAAGTTCATTGCCATCGATCTGTGCATTGACTGCAGGCCATTCCTGCAAGGCCACACAAACTGCCTTGGTAAAGAAGGACATAAATCCTAGCCCTACACCATGCTTTTCTTTGAATTGATCCTTGAATTTGGATCGAAGATCCATGATGGGCTTCATGTTGACCTCATTGAAGGTAGTCAACATGGCTGTTTCATTTTTTACAGCTACCAAGCGTCTAGAAACGGTCTTTCGCAAGGAAGACATTTTCTCACGTCGCTGGCTTCTCGCAGTAGATCCGGTAGCCATTACGGCTGGACTTGCCGCAGGAGCTGCAGATGGATTGGCAGCAGGAGCAGTGGCTGCTGCTGGAGCTGAAGCTCCCATCGCATCCTCTTTGGTTACACGTCCATCCTTGCCTGTTCCGGCTACAGTTGCAGCTGGAATGCCTTTTTCGGCCAAAATCTTGGAGGCTGCTGGTGAAGCATGTCCTGTGGCATAATTTTCAGTGGTAGATGTTGGTGCCGCCACTGGAGCAGTAGGTGCTGGAGCAGCTGCAGTTGGAGCTGCGACGGATCCTCCTACTTCAATTCGGCAAATCAGGCCACCAATTTCCAATACATCTCCCTCCTTTGCTACCTGACGCAAAATGCCCGTAGCTTCCGCTGGAAGTTCAAAGGTAGCCTTATCGGAATCTACCTCTGCGATGATTTCATCCAAGGTCACTAGGTCCCCATCCTTCTTGAGCCAGTTGGCAAGGGTCACTTCAGTGATGGATTCGCCGACAGTAGGCACAATCATTTCCCTGATCCCTGCAGGAGCAGAAGTGGCTGCTGGAGCAGCTGCAGGGGCGGCCGCTGGTGCTGGAGCCGAACTCGGTGCTGAAGCAGATTCCTCAATGGTACAAACTAGTCCACCGATCTCCACAGTGTCTCCTACATTCGCTTTGATGCGAAGGATTCCGCTCGCTTCGGCTGGAAACTCAAACGTCGCTTTATCGGATTCCAACTCGCAGAGGACCTCATCCAATTGAACCAGGTCTCCGTCTTTTTTAAACCATTGTCCTACGGTAACTTCTGAGATGGATTCTCCTACGGTAGGTACTCTCATTTCTTTGCTCATGGTCTTATCTTTTTTTCCTTGGAATCGCTTCCTTGGTGTTTTTTTACAGATTTAAATCAATAGCCCGCTTATATACTTAGGGCTTGGGCCACTAGGTTGCGTTGCTCTTCCACGTGTACCTTGTTGTATCCTGTGGCCGGAGAAGCACTTGGCTTTCTTGCAATCACCCGCATTGGGAGTTCCTGGTACAACAAGCGAAGCATGTAGTTCCAATAGCCCATGTTTTCAGGTTCTTCCTGTACCCAAACGACCTCAGCACCTTTGTAGGACTTCAGTACATCCAAGATTTGCTTTTTAGGAAGTGGGTGCAACTGCTCCACTCTTACAAGAGCTACCTGCGTGTTCTTCTCTTTTTCCCGCGCTTCTTCTAAGTCAAAGTATACTTTACCTGTACACAAAATCACTCGCTTGACATCTTTAGCCTTCACGGTGGTATCTGGCAGCACTTCTCTGAATCGACCTGAAGTAAATTCCTTTAGCGGAGACACCACTTTGGGGTGACGAAGCAAGGACTTAGGAGACATCACCACACAAGGCTTTCTAAACTCCCAGGCTTGCTGTCTTCTTAGCATGTGGAAGAAATTGGATGGCTCCGTGATGTTGGCTACCACCATGTTGTACTCCGCAGAAAGCTGCAAGAAACGCTCTGGTCTAGCATTGGAGTGCTCAGGGCCCTGGCCTTCGTAGCCATGTGGCAGGAGCATCACGATGCCATTCATTTTTTGCCACTTGGACTCTCCGGAGGAGATAAACTGGTCAATCATCGTCTGAGCACCATTGGCAAAGTCACCAAATTGCCCTTCCCAAAGGGTAAGGGAATGTGGATTTGCCATGGCATAGCCATATTCAAACCCAAGGACTGCATATTCAGAAAGCAGGGAGTTGTAAATGTAAAACTGCCCCTTTCTATCCTTCATTTCGAGTAAGGAATTGAACGGCTGATTGGTGTTGGCATCATGGATGACCGCATGTCGGTGCGAGAAGGTACCGCGCTGCACATCCTGACCGGTAAGTCGAACAGTTTTGCCTTCCAAAAGCAAAGACCCGTAAGCAAGCAATTCTGCAGCTGCCCAGTTGAGTTCTTTGGTTTCAAAGAACATCTCTTTACGCTGCTTCATCTGCGCTTCGATCTGTTTGATCGGCTTGAATCCTTTCGGGATCAGTGTAATGGCTTCTGCCACTTTTTCAATTTGCTCTTGGGAAATTCCTGTTTCAGGGGATTGATCAAAATCCTCTGGTTTGGAACGACGTAGGTTGGCCCACTCCGTCTCAAACTTGGTTGCCTGGTAAGGCAAGGGCTTTTCCTTCACCATATTCAATCGATCCTGCAGGAGCTGACGGAATTCTTCGTCCATCTGCGCTGCAATCTTCGCATCAAAATCTCCGCGCTCAGTCAAGCGCTTGATGTAGATTTCACGTGGATTTGGATGCTTAGAGATGATGTTGTAGAGTTCTGGTTGCGTAAACTTCGGTTCGTCGGACTCGTTGTGTCCGTGACGACGATAGCACACCATGTCTACAAAAATGTCTTTATTAAATTTCTGACGGAATTCTGCCGCTAATCTCGCTGCAAAAACAACCGCCTCGGCATTGTCCCCATTGACGTGAATCACTGGAGCATCGATGATTTTGGCTACGTCTGTACAGTAGATAGAAGTACGTGCATCGTCAAAGTCGGTGGTAAAGCCCACCTGGTTGTTGATCACAAAGTGAATGGTACCACCGGTATTGTATCCTTTGAGGCCTGCCATTTGAGTTACCTCATAGACAATTCCTTGACCCGCAACTGCTGCATCACCGTGAATCAAAATTGGTAATGCCTTTTTTGCATCCCCTTTGTGCGCATGATCAATCTTTGCTCTCAAAAATCCTTCGACCACCGGATTCACCGCTTCCAGGTGGGAAGGGTTGGGAGCAAGTTTGAGGTGAACCTTGTTCTGCTCAGGAGTCAGGATATCCGAAGAGTAGCCCATGTGGTACTTCACGTCGCCATCCCCCATGGTCAGGTC
>CANGUK010000046.1 GCA_947457095.1 Cyclobacteriaceae bacterium
AATGGACATTCATCGGGGCGACCCAGCGAGACGAAGCGAAAGCGACGGCGAGCGATCTAGTCTACCGCAAAGTAGTAAGCCAAACCTTGTCCAAAATTATTCCACGGTGACCGATTTGGCTAGGTTTCGAGGTTGATCCACATTGCAGCCGCGCATCACCGCGATATGGTAAGAAAAGAGCTGCAAAGGCACCACAGCTACCAAAGGCGCAAAAGCTTCGTGGGTAGCAGGAATTTCGATCACGTGATCGGCCAAAGCCTTCACCTGCGTATCTCCTTCGGTGACTACTGCCACAATCTTACCCTTACGGGCTTTCACTTCCTGGATGTTGCTGACTACTTTTTCGTAGGAACTATCTTGTGTCGCAATAAAGATCACCGGCATCTCCTCATCAATCAAAGCAATCGGGCCGTGCTTCATTTCTGCAGCAGGATAACCCTCCGCGTGGATGTAGGAGATCTCCTTCAACTTCAAGGCGCCTTCCAAGGCCACAGGGAAATTGTACCCTCTACCCAAATACAGCATATTGCTCGCATCCTTGTACTCTGCTGCGATCTGCTCAATTAGCGCATTGGATTGAAGCGCCTTTTCTACCTTAGATGGAATGGATTCCAGTTCATGCAGAAGCTGAATGTACGTGCTTTCGGATAGGGTACCGCGCTGGTAGCCTAGCTTGATGGCCATCATGGCCAAAACGGAAATTTGAGCGGTAAAAGCCTTCGTAGAAGCCACGCCGATCTCTGGACCCGCATGGGTGTAAGATCCTGCATGGGTAGTTCGCGGAATGGAAGAACCCACCACATTACATACCCCAAAAATGGTCGCTCCTCGGGACTTGGCCAATTCAATAGCAGCAAGCGTATCGGCCGTTTCTCCAGATTGGGAGATGGCAATCACAAAATCTTTTTCGTTGACGACTGGATTACGGTAACGGAATTCAGACGCATATTCCACTTCCACCGGAATGCGCGCAAATTCTTCAAATAAATACTCCGCGACCAAGCCCGCATGCCAAGAAGTGCCACAAGCGGTGATGATAATCCGCTCGGCATTCTGAAACTTGTTCATGTACTCCCGAAGTCCTCCAAGAATCAATCTGCCTCCTTTGGCATCCAGACGGCCACGAAGGCAATCTGCAATTGACTTGGGCTGCTCATAGATTTCCTTGAGCATAAAATGAGGAAAGCCTCCCTTCTCGATTGCTTCGAGCTCCATCTCCAACTGGTTGATGTAGGGATTCGTCGCTACATTTTCGATGGTTTTGATCTCAAGTTCTCCTCCACGGACCACAGCGATCTCGTAATCATCCAAGTACACCACCTTGTTGGTGTATTCAATAAACGGGGTGGCATCTGAGGCTAAAAAGAATTCGCCTTCCCCTACACCTACCACCAAAGGAGAACCTTTTCGCGCAGCAATCAGCGTATTGGGCTCTTCCAAATTAATCAAGACGATGGCATAGGCGCCGACCACCTTATGCAAAGCCAGACGCAAAGCTTCTTCCAAGGAGCAGCTATTGTGCTGGTAGATATCTTCAATAAACTTTACGAAAACTTCCGTGTCGGTGTCGCTTTGGAAGCGGTATCCCTTCTTCAACAAATCGGTCTTGAGCACTTCATAGTTTTCAATGATTCCATTGTGAATCATTGCAAATCGCTCGGAAGAGGAATAATGTGGGTGGGCATTGACGTCATTGGGTTCCCCATGAGTAGCCCAGCGGGTATGCCCGATGCCTACCTTGGCATGCAAGTCACCACTTTCAGCTAGGTGATTCTCCAGCTCTGCTACCTTGCCTTTTTTCTTATAGATACTGAGCCCTTTATGATCAATCAAGGCTACTCCTGCAGAGTCATAGCCTCTGTATTCAAGTCTTTTTAATCCCTTAAGAATGATGGGAAGGGCGTCTTGATGCCCTACGTAAGCGACTATTCCGCACATAACTAAAAATTTATAAAAGTTGGTTTTGGTGAAACAAAGAAACAGGAATTGTGCCAAAAAAAATAATCCCCTTTTAAAAAATCAAAAGGGGATTAGAGGCCACTTTAATGAACTGATTGGCTATTTGGTCTTGGAGAAAATCACCTTGACTTTCACCTTGTCTTTATTGACTTTAAATTGTCGAAGCGAGCGCTTGAAATCATCTCCAGTATTTGGGGTGATCGCATAGAGCAACAAGTCCTTGCGCTGAAGCTCTTTTTTGTAAAGTGCATTCATGTAGGAACTGATGCCCACACGTTGCACTTTGGAGGTGGCATCGTAGGTAATGATTGCCGATGAAGGGAAGAAATTATTGGGAAGCTTATCTCCATCCTCTCCCTCAATCACTTGAAGCTGTCCATCCCCCTGTAGGTGAAGTTCAGCTTGGTTGATAGAGCTTAATAGTACTCGATTTTGGGAGTCAATAAATTTCATGACCATCCCCGAAATCGGTGTTTGCCCCTCGTTTTGCTCTTCAATAGGGCCCAATTCCAGGGTCACTTGATTAAAGACTACTCCCGACAAGGTGTCCAAGAAGGCATCCAAAGGTCTCGTATTCAATCGAAGTGCTAGACCCAAGCCCGATTTCATCCCTACGATATTGCCTGTGGAGTAGGATTTTTGGGAGTCCTTAACCACTGCTGTGGGCGTACCGCTACGATCGGATTCGACTCCATTGAAGCTGCGGGAGGAAAAAGTAGTAATGCTGTACTTCAACTTAGTTGTATCCCCCGTGTTGTGGTAATAAAAGGTTATCCCCGTATTGCCTCCCAAAGAAAACCCTGCCGTAGTATTATCCCCTTCTCTTGGCACAATCGCCACCCCTGGAATATAATTTCTGAACTTAAAGAGGTTGTCAAACTCGAAGCCTCTTTTCAATTTACCAAACATTTCATTGGCTAATACCGAATTCAAGGGCGCCTGGAGTAAGGTGTCTTTCGTGTCTTTGAAAACCACTTCTACTTCTGCAATCGGGCTGGACTTGTAGGGCAACTTGCTGAAATTGTAATAGAGGGTGTCAAGCAAAGGCTGGGTAAGCAAGTGAACCGAATACTTTTTCTTTTTGTCCAAGTCGCTACCATTCACACTTACTGTAGCCAAGGTAAAAAACACAGAATCCAGAATTGCTTCCGCTTTCGGGCGTTCAGTTCCTTGTTCAATGTGCAATCGAGTATAGGCAGTACTTCTGGTCTTCCCAAAATACGGATCTTGCTCGTCGCCTACAATCAGAATTCCGGCATTGGTGGTATTGAAGGAATCAAGCAATACTACCTGAGCATCTAGGGTAATCTCTTTGTAGAAAACCCCAATCTGATTGTTCTCTGGAGCAAGTTCAAGGCCTAGGGTAGCAGGATCACTACAACCTCCAAAGACCAAGAGTGAAAAAAACGCGAAAACGGAAAACTTAGCCCGCAAGGCTGGTGTACATTCCATATAACTCTTCATGAGCTTGCTGCTCTTCTTCAAAACTGATTTCAAATTTCTGATTTTTTGAAAAATCTCCAATAAGTTGACTCAAGTCGGCAGAGACTTCAGAGCCTTGCACCACACGGTCCGCATACGCAATGCCCATCTTGATAAAGCCTGAAAAATCTTTGCTAGTCAAAGGTGCTAAAATAGTATCATCGATATCTACCATCTTAACCTTGTTTAACAAATCATCTCCAAATGTATGGGAAAACCCTTCGGTGTAGATGCCAAATACAGATTTGGTCTCTTTAAACAAGGGCTCATTTTTGTAAGTAGTCTTCAAGTACATCGGAATGAGGGAAGTCATCCAATCGTTGCAATGCACGATGTCTGGAGCCCAGCCCAATTTCTTCACGGTTTCAATCACCCCTTTGCAAAAGAAGATGGCGCGCTCGTCATTGTCCTCATAAAAACGTTGCTGCTTGTCGTGAAAAACATATTTCCGCTGGAAATAATCTTCATTGTCAATGAAATATACCTGCAGTTTGGCGTTGGGAATGGAAGCTACTTTAATGATCAATGGCTTTTCTTCTTCTCCTACCGCAATGTTGATTCCAGATAGCCTCACCACCTCATGGAGCCTGTTTTTTCGCTCGTTGATCAACCCAAACCGAGGTACCAAAATACGGATCTCCATCCCTCGCTCTTGCATGGCTTGAGGAAGGGATCGTAAGAATGTAGCTACCTTGGATGTTTGTAAGAAAGGGTTGATTTCACTAGCAACGTAGAGAATACGTAGTTTGGACATGCTATGGGGATTTTAGTATCGTGATAAACAACGGCCACAAAGGTAAATAAAAAAAGCCTAAAAGCATTGGATATATGGATATTAATCTAGTTTTGCCCCTATTTAGCCGAAAAATTCCCTTGTCATGAAGGTAATCCATACAGAAGCCGAATGGAAGCCCATTTGGTCATCCATTTTTAAGGAAGGCAAACAGCTGGGCTTCGTTCCTACCATGGGTGCGCTTCACCAAGGTCATTTGGATCTTGTCGCAAAAAGTATCGCCTCCATGGACTTCACGGTGGTTTCCATATTCGTAAATCCAACGCAGTTCAACTCCAGCGAAGATTTTCAAAATTATCCCCAAACCTTGGAAGCCGATCTTGCTCAACTCGAAGCCGCTGGGACAGATTTTGTATTTGTGCCTTCGGTAGCGACCCTCTATCCCCAGCCCACTCACTTGCGCTTCGATTTTGGTGACCTCGAGCAGGTGCTTGAAGGGGCATTTCGCCCAGGACACTTCAATGGGGTGGGGCTTGTCGTATCCAAACTCTTTCACCTCATCCAGCCTCATCGAGCATTTTTCGGCCAAAAAGATCTCCAACAAGTAGCCGTTATCAAGCGCCTAGTTCAGGACCTCTCCTTTGACCTGACTATCGAAGTGGTGCCTACCCGCCGGGAAAAAGATGGACTAGCCATGTCTTCACGAAATATGCGCCTCAACCCAGAGGAGCGCAAGCAAGCGCTGCTTTTGTACTCCTGCTTGACTCAAGCAAAGGAACGATTGCTGGCAGGAGAACCTTGGACTAAGGTGCTAGCCGATACCGAAGCGGCCTTTTCTAATGCGGCAAACACTGAATTGGAATACTTTGCCCTGCTGCATCCCGAAACATTTGAAATTTTTGACACGTTTACGCAAGAGGACGCAAGATCGCTTTGCATCGCTGCCTATGTAGGGCCAGTGAGATTGATCGATAACTTGCCCATTATTCCTTAATTTTGCTTTGCGAAACTAAACCATGCAACTCCAACTCTTAAAATCAAAAATCCACCGGGTAAAAATCACCCAGGCTGAATTGCATTATGTAGGATCCATCACCCTCGATGAAAACTTGATGGATGCAGCCCAGCTTTTTGAGAATGAAAAAGTGCAGGTCGTCAATGTAAACAATGGGGAGCGTCTCGAAACCTATGTCATCAAAGGACAGCGGGGATCTGGGACTGTCTGCCTCAACGGGCCCGCAGCGAGAAAAGCAGCAGTAGGCGACGTGGTGATCATCATTGCCTATGCTGGCATGAGCCCAGAAGAAGCCAAAACTCACCAGCCTATCCTGGTATTTCCTGACGATAAAAACCAAGTCATTTGACAATGCATCCCAAAATCAAACAACTCCTACAAGTGACCCTCTCACTGGGAATAGCCCTGTGGATTTTTTGGTTTTTGTACCGAGATATTGAATTTGATAGCCTCCAAACGCAACTGGCTTCCAGCAATTGGGCTTGGATTGGCATCTCCCTGGCAGTAGCCTGGGCCGGATACTGGCTTCGGGGTTGGCGCTGGGCCTTACTTTTCCGTCAGGAAGAAGAGCAGCTGCCCGTCACTTCCAACCGAGCCTATCACGCAGTCATGGTGGGCTACCTGGTCAACCTCCTCATCCCTAGAGCCGGAGAAGTGGCCCGCTGTACGGTTCTGACGCGCAACAACGGGATTCCCATCGGTCAAGCCATCGGCACCGTCCTCGTCGAAAGAAGCGTGGACCTTCTGTTTTTGTCGGGAACAATCTTTATCGCCTTTCTCCTTGAAAATGAACTATTTCTTTCCTTGGCAGGGCAACTCGTTAATCTCTCCTCACTCACCTCCTCCCTGCTAGATAAGCTACCCCTCCTGCTAGGCGGGACTGCTGTATTCCTCCTTTTCATGTACTTGTTGAGAATGAAATACCGCAACCATGGCTTTGTCAACAAGATGCAACTCTTTTTCAGACAGCTGCTTTCTGGGGTCCTTGCTATTGGCAACCTCAAAAATCCCCTCGGGTTCTGGTTGAGCTCGGTAGCGATTTGGATCATCTACTTCCTGACCATGTATACCGTCTCTCAAGGCATCGGATCGGCTGCCAATTTGTCGGGAAGCCAAGTGCTTTTGGTGATGGTAATGGGAACTATTGGCATGATTGCACCTGTTCAAGGGGGAATTGGCACCTTCCACGCCTTGGTGGCCTATATTTTAGTTGTTTTTGGTGTTCCTGAATCCGATGGCAAAATATTTGCAGCGATCATTCACGGCACCCAAATGCTATTGGTAATCGGCGTGGGACTAATCAGCTGGATTCTTATGCTGAAAACTCCCGCTTGGAAAAAACCTTTATCTTCTTAATTTCGTAAGTACACCCAGTTAAAATAAACTAGCTATGATTATCCTAATTGTAATTGTATTCGCTATCCTCGGTTTTGTGGTTAGCAACAAGCTGAAAAGCAAATTCAAATTGTATTCCCAGACTCCGTTGCAGGCCAACCTTTCCGGAGAGGAGATTGCCAAGCTGATGCTTGCCGATCACAACATTCATAACGTTCGCGTTACCTGCGTAGAAGGCCAATTGACAGATCACTACAATCCAGCAGATAAAACGGTCAACCTTTCTCCTGACGTATTTTATGGTAGAAATGCAGCGGCTACTGCGGTAGCAGCGCACGAATGCGGTCACGCGGTACAGCATGCCACTGCCTATTCTTGGTTGAGCATGCGCTCTGCCATGGTGCCTATCCAAAATATCTCTAGCAAAGTGTTGAATTTCGTTTTGATTGCTTCTTTGTTCGGTGGATTTGCGTTGGGACTACCTTACGAATTCATTGGGTATTTGGTAGTAGGCTCCTATTCCATCATGACCCTGTTCACCTTGGTGACCCTACCTGTGGAATTTGATGCTTCCAATCGTGCCTTGGCTTGGGTACAAAATCGCAATGTGGTGACTCCTTCAGAGTACGCCATGTCCAAGGATGCACTCAACTGGGCAGCTCGCACCTACTTGGTGGCTGCCATGGCTTCTTTGGTTACCCTAGCATATTACATCTTTGTTTTCTTTGGAAATAGAGATTAATCCACAGCAAGCTTCATTGAAAAGGGACATACGTCCCTTTTCTTTTTTATTTTCGTGACACAGATATAAACCCAATAGTACTTTATGAATTTTCAATTGACTGAAGAACAGCTCGCCGTACAGGAAGCTGCTCGAGATTTTGCCCAAAGTGAATTACTCCCCGGAGTAATCGAACGAGATACAGAAGCCCGATTCCCCAAGGAGCAAATCCAAAAAATGGGAGCTCTTGGGTTTATGGGGATGATGGTGGACCCAACCTACGGCGGTGGAGGGATGGACACCCTCTCTTATGTCATCGCCATGGAGGAAATTTCTAAAATTGATGCCTCCGCATCGGTCTGTATGTCTGTCAACAATTCCTTGGTCTGCTGGGGATTGGAAAAATTCGGGAGCGAAGAGCAAAAGCAAACCTATTTGACCAAATTGGCCACAGGCGAGCTACTTGGCGCCTTCTGCTTGTCCGAACCAGAGGCAGGGTCTGATGCCACTTCCCAACAAACTTCTGCCACTCTTGAAGGCGATTACTACCTCTTGAATGGCACCAAAAACTGGATTACCAACGGCTCATCGGCATCGGTTTACCTAGTCATTGCCCAAACAGATGCCAGCAAAGGCCACAAAGGCATCTCCGCATTTATAGTGGAAAGAGGATGGGAGGGCTTTGTGGTTGGTAAAAAGGAAGACAAACTAGGGATTCGCGGTTCGGATACTCACTCGCTAATGTTCACAGACGTCAAGGTCCCCGTCCAAAACCGAATTGGGGCGGAAGGATTTGGATTCACCTTCGCCATGGAAACCCTCAATGGAGGCCGAATCGGGATTGCCGCCCAAGCACTAGGAATTGCTTCTGGAGCCTACGAACTGGCATTGGCCTACTCAAAGCAACGAAAGGCCTTCGGTAAGCCCATCAGCCAGCACCAAGCGATTCAGTTCAAGTTGGCTGACATGGCTACCCAAATCGAAGCTGCCCGACTTCTGGTATTCAAAGCTGCCTGGCTCAAGGACCAAGGAGAAGACTATGCGCAGGCTTCAGCTATGGCCAAGTTGTACGCTTCTGAGGTTGCGATGAATGTGACCATTGAAGCTGTTCAGGTCCATGGCGGCTACGGCTATGTGAAGGAATACCATGTAGAACGACTCATGCGGGATGCCAAAATCACACAGATCTACGAAGGCACTTCCGAAATTCAACGCATCGTGATTTCAAGAAACGTCTTGAAATAAACTAAAATATGCGTGCGAAGGGGAGTAATTAGACAAAAATTACTCCCCTTTTTTTTAGTAATCTTTATTTTTTAATTCTAAAATGCAGTTTTGTAATAAGAAAAATCATATTTTTAACCATAAATTTTTATTAGACTATGGAGTATTATAACAAAGTCATTGAATCGGTTCAGGTTCGCTTTTTGAAAGGCAGCAACTATAAAATCGAAAAACCAATCACGGTTTTAAACTACCAGGAAAACGAGAATACCCTTATTTTACTCCATCATGGCAGCTTGAAGTTTGGTGATGAACAAGAGCTTGTGAATGAGGGGGAGGTGATTTTTATTCCCAAAGATCGAAAGACAACCCTGACCTTCGGAAATAAAACCTCCAAACAAGAAACTACAGGTGTGCAATTTGCGGAGAACAGAAAGAAGCACTTGGAGAGCATCAGCTACAAGGAAATCAAATCTGCGGAAGAAGATTGCATTTCAATCTTCCAGTTCGAATCCAAAATTTTTGATGTAGTCAACTTTTTCACCTCCCTTGACATCCCTCCCTTCATCATCCGATTCAATGACCGGGTCACTACCTTGATAGAGGATCTGATGAAGGAAATTGAAAACGCGGGGGTGGGCAAAGAGCGCAGCTTGAAATCGCTTACTGAGGTCCTAGTGATTGAATTGCTTCGCCACATTTTGAAGAACCGACTCTTCACCGAAGAGCTATCCACAAATTCAACTTACTTCAAGGACCCACGCTTGATTGACCTCTTTAACTACATCAAGAGCAATATCGGGGGAGACCTCTCCAACAAGGTGCTTGCCAAAATCGCCAATGTGTCCGAAGATTATGTAGGCCAATACTTCAAGATGCTTACAGGCATCAATCCTCAGGACTACATCGAGTACCAGCGCCTAGAAGCAGCGATAGGATTGCTTCGCACCACCAAAAAATCCATCCGCACCATAGGCAAGGAAGTGGGCTACAAGGACACGGCTTATTTCTGCCGAAGATTCAAGATGATGTATGGGGTGCCTGCTGGCAAAATGCGTAGACGAGAGTCGTTGATTAATGTATAACCTTTGAGGTCTTGAAGACCTCAAAGGTTTTTGAAACAATCGAGGTTTGGAAAACCTCAACTGTTGTCCTTCTTCTCTCCCGCTTTTTCTTCTCCAGCAAAAAATTGTTCGTAAAGTTTATCCTTGGCTAGAGCAAGGCCCAAGAAAAGAATTTTTTGAGCTAATCCAGTCCATAGCGAAGACTGCTTTGGCTGAGTAATTCGTTGCTTCAATTCTGGATTGAGTAAGCCTTCTCGCTCCAAGACCTCCAAGGCTTTGTCGGTGTTCTTTTCTTTCTTTTTGTTGGTCAGCTGCACTACACCATATACTACCAATGCACTTACTGCCACCACGGCACCAACTTTTACCCAGTCCTCAGATCCTTTTTTGAAGACATTGAGCTGCTTGGCTAATGTCTGCTCCAGCTCTTCTGATTTTTTCTCAAGTTCCTTACTCATTGGAGTTTTTTTCCTTTCGTTGAATTAAAAATAAACTGCTTCAGCGAAGTATTCACTTGCTGCTGAAAACCCTGAGAATCCCGAGTCAGGTACAAGAAGACAACCACTACCAAGTACCCCAGTGCCACGACCAAGAATCCAAAGTATGGGCTTTGGGTGACCTGACTGATGTAAAAAGCAAGAGACAAGGAAAGAAATAGCCCTGCCACCAACAAGATGGAGCCGATCAAGATCAATAAAATCAGACGTGAAAGCATTCCGACCAATTGGTCCTGAATATCTGATTTGACTAGTTCGATTTTCGTTTCGATCAGGGATTTGATCGTCTGTAAGATCTCAGCAAAATTCAACATACCGAAAATTTTTGTTGGGAAAAGGCCTCCTATGAATCACCGAATATACTTAAAAAAGAGCCGACCGAAAAAGGAAGGTTCCCCTTATTTTTCCCCCTCTTGGTAGTATTGGTACCGCAGCACAAGCTCCAAGGCCAGCAAGATGGCTTCATTGACAGGATGCAAGGCCGAAAGTGCCTCATCCACATCCTTGAGACGGGTGTAATAGGCAGGTGCCAAAGGGATGTCGAGATCAGCATTGATGCGTGCAGTCACTTCTTGAAAAGCTTCTGGGCGTTCTGCTTTGAGCAATTTGCAAGTAATCAATTCCTTTAGATTGGTCTTGTTGTTTTTTCGAGCAGATGCTCCAAATACGCGACAGATCAATCCCCGTTTGGCATAGTTGCCACAAAATCCCTTACTTAAGTCGGCAGACTGTGCTCGATACACCACACAAACTCCCTTGGATTTGTCTGCGGCAAGCTGAGCAGCAAGCTCCTCTGCAAGCCCCTTTTCATACAGATCAAAGGCTAAAGGCAAAAATTCCAAGGCAGAGGCAGGCACCTCAGGATTGGAGCAACAAAAGCCACAACCTGAAATACAACCCATCCCCGCTTCTTCGTGGAATTGCTTGGATTGCTCCTCCAACTCCACAAAAAGCCCTTCTACCGCCTGCGCCTTTTCAAAAAGATTCATCTCGATCTAGTTACCGAACAAAATTAGCAGGCCTTTTGGGTATTTGGCTAAGAATGCAACTTGATTTTTTCAAGCTCTAAATCAATCACTTGTCCTGATTTTTTTAAAAATTCCCATCTTTACTGCAGAGGAATCGTATCCTTGAACCAAAAATAGGGAATAACATGAGTGAGCCAGAAGATAAAAATTCGGAAGACCGCATCCGAAATGCCTTTAAAGAACGGGATTGGAACGAAATCAAAAGCGCAGACTCCTGGGCCATATTCAAGGTGATGTCTGAGTTTGTGGAGGGGTTTGATAAGTTAGCCAAAATAGGCCCCTGCGTCACAATTTTTGGTTCTGCCCGTACGCCTCGAGACCATGCCTACTACAAAATCGCCGAAGAAATCGCTGCCAAACTCGTTCGCCATGGCTATGGGGTGATCACTGGAGGAGGTCCAGGTATCATGGAAGCTGGAAATAAAGGCGCCTTCTCAGAAGGAGGAAAGTCCGTAGGACTCAACATTCAGCTACCGTTTGAACAGTTTAACAACCTTTACATCGATCGAGATAAGCTGCTCAATTTTGATTATTTCTTTGTGCGTAAGGTCATGTTTGTCCGCTACTCTCAAGGCTTTGTCGTTCTCCCCGGAGGGTTTGGAACCCTAGATGAGTTTTTTGAAGCGCTCACCCTCATCCAAACCAACAAAATTGGTCGTTTCCCAATCGTACTAGTGGGCAAAGATTACTGGGGTGGATTGGTGGATTGGATCAAAAGTAGATTGCTCCAAGAAGACTTGCACTACATCAGTGAATCGGATTTAGACCTATTTTGTGTGGTAGATACCGCCACAGAAGCCGTCAAAGTAATCGATGAATTCTACAGCAAATACCTGCTTAGCCCTAATTTCTAGGGGCTACCCATCTCAAAAATTGCAAAACGAGAATTAGGACACCTTCAGGCGAAGTTCGCCCTGTCTTTTGATCACTTTTAGGTCAAAAAATTGGTTGACAAATCCCTTGCAGTGGTTCTCTGCCCATTCTGCACGAGATTCGGTGTCGTGAAGCAAGGTCATCCGAAGTAGGGTCTTTACGTAGGGCTCGTGCTGCCCCAGCTGCCGCACATAGGATATCAAGGTTGCGGTCCAATCTTCTTGGAATTTTTCGAAATGCGTGCGCCCATCAAATAAAAGTTCGAGTTGATTGTCCCCATGTCGGAATCTGTAGATGCCACACAGCTGTCTGTAGATGACCCGGATTCGCTCGCGAGGAAATTCTTTTCTCTCCAAAATCGAACGGTAGGTGTGATCCATCAACTGCAAGGGATTGTACAGCTGGGTATAAGACGCTTTCAATTCAACGACCATCTGATCCAACAACTCCTCCTCCAGCACCGATTGGGCCTGACGAAGGATGTAGTTCTTGTCCAGAGGAAATAGTTTTTGAATCATTAGCGAACGCTTTCTTTCACAAAAATAGAACTTCTTGCAAAAAATGCCTCCTTTCCTGGAAGGAAAAGCAAATTTTGCTCAACTTACTTCTTGCTAGCAGCAGCAAACATTTCCTCAATGAGGAGGGTGTAAAAATGGGACACCTCCATGCCCATGGATCGCACCTGTTGCGAAATCAAACTGGTTTCTGTTTGCCCAGGAACGGTATTGATCTCAATAAAATAGAAGGCGCCAGTTTCCTCTTGAAGGAAGTAGTCGATACGCACTGCACCCTTGCAGTTGAGCACTGCATAGACCTTTTTCGCAATGCGCTCCACACGTGCAACTTCTTCGGAATTCATGCGGCCAGGCGTGATTTCCTCACATACACCGGGCACGTACTTGGCTTCGTAATCAAAAAACTCCCTACTGCTTACAATCTCCGTGGCCGGCAATACGGTAATCTGTCCCTTTTCTTTAAATATACCCACTGAAAACTCCCTGCCAGACACAAATTCCTCCACAAGCACCTGGGAGTCTTCTGCAAAGGCTTTGTCCAAGGCTTCCGGCAATTCCTCCCAAGTCTTCACCTTAGTCATGCCGATGGAACTTCCACCATTGTTGGGTTTGATAAATAGCGGCAATTGAAGTTCCTCCTGGATTCTCGATACAGCTGTTGGCTCCTGCTCAAAAAGCTGCATCGAACGGGCTACCTGCAATTCAGGAATGGTTTGGACGATGGCCTTGGTATAGCCCTTGTTCATCGTGATCGCAGAAGTAAGCTGGTCACAGGTCGTGTAGGGAATACCGAGTAGGTCAAAGTAGCCCGCTAGTTTGCCATCTTCGCCTGGAGATCCATGCAGGATGGTAAAGACCCCATCAAAGGTGATTTTTTTACCCTCCAACTGCAGGCTAAAATCATTGAGATCCACTGCGATTTTCTCCCCAGAAGCCGTCTTGTGGTACCAATCCCCCGGATAGATGTAAATCGTAAATACCTCGTAAAGCGATCGGTCGATGGTCTTCTCCACCACAGCGGCACTTTTTAAGGAGATCACTGATTCACCTGTAAAGCCTCCGGTGACCAAGGCAATTTTCTTTTTCATGGGGAAAAATTTACGCTGCGAAATAGCTTATTTTCTGTTTACGCTCCAAAGGTTTAGAATCCCTGAGCCATTTTATATCTTTAGGCCTTCCTATTCACCTGATCTGTATCCAAAAATAAAAAAATATGAGTAAGAATTGGCAATTCCGACTACTGCTTTGCTGCGCAATGGCAGCGTTTAGCATTTCGCTCCAGGCACAAACTCCCAAAAAGGTAAGTTTGGAGGACGTGTTCAAAAAAGGAACCTTCTCCCAAAAGTCGGTTTACGGCATCAATTGGATGAAGGACGGCAACTATTACAGTTCCTTAGTACAGCGAAATGGTGCGCCAGCAGTGGTAAAAATCAAGGTTAGCACAGGCGAAGAGGTGGGAGTCCTACTCGATGGACAAGCCTTAGGTATTGCATTTTCGGACTACAGTTTCAATGCCGATGAATCCAAGGCCCTCTTGGCTACGGATGTGGAGTCGATCTACCGCCGCTCTTCCAAAGGGATTTTTTATGTAGTAGACATGGCCTCTGGACAAAAGCAGCAACTCATGGGAGGAGAAAAAATCTCCTACGCCACCCTTTCCCCGGACAACAATCAGGTGGCCTTTGTCAAGGACAACAACCTCTACGTGACCGATCTCGCCAGCAATAGCGTCACGCAACTTACCTTCGATGGGGAAGCCAACCGCATCATCAACGGAGCTGCAGACTGGGTGTATGAGGAAGAGTTTTCCATGGCCCAGGCCTTCAAGTGGTCACCCGATGGCAAGAAAATAGCCTTTATCCGATTTGACGAAAGCGATGTTCCGGAGTTCAACATGCAAACCTGGGGCCCACTCTACCCTGAAGACTACAAGTTTAAGTACCCCAAGGCAGGTGAAAAAAATGCGTTGGTATCCATTCATGTGGTAGACCTTAGCTCCAAAAAAGTGCAAAAAATGGATGCGGGACCGGAATCAGATCAGTACCTACCCCGTCTCTATTGGACGCAGGACCCGAACCAACTGTCTTTTATTCGCCTGAATCGACTGCAAAATCAACTCGACCTCCTACAAGCTAATGCGAGCACGGGAGAGAGCAAACTCATCCTTTCCGAGAAGTCTGCGACCTACGTGGACTTGGACTACAACGATGACCTGCAGTACCTCAGTGATGGAAAAACCTTTATCCGTACCTCTGAGCAGGACGGCTACAAGCACATCTACCACCACACTATGGATGGCGCCTTGGTTCGTCAGCTGACTACAGGTCCTTGGGAAGTGAGCTCTCTGGTGGGAGTGGACGAGAAGGGCAAAAAACTCTACTACCTCTCCACCGAAAAATCCTCCATGGAACGTCACCTCTATGTAGTTCAGTTGGATGGCAAGGGCAAAAAATTGCTGAGCCCACTTGCAGGTACCTACAGCATCAACATGAGTCCGGACCACCAGTTTTTTATTGCTTACCATACCAATGCTGCTAGCCCGGTTACCGTCACCCTCAACGAGGCGAGCGGCAAGACCCTGAAGGTACTCGAAGACAATCAAGCCTTGAAAGACCGGATGGCCACCTTTGCCCTTGGAAAAAAAGAGTTTTTCACCTTCCCTACGGTAGATGGCACCACCCTCAATGGGTACTTGATCAAGCCTGCAGACTTTGATCCCAACAAAAAATATCCGATGCTTTTGTATGTATATGGAGGGCCTGGCTCTCAAAATGTACTCAACTCTTGGGGCGGATCCCGAGACTTTTGGCACCAGCACTTGGCTGCAGAAGGCTACCTAGTTGCCAGTATTGACAACCGAGGGACGGGCGCTAGAGGTCGTGATTTCAAGCATTCTACCTATGCCAACTTGGGCAAGCTCGAGACCATCGATCAGATTGAGGGTGCCAAGTACTTGGCCAAGATGCCTTTTGTCGATCCTTCTCGAATAGGAATTTGGGGCTGGTCCTATGGAGGCTATATGTCCTCACTATCCTTAATGATCGGAAATAATGTGTTTAAAACTGCCATTGCAGTGGCCCCGGTCACAACTTGGAGGTACTACGATACCGTCTATACAGAGCGCTACTTGCAGACTCCCCAACTGAATCCTGCGGGCTACGATGACAATAGTCCCATCACCCATGTCAACAAACTGAAGGGCAATTTCTTGTTGATTCATGGGACGGGAGATGACAATGTCCACTTCCAAAATGCGGTGGACTTGGTCAATGCACTCATCGCAGCTGACAAGCAGTTTGAATCCTTTTACTACCCCAACCGCAACCATGGGATTTCGGGCGGAAATACCACCTGGCACTTGTACACGCAGATGACCGACTTCCTGAAGCGAAAGTTGTAAAAATGAAAAATCCGAAAGAGTCACTTTCGGATTTTTTTATTCCATTCTCTATCTAAAATTATTGATCACAACTTTATCTGATCCAAGTAGAACTTCATGCGGCTATGTTTTCTGGCTAGAAATTCAATCTTCTCAATTTGATCGAGCTTGTGGTTGTAGAATACCTCCACATACTCATCCCCTAGTAAGTACAAATTGACCTTGTGTCGGTAGTAACGGATAGCCACCACAAAGCTGCCCTCCAAGTAGAGGGTTTTGATCTTTTGTGAAATCGATAGGCGGCTAAACTCTTCTCTACGCATCGTTACTGAAAGCTACAGCATTAAATTTAAGCATAATGGGGAGATATGGGAATAAAAATCAACCCGTTTTATCAACAACGCCCTCGAGTGGAGGGCGTTGTTGATTTGCATTGGATTCGAGCTCCTTCCTTAATGTGCTTAATGTGCTGCTATTTGGAAGTCTTTGATCGCTTCGCTAAAATCCAGTACGGGTACATGCTTCACTGCATTGGCAACAATGCTTACTCCTGCTGCCGAGCGATAGCCTCCCGCACAATGAATCAATACAGGCTTATGCTGCGGAATTTCATGCGCTCGCTCTCGGAGTTCGGGCAGCGGAATATTCAAGGCACCGTCAAAAATCGGAGTACCTGCCTTTTCATCCCGGCTGCGAATATCTACTAGGGTGTAGGCTTCAGGATTGGCTTTGAATGCTGCAAGGTCAAAAGAGGTTCCGATTGCCGTCATCCCTGCAGGATTGACTACCGCAGCCGCGATACCTGCTTCGTATCCGATTTTTGCGGCTTTGTGAATCAAAATCTCGAGCTCGGCCGCGGTATCCGACACCAAAAAGAATTTCTCCTCTGGCCCCACGATGGAGCCCAGCCAGGTTTCAAATTTTCCACCATTCATGAGGTTGATTGCCCCAGGAATGTGCCCTGCCACAAAGGAAGCTTGCTTTCGGGTATCGATCACCAAGGCGCCGGCAGGAAGGGTAGCTCCCTCAGTCAAGATCGTTACTTGTGAAATGGAACGCTGATAGGCAGGCGCACCTTGCTTGTTTAGGTCTACCGCGTATCCAAAATACTTGGGAATATAGGGTTGTCCTTGAAGCAGCGTGTCTACAAATGTTTTCTCGTCTTGATCTGCAAAGGCCCAGTTCGTGGCACGCTGCTCCCCAATGGTGGACTGACGTGCATCGCTCAAATTTTTGCCGCAAAGTGAGCCCGCTCCATGCGCTGGAAAAACCAGCACGGCATCTGCCAAAGGTTTCAATTGTTGCTGTACCGTATGGTACATCATTTTTGCCAATTCCTCCCGCTGAGCGGTCAAGTTGCCTGCCTTCTCGCGCAGGTCAGGGCGTCCCACATCACCAATGAATAGCGTGTCTCCAGAAAACAAAGCATGATCTCTACCCTGCTCGTCACGAAGTAGAATGCTAATGGAATCTGGAGAGTGTCCAGGCGTATGCAGTGCATGTAAGGAGATGGCACCTAAAGAAAGCACATCGCCCTGATCAAACGATTGGTGGGGGTATGCCGCTCCTACCAAGTTAGACACATAAATTGTGGCCCCTTCCTGGTTGTGAAATTCCAAGTGCGAACTCACAAAATCTGCATGGGGGTGAGTTTCAATGACTGCTACAATCTGCCCTCCTTGAGCAAGGGCAAAGTCTCGGTAGCCTTGGGGATTTCGCCCTGGATCTACTAAGGCTATTTTTCCTTGACTTAGAATTGCATAGCTGGCATGGGCCAACCCTTCGTCATAAAACTGCTGAATATGCATAACTGGTGAAATGGGTTTGAGTTGAAGTAAAGATACTGTCCAGCGGGAAACTGTTCACCTACCGCGAGAATGATTATTAATATGAGAAGTTTCTTTTTGAATTTATACCGTTGAGAGGTAAACTTGAATTTGATTAAAGAAATTCCCTTGAAACGAAGTTATTTTTCTTTTGCCGCCTACTTTTTCGTGTGCATCATCGTCCTTCTCTTTTTAGGAAGTTGTAAGGGTGGCCGAAGGCTAGCCAAATCCTCGCCGGAGTTTACCATCATCCAAACTGCCAAATCCTACCGAGGTACACCCTATCGGTATGGGGGTACGACACGATCAGGCATCGACTGTTCTGCGCTCGTCTATCATTCCTTTGCTGCAGCAGGCGTCAATCTCCCAAGAACCTCCACGGAGCAAAGCAAACTAGGAAAAAAAGTTCCGTTGAAGAAAGCTCGTCCAGGCGATGTGCTATTTTTTGCCACCGGCAAAAAGAAAAAAGAGGTGACACACACCGGTATCGTCACCGAAGCACAAAAAAAAGAAGTGCGGTTTATTCATGCTTCCACCTCCCTAGGTGTTACGGAAGACTACCTGGGCAACTCCTATTGGGCCAAGGCATTTCTATTTGCGAAGCGGTTGGAGACAAAGTAGTTGAAATTCGGGAGCCAAAATCGAGGCGGGCCACAATTTCCTAGATCAATTCTGAATAAATTTTCCAAATATCCTTTGGTTTCAGCCTTTTCTAACTAATTTTGCGGTCGAATTAAAAAAGAGTCTCTTTTTACCTTTCATCAAATAAAATGGCAAATATTGGAAAGATAACTCAGGTAATCGGCCCTGTAGTGGACGTATCCTTTGAA
>CANGUK010000047.1 GCA_947457095.1 Cyclobacteriaceae bacterium
ATTGTTTTTAACAGAAACGATACCTGTTAAAGCTTTAAATAAAGGATTGAAACTTTAATTGGGATTTTTCCAGTGCTTTGCCCTAGAAGCGAATGTTTAGATTAACGAGTAAGTGGGGAAGGGATTACGGGTAAACTTTCCGTTCCTTGTTCTGATACCGCCTGCACGGCAAAGAAATAATTGTCTTTGCTATAAGGAAGTTTGAGGCTGGTCTCTTCGGTATAGAACTTTTTCTCCCACATGGAAGAGGATGTTTCTCGCATCAATACATAGTATCCTTTCGTTTTTCCATGGAGTGGAGCTTTCCAAATCAAGGAAGTAGAATTACTTAATCCACGAACATCTATCCGCACATCTTGAGGCATCCCTGGAGCATCGGCAAGCGAGGCGGCTGATGCCAAGTTTACTGCAGCTACTTTTCGCAAGTATTCAAAATCCATGAATTCAGGTAAATCTCCGTATTGAACTCCATTTTCCACGCGTACATTTTCATGTTGGTGCAGAAAATTCTCATTCATTTCAGACATACGTACTGCAGTAAATCCATTTTTCATAAAGGGTGTTTGGTCTCCGCCACGTAGGAAACGGTCGTTTCTGTAGATCAATTTTACTTCCATTTGATCTACATAGCGCTCGCCTACTTCCTTGATGTAACGCGCAAGTTGCCTAGATGGGCTGTCGTTATCGGAATTGATGGATCTGCGAATGTTCGCTCCTCGCTCGTCCTCGGCAAGTGGGATAGTTTCTGAAAAAACACGCATCACCGTGTTGTTGCTGATGTTGGTTTCGGAGGAATTGCTATTTCCGACAATGTCATTGTTGAGTACCGCCTCGATTTTCCAAGATGCTGCTTTTGCTTTGTCAGCAAGGTAGGTAGCCCCCTTTAGGCCTTGCTCTTCACCTGTAAATGCTACAAAAACCAAGGTGGCTGGAAACTCTGTTTGGGAAAGGATACGCGCAAGTTCGAGAACCAAAGCCACTCCACTACCATCGTCATTGGCACCAGGAGATGCTCCTATGGCGTCCATGACATCCTTGTTTCGGGAATCCAAATGGCCTGAAACAAGAATCATTCGTGGATCTTGAGGATTTGTTCCTTGAAGCGTAGCAATCACATTCCCAACTTTTGCATCGGCCACAATCCTTCTTCCATCACTAGGCACGACAAACTCGTCAATCATGGAAGTTAATCTTCCGTTTGATTTACTCGAAAATTCTGAAAATTTGGCCTTTACGTAGTTTTGAGCTGCAATCATTCCGTCTTTAGCATCCTGATTTAGGGTATGCCTGCTCTTGAAGGAAGCCAGCACTTCGGTGTATTTTTTCAAACTATCGGCATTGACCTGCTTTACTAGCTGTGAAATTTCAGGATTGCGAATGACCATCTGCTGGCCAAATACAGGGAAAGTGAGGGTGAGGGCGGTAAGGAAGAATAAAATGTGACGCATGGTGGAGATCCTATCTTAAGTTCAACCTAAATTTAGTTCAGAATTTAACAGAACCTAGTCATTTTTACATGAAGACATTTTCCCTGCCTAGCAAAGGCGAATATCCTCCTTACTACGAAACCTACATTTCGAAACTTGCCGAGGCGAATTTTTCGGATCTACTGCTGTTACAGATTGAGGAATTAAAAAAGCCCTTGGCTTCCAAGCCAGCAGGATGGGAAACCAAACCCTATGCGCCAGGTAAATGGAGCCCCAAGGAGGTCCTTGGACATTGTATTGATACCGAGCGAATTATGACGTTTCGAGCGCTTTGCATTGGCAGAGGAGATAAAAATTCCCTTCCTGGATTTGATCAAGACCCCTATGTGCAGCAAGGACAATTTGATGACGTGCCTCTAGACTTATTGCTTGCTGATTTTGTAAACCAGCGTCAAGCCATTCTCAGCTTAGTACAAACACTTCCCGCTGCTGCTTTTGAGGAAATAGGTTCAGCAAACGGTAATCCCATGAGCACCAGGGCGCTGCTTTGGATCATTCCTGGACATTTTATGCATCATTTTCAAGTACTTCAACAAGCCTATTGATGGGACAACTAGCCATTGCAATTTTAGATTCGTTCTCGAATCAGCCCTTTTCAGGAAATCCGGCAGGGGTTTGTCTCTTGGAGAATGCTATTTCTCAGGAGCTGATGCAGCAAATAGCGATGGAGATGAACCTGAGCGAAACTGCCTTTGTGGAACGTACGGCAGATCCAGCTGTATTTTCCTTGCGCTGGTTTACACCTGCTGTAGAAGTGGACCTCTGTGGACATGCGACACTTGCTTCTGCTTCGTGGATGTTTCATGAAAGATGGGTAAAACCTGAGGACACGATTCATTTTAAAACCCGATCAGGAATCCTCTCAGTTACAAAAAATAGGGAAGGGGTATGTATGGATTTTCCGCTGATTCCTACAGCGATGGATACGCATCCTGACCATGTGAAGACCCTTTTTGGTGCTACAATTAAGCAGGCAGCAAAATTGCGTGGAAATTGGATTTTTGAGCTCGAGGATGAGTGGGCAGTCCGGAATTTAACTCCTGACTTTGCTGAGCTTGCAGCTACCAGTGAAGAGGGATTTATTGTGACTGCTGCTGGTTCCGATGAATTTGACCTAGTGAGTAGGTATTTTGGCCCGAACCTGGGGATAAATGAGGATCCTGTAACTGGATTTGCACACTGTGCATTGGTGGATTATTGGCATCAGAAAACAGGTAAAACCAGTTTTAAAGCCTACCAGGCAAGTAAGCGAGGAGGAACTCTATATTTAGAAAAAAAGGGAGATCGGGTGCTGATTCAGGGTAAGGCAGTTGTGGTTTTGACTGGAATTCTCTCCATTTGATCCTATATGCTATTAAGCAAGAAATGATGGAGTTCATTTTGCAATTCTTTTCGAAAAAGCATTTGTAACCTATTCCCTCAATCGAAAAATAAAAAAATTCTAGTACCACTTTTGTAATTTATTTTTCACCCATTTTAAAAAAGCGTTAATTGAGCTAACAAATTGCCATAAACTATGAAAAAACAACTCTTAACTGCGTGTTTATTGCTCACCGTTCACTTGGTGATGGCGCAGACCTCTCGAAAAATTGAGGTAGAATCCAAGGTAGAATCTACTTCGGAGGTGACCATCAAAGGAAAACGCGTTCCTTACAAGGCTACTGCTGGAACTCAGCCTGTTTGGGACGAAAAAGGAGAGCCAATTGCCTCCCTATTTTACACCTACTACGAGCGTACAGATATAGTAGATCGTAGCAAAAGACCTTTAGTAGTCAGTTTTAATGGTGGACCTGGTTCAGCTTCGATCTGGATGCACTTGGCCTACACAGGCCCCGTAGTGTTGAATATTGATGACGAAGGATACCCAGTTCAGCCTTACGGTACCAAGTCAAACCCTCATTCCATCTTGGATGTGGCAGACATCGTCTACATTGATCCGGTGAATACAGGCTATTCCCGAATTGTAAAAGAGGATACCCCGCGCAGCACTTTTTTTGGCATCAATTCTGACATCAAGTACTTGGCGGATTGGGTCAATACATTTGTAACTCGTCAGAATCGTTGGGCTTCCCCGAAGTATTTGATTGGCGAAAGTTACGGCACTACCCGTGTTGCAGGCCTAGTTTCTCAGCTGCAGAATTCCCATTGGATGTATTTCAATGGGGTAATCCTTGTATCTCCTACAGACATGGGGATCTTGCGTGATGGTCCAGTGAAAATGGCAAACTATTGGCCATACTATGCTGCTACCGCTTGGTACCACAAGGCACTTCCAGCAGAATTGCAAGCAAAGGATTTGGATGAAATCTTGGCGATTGTCGAGCCTATGGCTGTGAATGAAATTCTGCCAGCGATGGCCAAAGGTGGTTTGCTCTCTGAATCAGAACGCGAAGCAATCGCCACTAAAATGGCTTACTACTCTGGATTGAGTAAGGAATCCATCCTTCAGTACAACTTGATGGTGCCGACTAGCTTTTTCTGGAAGGAGTTACTTCGCAGTCGAGACGGAATGACTGTAGGTCGATTGGATAGCCGCTACAAAGGATTTGACCGCATGGAAGCAGGAGATCGCTACGATTTCGATCCAGCCTTAACTAGTTGGAACCATGCCTTTGCGCCAGCATTCAATCTTTACGCCAAGAATGTACTCAAGTACAATACCGACTTGACCTACAACCTTTTTGGCCCAGTGAACCCTTGGGATCGTAGCAATGAAAATACTGCCAACGACCTAGGAACGGCCATGAGACAAAATCCATACCTGCATTTGATGGTTCAGTCCGGGTATTTTGATGGGGGTACCGACTACTTCAATGCGAAGTACAGCACCTGGCACATCGATCCGAATGGAAAAATGAAGGAGCGAATCGATTTCAAAGGCTACCGCTCTGGACACATGATGTACTTGCGTGCTGAAGATTTGGCCACCTCCAACGAGGATATCCGCCAGTTTATCCAGAAGTCTGCTGTGGCTCCTGGAGAAGCAGCGAAGTACAAGTAAACTTTAGGTTTAGCAAAACATAAGGGGTCCTGAGTCATCAGGATCCTTTTTTATTGGACTACTTTTCCTGAAAAATCTTGGAAGGAGTGGATTTCTTCTGTGATCCCCAAGCTTTTTCCCAGCAATTGAAATACATCTCCCAAGCTTTTGCCTTCTTGGCGAAGCTGTCGTATGGAAAATGCTCCCGCTGATTTGGATAATTTGCTCTGGTCCGGCCCTTTGAGGAGGGGGTGGTGGTAAAAAGTAGTTTTTGCAAATTCTTCTTTCCCAAGAATCCGAGCAAGGTCGAGTTGGGCTAGGGTAGAGGGAAATAAATCCTGCCCTCGTACAATCAGGTCCACCCCAAAATGAAGGTCATCCACTAAGGAGCTAAGTTGGTAAGCAGGGTTCTTATCCTTTTTTCGGACCACGTAGCAGCTTGCTTCCTCTGGAAGAAGTTCAGATTTCTTAATTGCTGGATAGGCGATGTAATCCAGAAAATCCGCATCCAAGGTATTTACTCTCCAGGCTGCCTCGTTTTTGTCTAAGGGCATTCGTCGATCCATGCACTGGCCTAAATAGATGCCTCTTGGGTCGATTTGAAGGATTTGACTTCGGGTGCAGGTGCAGGAGAAAAGAAGCCGGCTTTCTTGAAGCTGCTCGATCGCCGCTTGGTACAATGGCATACGTTCCTCCTGGGTCCACTGGCTTTCAAACTCCGCTACGGAACTTGGGCCTTGGTGGATTTGAATTTCAAGAAAGTCCAGCGTATCAAAAATGTCCTGGACATATTCCTGCCGATAGCGCTCACGATCCAAATCATCAATTCGTAGGAGGATTTTTGCTCCGTGCTTCTCGGCCAAGGCTTTGGTGAGAAGAAAGGAATAGGCATTGCCCAGGTGTAAAAATCCACTAGGGGTGGGGGCGATTCGGGTCTGAGCAAACTTCATGCACCAAAGTTAAGAGATTCCTGGAAGCGGGCAGACCACAATTATGAGCAGAATTAAAGTTCTTTAACAGGAAATCATTTTTCAGCTTATTCCAACTGCCTACTTTTGAGCACTCATGAAGTATTGCTTTCTATTCGTTTTCTTTTTCTTTGGGCTGGTCAACCTTTGTGCGCAAGGCCGCTATTCAGGCAATGTGGTCGATGCTTGGGATAAGAAATACTTAGAAGGGGTGGTTGTAACCAATGGAAAAGGAGAGGAAGCCAAAACCAATGCTCGTGGCTATTTTTCCATTTCTTCCCTCATGGGGGACACGCTGGTCTTTAATTTTCCGGGATTTATAGAGAAAAAATGGGTGGCCACTTCTGAGTATTTCCTATTCATTGAATTGCAGGATCGTGCGCGCTTGCTACCTACCTTTCAAGTGAAAGCCGAACCCTACAGTTTTCGATTTAAGGATGGAAAATTGATATTAGTTGAGGAGCCGTCGGCAGAAGAAACTCCTTTAAGCCAGCAGATTGGGATAGCAAGAGATTCCACATCACCTACGCCTGGCTTCTCCATCTATGGGCCGATCAGCTACTTTTCGAAGCGTAATCGGCAACTCCGAGCCTATGAAAAGCGAATGGATTGGGAAAATCGGCGCCAAGGCTATCTCGAAGTGATTGATTCGGATTCACTACGGACTTCCCTGATGGATTCTTATCAACTGGATCGTAAGGGATGGGATGATTTAATTCTCAGATTCAATGCATTCCATGCTTCTCACGAATTCCTGGACTGGTCGAAAGCACGTGTTCAAGAAGCCCTAGTGACCTTTTTCAGACTAGAAGCGGTTCAGGAGGATTAATTCTTCCGCTTAAAGGACCATGTAATAAAAAAGCGAGCAACTTCTTCTCCCGTTTTGTTTTTGCCAATGGAAAGCATGGTCAGCTGATTGGTTTCTCCAGGTTTGAGGGTATCGATTAAACTGAATAGTTCCTCTCCCTGCTCACAGGTAAATAGAATTTTTGTATTTGCCTTTTTGCTGTATTCCGCACGGAAATCTACCACCAGCATGCTAAATGATCCTTTTCCCGCTAGGGCAAGTTGACATAAAGCCCCTGTACTGAGTTCAGCAGCACCGGCAAGCGCTGCAAAATAGATGGATTTGAATGGGTTTTGACTTCTCCAGAAATAAGGGATACTAACTAGACACCTCTCCTCATCTAGGTGAACCATCTTCAATCTCCAAAATACAGCTGTTGGCAATTTGAAGAGCATCGCGAACCAAAAAATAAGGGGGTTTTTCATCCTTTTTTGGTAGGTAAGGGCTGCAGTAGAAAGTGCGGTATTCGTTGGCATTTTTGCGATTATTCAAGTAAAAACCCTAATTTTTCTTAACGGGCATTGAAGCCGCGCAACTTGATCTGGGTGAGTTTCCGTTTGGTGTCTAGTGGAAAATCCCCCTTCATCATCCAATCATAATAGCCGGGCTCTTCTTTGAGTGCCTGCTCAATGGTTTTTCCCTTGTGCTTGCCAAAATTGAACACTTCTTCTCCTTGAGAATTGAAAACTAATCGACCCGCAAGATCTACCATTCGCTCATTGACAAGGGCGTGGATTTTTTTCATGTTATTTTCAAATACGCCGAGGGTATTTCCCTGAAGGTCTACGGCCGTTTCGCCAAGGTAACGCTCCACTTGCGCACGAAATACATCCACTGTAGCCAGTGTATCTGCTTCAGCACTGTGTGCATTCTCCAATTTCTTTCCACAATAAAACTTATAGGCCGCACTCAGATTTCTCTTTTCCATCAGATGAAAGATCTTTTGGGCATCTAGCAAGTTTCGTTTATCTAGGTCAAAGTCAATTCCGGAACGTAGAAATTCTTCCACCAACAATGGGATGTCGTATTTCAACACATTAAATCCAGACAAATCTGCCATTCCAATAAATTGAAACACTTCCTGAGCAAGGTCTTTGAAAAAGGGTTCGTTCTTGAGGTCCTTGTCATAAATCCCATGGATAAGCGAAGCTTCCAGAGGTACTGGAATGCCAGGATTTACGCGTCGGGTATAGATCTCTTGTCCTCCATCAGGATTTAGTTTGACGATCGAAATTTCCACAATTCGATCGGTAGACACGTTGGTGCCCGTTGCCTCGAGATCAAAAAATGCGATTGAATTTTTAAGGTTGAGTTGCATAGGAAAGAAATTTTTGTTTGAGAGGTTCAAGGTTTAGGTTGTCGTAATTCCCCGAACTCATGAGTAGGAGGTTGGTATCGGCATATTCTTGCGCAAGTAGGTACTCACTCAAGGCTGTACTGTCAGTAAATAGAATTAGATCTTTTCGTTTGAATCCTTCCCGGAGCATTTCTTCGGACATCAATTCCAATTTTTTCAAGGCTACTGCATGCGGATTGAGGTAAATCACTGCGGTATCTGCTTCATCCATGCTATGGGCATAATTGGGCAGGAATGCTTTATTGAGCGAAGAGTAGGTGTGGAGTTCCTGTACTGCAAGTAGTCGGCGGCTAGGAAATTGGTTTTTTACCGCATTTACTGTAGCCTTTAGTTTGGAGGGAGCGTGCGCAAAATCTCGGAAAAGTACTCCTGAATCGTGTTGAACAATGATTTCCTGACGCTTGGCAGCACCTTTGAAACCTTGAATGGAGGCATAGAATTTCTCCCGAGAAAGCCCTAGCGCTTCGCAAATATGGAGGGCGCCTTGTAGATTTTGTAGGTTATGCTCTCCGAAAATTCCTATTTCCACAGCTCCAGTTGTAGTAATTAGACTGGTTTTTCCTGAATTAATTTGGGAAGGGTGGGCTTGATAACCTATTCTCTGTCCTTGGCAGACTGACTTTTCTGCCGCTTCCTTTACCAAGGGATCTGCGCTGCAATAGATCAGGCTGCCTGAGGCTGGGGTTCGATCCATGAGCATAGAAAACTGCCTTTTGTAGTCCTCAAAATCTGGAAATACATTGAAATGATCCCAAGCGATGCCACTGACTAGGAGAATATCGTGCTTGTAATGGAAAAATTTTGGGGTTCGATCTATCGGTGAAGTAAGGTATTCGTCTCCTTCAATGACGATGATGGGGGCATTAGATAAGCGAACCATCAAATCAAATCCTTCGATTTGTGCGCCTACCAAGTAGTCAAAGTCCATGCCCTGATCCTTCAAAACATGTAAAATCATGGAGGTGATGGAAGTTTTGCCATGGCTACCTGCAATGACTACTCTTTTTTTATCTTGACTTTGGTTGTAGATAAACTCTGGAAAGGAATAAACTGGAATTCCCAATTCCTGTGCACGGAGTAATTCTGGGTTGTCAATGCGTGCATGCATTCCAAGCAAGATGCCGTCCAAATTGGCATGAATTTTTTCTGGAAACCAACCTTGTGCTTCTGGAAGAATACCTGCTTTCTGAAGACGAGTTTTGGAAGGTTCGTAGATTTCATCGTCGCTACCCGTTACTTGATACCCTTTTTCAAGTAAGGCAAGTGCAAGGTTATGCATCACCGCGCCACCGATAGCAATGAAATGATACTGTTTCATGAGTGGAAATGGATTGATTTTTTACTAAGTCAAACTTAGGTAAAAAACCTTGCAGCGCGAGTTTTAGGAAAGAATTGTTTTCCAACTGCATACCCAATTTAATTGAAAGCACGTTTTTAGCAGTAGTACAAGTAGCTACGGTTGGGTATTGGATTTCGTGAAAGCTCTCGAATTACCCTGTTGATAACTATGGGAAAAATTGTTTAAAACTCTTGCTACATAGCAGGTAAATTTGAATCATGACTGAAAACACCCCATCCGCTGGTCGCTACCGAAAAAAGCCTTCTTTTGATAATCCTACCAATTATTTAGGTAAAGTACCTCCTCAAGCCATTGAACTCGAGGAAGCCGTACTTGGAGCCTTGATGTTGGAAAAAGATGCCTTAACGAATGTTATTGACATTTTGAAGGTGGAGAGTTTCTACAAGGAAGCGCATAAGGTTATTTTTCAGGCTATTTTGGATTTGTTTACCGAAAGTCAGCCCATCGACTTGTTGACGGTGACCACCCAACTCCGAAAAAATGGAGCCTTGGAGGTAGCGGGGGGAGCTTTTTATGTAACTGAACTCACCTCAAAGGTGGCTTCTGCTGCCAATATCGAATACCATGCCCGCATTATCACCGAGCAATCCATCAAACGGGAGTTGATCCGAATTTCATCCACCATCCAAAAAGATGCCTTTGAGGATACTACGGATGTGTTTGAATTGTTGGATGCAATGGAGCAATCGCTATTTGAAATTTCCGAAAAGAACATCCGTAAAAACTACGCAGACATGCGCTCCATCTTGCGGGATGCGATGACAGAGTTGGAAGCTAGGAAAAACCAAAAAGATGGCCTTACGGGTGTTCCCTCTGGATTTACCGCCTTGGACCGAGTTACCTCTGGCTGGCAGAAATCAGATTTGGTCATCATTGCGGCGCGTCCAGCGATGGGTAAAACGGCCTTTGTACTTTCTGTTTTGCGTAATGCTGCCGTAGATCACAATCGACCTGTGGCTATTTTCTCCTTGGAAATGTCTTCGGTGCAATTGGTAAATCGATTGATATCCTCTGAGGCAGAGTTGGATTCTGAAAAAATCAAAAAAGGCACCTTGGCGGATCATGAATGGGCCCAACTGGTTCACAAAACTGCCAAGCTTTCCAAGGCGCCCTTGTTTGTGGATGATACTCCGGCATTATCCATTTTGGAATTGCGTGCAAAGTGTAGAAAGTTGAAAGCACAGCACGACATCCAGATGGTGGTAGTGGATTACTTGCAATTGATGTCAGGTGACTCCAAGGGAGGATTTGGAGGAAACCGGGAACAAGAAATTGCGAGTATTTCAAGAGCATTGAAAAAGATTGCCAAGGAGTTAAGCATACCGGTGATTGCCTTGTCACAGCTTTCTAGAGCTGTAGAAACGCGTGGCGGAGATAAGCGTCCCCAACTTTCGGATCTTCGAGAATCTGGAGCCATCGAACAAGATGCCGACATGGTAATGTTCCTTTACCGACCTGAATATTATGGAATCACTGAAGACGAGTCAGGAGCATCTACAGCGGGTGTTGGGGAAATTATCATTGCAAAGCACAGAAACGGGTCCTTGGAAAATGTCAAACTTCGATTTATCGGGCGCTACACCAAATTCACCGACTTGGATGGAGGCATGGGATTCCCATCTACCCAGTCGTCTGAGATTGGATATGCACGCAAATTTACCTCTGGGGCTTCTGGAGTAAGTGGTTTTGATACGGACCAGACGCTTCTTCGTTCCAGTAAAGCAAATGAAGGCGACATTGAAAGTGCCTTTTCCGGAGGGGACGAGCCGGCTCCATTTTAAGTAAATTCGATGAAAGGAATTGTACTTCAACGAGATCAAGCAGCTAAAATCCAACTTTTAGACCTTCCTAAGCCAGTTTGTGGGCCAGGGGAGGTCCTCATTAATATAAAGGCAGCGGCACTCAACCATCGGGATGAATGGTGCAGAAAGGGCTTGTACCCCAACTTGAAAGATGGAGTAGTATTGGGTTCGGATGGGGCTGGAATTGTGGAAGAAGTAGGAGCAGGGGTAAGTTCATCACTGATTGGACAGGAAGTACTAATTAATCCCGCCAAAAACTGGGGGACCAACGAAAAGGCACAGTCCAAGGATTTTGAAATTTTGGGAATGCCAAGCCCTGGAACCTTGGCAGAATACATCGTAGTGCCTGCCGATCGAATTCATGCTAAACCCAAACAGTTGAATTGGCAGGAAGCAGCGGCGCTTCCTTTGGCCGGACTCACGGCATACAGGGCGTTGGTGGTTAAAGGCCAGGTTCAAGCAGGAGATCAGGTGCTGGTGACAGGTATTGGAGGAGGCGTAGCACAATTTGCAGCACAATTTGCCTTGGCTTTAGGTGCAAAGGTGTTTGTAAGCAGCAGCGCTCCCGAAAAATTAGCTCAGTCGATTGAGCAAGGCGCTTCAGCCGGATTCAATTACACCGATTCAAACTGGAGTGCACAGGCACTTCAGGAAACCGGTGGAATGGACTTGGTTATTGATGGTGCTTCAGGGGATACACTTTCCAAGTTGATGGATGTGTGTAAGCCGGGCGGAAGGATTGTTTTTTATGGAGCTACGCGTGGAAACCCCGGTCAACTGGAAGCAAGAAAGCTTTTTTGGAATCAACTTCAACTCATTGGAACTACCATGGGCACTGATTCAGACTTTTTGCAAATGCTTCATTTGGTAGAAAAATTTCAAATCAAACCAGTAGTGGATCAATGCTATACTTTCTCTCAGGCGGAAGAAGCCTTTGACCGAATGAAGGAAGGAAAGCAGTTTGGAAAAATCACTTTGATTCCTTGATCGAGACGTAGGTTTCTTCAAATTCCTTAGCAGTAATTCGATAGGCCTCACTTTGGTCCACCGGAATCACTAGATAATCACCTGGATGAATGACAACGCTTTTTTCTCTAGGGCCTTTAAATTCCAGTTGGTTAGGATTCCCAAAAGGTTCCAAGTCTTTTTCCCCGACCTTTAGTGCATAGACCGGTACCATGGATTGAAACGAACCCCAACCATCGCCAAGAGCTTGTCTGAGTTGGTATTTTTTACTGAAGGTAGCTTCTGATACGAGGTAATGTTCTTTGGTTGCCGTTTGATTTTCGACTAGCCAATCTCCTGGTTTTGCAGTTGCTTCAAGCCGTTGTCCATCGCTAGTTTCGGTAAGAACTACCGTACCTGGAGTTGCTTTCTTTGCTTTGGTGAGGCTTTTCTTGGAATAGCGCTTCCCTTCCCGCTTGAGCAAGTCAAAATAATGGCTGATTATTTCGGGTTGGGAGTACAGCATCTTTCTAAATGAAAACCTTTAAAGCTGTATAAAATTTAGGTCTTCTAAGCCAAAATTCCTAATGAATGCGGTTACTCCAAATCCGTTTCAAACAAAAAGTTTTGGTAAGCATTACCCAACTCTTTTTTTGCTTTTTCGTCTTGAAGGAGGTGAGCGATGGCAATGCCAGATTCAAAAAGCTGCTTTGCTTTTGGTAGGTCTCCTTCTTCGAAGAAAAAGTGGGCAGCAGGAAAAAATACAGGGAGATAATTTGGGAATTTGTGTACAATAAAATCAAATAATTCGGCAGCTGCAGGTTTGTCAGATTCTCGGTATTCTAAGGCCAATGCATAATAGTTGAAAGGATTTTCAGGTTCCTCTTTACAGTATTCCCGTAGAAGTTCGATTCGTTCCAAATTGAGCATGAATAGTTTTTTTAATTAACGCTTGCCTGTTATTTTCACGCAAAATAAATCTAAATAACCAAACGCTAAACCAATGAAGATTCTTGTTTGTATCACGCACGTTCCCGATACGACTTCCAAGATTCAATTTACTGCCAACAATACCAAGTTTGATCCTACAGGAGTCCAGTTTATCATTGGACCCTATGACGATTATGCTTTGGCGAGGGCGGTGGAATTGCGAGATCAAACCGGTGGGACTTTGACTGCATTGAATGTAGGTGAGGCCGAAACAGAGCCGACATTGAGAAAGGCTTTGGCCATTGGAGCAGATGATGCTATTCGGGTGAATTCATTTCCCAAGGACAGTTTTTTTGTAGCCAAGCAAATAGCCCAGGTGGCTAAAGAGGGTAGCTATGATCTAATCTTGATGGGAAGAGAATCCATCGACTTCAATGGAGGGATGGTTCATGGAATGGTTGGAGAGTTGCTCGGAATGCCTTCATTTTCTCCTGTGATGAAACTTGAGTTGGAAGGAACTACCGTGAAGATGGCCCGTGAAATTGAAGGGGGTAAGGAACAATTGGAGGCGCAGCTTCCATTGATTGCAGGATGTCAGGAGCCTATTGCAGAATGGAAAATCCCAAATATGCGAGGAATCATGTCTGCACGAACTAAACCATTGGTCGTTGTCGAGCCAACTAGTCAAGAAACCCAGGCTGAAGCGAGCAGTTTCCAGTTGCCTCCGGCAAAAGGATCTGTCAAATTGGTAGATAAGGACCAGGTTTCTGAATTGGTCCGTTTGCTCAAGAATGAAGCAAAAGTACTTTAATTCTAATTTTTTAATTCACTCTAAATCAATAGAATATGTCGATTTTAGTATATGTAGAACAGGCTGCTGGGAAAATTAAGAAAACCAGTTTAGAGGCAGTTTCTTATGCCTTTGCGTTAGCACAAAAAACAGGGGAAGGTTCCGTGGTAGCAATTGCCTTAGGGACAATAGATTCTCAAGAATTGGCTTCTGTTGGAGAAGCAGGTGCAGCCAAAGTGTTGCACGCTTCAGATGAGCGGCTCAATGCAGGGGTAATCCAAGCGCATGCTACCGCAGTTGCGCAAGCTTTTCAGGCGGTAGGTGCGAATACCTTGATTTTGGCCAAATCGTCCTTAGGCGATGCTGTAGCGGCTCGACTTGCCATCAAATTGGATGCAGGTCTAGTATCCAATGTAGTGGAGCTTCCACGTTTGGAAGGTGGCTTTGTGGTAAAAAGAAGTATATATACAGGCAAGGCCTTTGCGGATACCACGATCACCACTTCAAAGAAAATCCTAGCCATCAAAAAGAACGCAGTAGATCAAAAGATCGATGGTGCAAAGGCCCAAGTAGAGGAATTTGCAGTTACTATTTCCGCGACTGATTTCGCTTCAAAAATCACGGCTACCGAACGTGCTACAGGGGAAGTTTTGCTTCCTGAAGCAGATATTGTGGTATCTGGAGGTCGAGGCATGAAGGGCCCAGAAAACTGGGGAATGATTGAAGAACTTGCACATACCTTGGGTGCTGCTACCGGTTGTTCCAAACCCGTATCGGACATTGGATGGAGACCTCACCACGAACACGTAGGACAAACGGGCGTAAAAGTGGCGCCAACTTTGTACATTGCCGTTGGAATTTCAGGCGCTATTCAACATCTTGCCGGTGTCAATTCGTCCAAATGCATCGTGGTAATCAATAAAGATCCTGAAGCTCCTTTTTTCAAGGCGGCAGATTATGGAATTGTAGGGGATGCCTTTGAAGTAGTACCTCAACTAACAGCAGCACTTAAGGCAGCACAGTAAAATTTGTGGAAAAATTAATAGAACTGGAAATTTTAGGACTATCGTCCAATCACTCCCAATCAGGGTCCTTTACCTTGGTGATGGGAGAGGTGGATGGAGTTCGCAGACTTCCAATTGTCATTGGCATGTTTGAAGCGCAAGCCATTGCCATAGAGATTGAGAAAATCATTCCCAACCGGCCAATGACTCACGATTTATTCAAATCCTTTTCGGATAGTTTCCAGTTTGAAATTGAGAAAATTGTTATTTCTGAAATGAAAGAAGGTGTCTTTTATGCCCAAATTCATAGCAAAAATGCCAATGCCATGGCAGAAATTGACAGTAGGCCTTCAGATGCGATTGCTATTGCAGTTCGCTTTGGAGCGCCCATCTTCTGTACTGAGAAGGTGCTTTCTGAAGCTGGAATTGAGTTTACGGAAGAGGATAAGCAGGAGACTACTAAAAAAGCCAGTAAATCTGTCTCAGGAAAAGGTGCTCCAGCGAAAGAGAATTCCTTGAAGGATTTTAGTTTGGACAAGCTCAACACACTTCTGGACAAGGCAATTGCTGATGAGGATTATGAAAAAGCTGCCCGAATTCGGGATGAAATAAATAAACGAAACTAAATTTTTAAGCCCCGATTTCCCTCGGGGCTTTTTTCTTGCTAAAGATTGGCCTATTTTTAGAAGTTGTATTTACCCTAACTTCATGGACTACGCAAGAGGTGCATTCGGAATCCTAGTCATCGTATTGGTGGCTTATCTATTTTCATCCAATAAAAAGAAGATTGACTGGAGGTTGGTGGCGATAGGCATCTCCTTACAATTGGTATTTGGATTCCTAATTACTCAGGTAGGAGTAGTTAAAGATGCATTCCAGTTTCTTTCCGAAGGCTTCGTGAAGTTCTTGAGTTTCAGTGAGGCAGGAGCTCGTTTTATTTTTGGAGATTTAGCAGGCGATAGTTTTGGATTTATTTTTGCCTTTAAGGTATTGCCTACCATCATCTTTTTCTCCACAGTTTCCTCAGGATTGTATTACCTCGGTATTTTGCAAAAGGTCGTATATGGTATTGCTTGGGTGATGGCCCGTTCAATGCGTCTATCTGGACCTGAGTCTCTTTCTGCTGCCGGAAATATATTTTTGGGACAAACAGAAGCACCACTTTTGGTGAGGCCCTTTATTCCTCAAATGAGTAAATCTGAGTTGATGTGCTTGATGACAGGAGGGATGGCTACCATTGCTGGTGGGGTGCTTGCAGGCTATGTAGCTTTTTTAGGTGGGGATAGCATGGAGGAGCAAAGTAAGTTTGCAGCCTATCTTTTGGGTGCAAGTATTATGAATGCACCTGGGGCAATCGTAATGTCCAAAATGTTTATCCCAGAGACTGAAAAAGAAATCAAGCAGGATAAGCTTGAAGTAAATAAGGAAGCCATGGGCGTAAACATCATTGATGCGATGTCTATAGGAGCAGCAGAGGGATTGAAATTGGCTTTGAATGTAGGAGGAATGCTGTTGGCGTTTATTGCGGTTATTGCGGCAATAAACTTTGGATTAACAGGAATAATCGGGGAGTATACAGGTTTGAATGCCTGGGTAGAAACCACCACTGGAGGTCAATTTAAAGGCTTTTCTTTGGAATATATTTTTGGTCAAGTATTCCGGGTGTTTGCCTGGGTGATTGGCGTAGACTGGGTGGATACCCTTCAAGTTGGTAGCCTATTGGGTCAAAAGACGGTAATCAATGAGTTCGTGGCTTACTTAAGTTTGGCGGAAATGAAGGAAGCTGCTTCCATCAGCACCAAATCCATCATCATCGCTACCTATGCCCTGTGTGGATTCTCTAATTTTAGTTCGATTGCAATCCAATTGGGCGGTATTTCCATTATTGCTCCCAACCAGCAAGGAAACCTCAGCCGCTTGGGTTTACGTGCCTTGATGGCCGCTTCCCTGGCCTGCCTCATGACTGCTACGGTGGCAGGGATGCTGGTTTAAATTATACAAAGTACCAAGTACAATGTACCTAGTGCCCTGGCTGCCTGCCGTAGCCAGTCGGGTACATAAGATTGTACAAATCTTAGCACTCCTTTTTCTCGCAAAGTAGAGAAGCCGCGAAGGAGTTAATCTGATTACTTCATGTATCTTAAATCAAAAAACCACATAGACACATAGATTTTTCTATGTGTCTATGTGGTTTAATCAACTGCCTGCCCGTTGTGGGAGGTAGACTTCTGACCTATCTAGGTATAATTTTTACTAGAACTCAAGTCTTAATCTGAATCTCTACTTTGTACCTGTTACATTGTACATTACTTTGTACTTTGTTCTTGGTACTTAGTACATTGTACTCAATTCCCATACAACTTCTTACTCACTTCTTCGTACTTGTCGCCTGCAGCCCACTGGGGTTTCTGGGACCAATTCGCAATTTTTTGAGTGGCTAAAATGTAGGATTTCCAATACAACTGCGCATAATTCAAATCAAAACTCTCCACCTCATCCGCTGCCTTATGGTAATATTTATTGATCTCATCATCAAATGCAGTGAATCCTAGGGTGAAACTTGGTGCAGGAATTCCTTTACGAGCAAAATTCACATTATCAGAGCGGTCATACAGCCCTTGCTCCGGCGATGGATCTGCCTTGGCAGTCAATCCAAATTCGGCTACAGCTTCGTTGATTAAGTAGTCTGCACTGGTTCTACCCAACCCAATCACCGTGATGATGGAGGTATCGTTGTAACCCGCATTGTCGATGTTTAGGTTGTACACGATTTGATTCAAGGGAATCAAGGGGTTATTTGCAAAATAAGCGCTACCCAGCAATCCCTTTTCCTCAGCAGTCCAAAGAGCAAATAGGATGGATCTTTTAGGAGGGTTTTTGGCAAAGTACTGCGCTGCATTGAGTACAGCTACTGTTCCCACTGCATTGTCACGAGCGCCATTATAGATTGAATCTCCTGTTGCATCGGGGGTCCCAACACCTACGTGGTCGTAGTGTGCAGAAAGGAGAATGAATTCATTTTTTAATTGAGGATCTGTTCCTTCTATCCAGGCCAAGACATTTTTGCCCTCAATTTTGCGGTTTACTTTTCCTTCTACCGCTATAGTAGCGTTGCCCAAGTTGGTACCGGTCAACTGGTTTTTTACATCTTCCACCCACAGGTAAGGAAGGTTACTGGACTCACCCTGATCCATTCCCATTTGTGATCTATTCAGAAATCCTGACACCAATTGCCAAGGCACAGACGGAACATTGAATCGTTCAATTAAGGCTACAGCACCTGCTTCTTTTGCACGAACGGCCTTTGCTCTACCCTCAGAAAACAATTGATTCGGACTGAATTTATTGGGTGCTCCCACATTGGTGATCGCAATCTTTCCTTTGAGGTCTTTCCCTGCAAATTCTTCTGCTGATCCAAAGCCTACATCCACCACTTCGTAGTTACCAGAGAAGGAGCGGCCATCCAGTACCAAGAGATTTTGCCCTTGGGAAAAGGAAAAACTTCCCAATTGCACGGATCCTTTGGTAGGAGGAGAGGATAAATTGAAAGGGATATCTTGGTAGTATCCATTACCCCCAGGGACCGCCTTCGCACCTGCTTTTTCAAGTTCCTGTGCGATAAATGTGTACGCCAATTTCATTTCAGGGCGAATCGGATCCCGCCCCATCAGTTCATCCGAGGCCAGATAAGTAAA
>CANGUK010000048.1 GCA_947457095.1 Cyclobacteriaceae bacterium
AATTTTTCAATTACCAACCAACCCAAATAATCTTTTAGTATGAACAGACGTCATGCGTTGCGGCATATCGCCCTGATTTCTGGAGGGCTTGCGCTGATTCCCTCCTGTGATTTTAGCAAGGAAGACATCCTTGCCGCTTACGAAAACCTAAAAATCACCGCTACACAGAAGGCCTTACTGGCAGCCATTTCCGACAGCATCATTCCTGCTGGGGAGATCAAAGGAGCCTTGGACTTGGAAGTAGTTGACTTTATCCTCGTGATGGTCAACGACTGCTTTACCCAAGAAAACCGAGAAAAATTCACTGCAGGATTGGAGGCATTTCCGGATTATGCAGAAAAAACCGCTGGAAAGAAATTTGAGGCACTCACCACCAAAGAAAAAGAAGCCTTCCTCTTGGAAGCAGGAGCACTCACCGGGGACGATACCACCGAAGGCAAGCGTCTTGCTGACATCGGCTATTTCCTAAGCAGCGTGAAGCGCTTTACCATTCAAGGCTACATGGCTTCTGAATACATTCAAACCGAAATCATTCCCTACTCCCTAATTCCAGGAGAATACAATGGAGCAGTCCTGATTTCAGACCTTCAAAAACCACGAGTAAATGGCTAATCTTAACTTACGCAGTACGCAGGAGCGTACCTATCAGGCCATTGTGGTCGGCTCTGGCATCAGTGGTGCCTGGGCAGCAAAAGAATTGTGTGACTTGGGTGTCAAAACCCTGATGATTGAGCGAGGTCCAGACGTAACCCACATCAAGGACTATCCGACCACCAACATGCTGCCGCATGAGTTTCCCCATCGGGGGCAATTGACTGAAAAGATCAAGGAAGAAAATCCTGTCATCAGTAAGTGCTATGCCTTTCGAGAGGATGCCATGCACTTCTTTGTCAAGGATGCGGAACATCCTTATGTGCAAGAAAAGCCATTTGACTGGATTCGAGGCTACCAAGTGGGAGGCAAGTCCCTACTCTGGGCACGTCAAGTACAGCGCTGGTCCGACTTTGATTTTGAGGGACCTGCTCGCGATGGCTTTGCAGTAGACTGGCCAATTCGCTACAAAGACATCGAAAAATGGTATAGCCATGTCGAAAAATTTGCAGGCGTATCTGGATTCAAGGATGGCATCGCTCACCTACCCGATGGAGAATTTCTTCCCGGTTACGATCTCAATGTGGTGGAGAAGTACTTCGCCGAGACGATGAAGAAGGAGTATGGAGGAGAGCGTCATGTGATTTCTGCACGCTGTGCCCATATCCATGGCAATGCCGATGCCTTTGCTGCACAAGGCAGAGGGTCATGCCAAAATCGTAACTTGTGCCAGCGAGGCTGTCCGTTTGGAGGCTATTTTAGTTCCAACTCGTCTACCATTCCTTGGGCATTGAAGACCGGCAACCTGACCATCCGTCCTGATGCGGTGGTGCATTCCGTGATCTATGACGAGGCAAAAGGTAAGGCTACAGGCGTGCGCATCATCGATCGCTTGACCAAGGAAGTTGAAGAATTTTACGCAGACGTCCTCTTTATCAATGCAGCCGCTTTGAATACCAACGCCATCTTGTTGAATTCCACATCCACCCGCTTCCCGAATGGATTGGGCAACGACAGTGGGGTATTGGGCAAGTACGTAGCCTTCCACAATTACCGCGCTCGCGTGTCTGGAGAATACGAAGGTCATGCGGAGTACACCACTTCTGGGGGTAGACCTACCAGTGGGTATTTCCCACGATTCCGAAATGTGTACAAACAGGAAACCGACTTTCTACGGGGCTATGCGGCGGGCTTCTCGGCCGGCCGTGGAGTAGGCCCGGATACGAGCGGCATCGGGATGGAACTGAAAAACAATCTCCTGAATCCAGGGCAGTATGGACCTTGGCATGTAGGGTCGCACATGATGGGCGAAACGCTGCCAAAGGAAAGCAATTATGTGGCACTAGATGGCAGCCTGAAAGATGAGTGGGGCATTCCCCAGCTCAAGGTGAGCATGGACTATGACGACAACGACGAGAAGATGGTGAAAGACTACCTCGAGCAAATGACGGAGATGTTTACGAAGGCGGGCTTCACCAATATCCAAACTTCCGACAGCAAGCAGGCGCCGGGCTTGGATATCCACGAGATGGGCGGAGTGCGTATGGGTAAGGATCCTAAGACCTCCATGTTGAATGCCAACCATCAGTTGCACGCCGTGCCCAATGTCTACGTGACCGACGGGTCATCCATGACCTCAACGTCTACCCAAAATCCTTCACTGACCTACATGGCCTTTGCCGCTCGCGCTGCACACCATGCCGTGGCGGAGAGCAAGAAAAAGTAAGGCAGAGGAGCACAGGTTCACTTTGAATCAATACTAGGCCCTAGATCGATCGATTTAGGGCCTAATTTTTTTATTTTATTTTTTGAATAAATATGATAAATAGTTATATTCAATCTTCATTTACTTTTAAAAACATGACTTTTTCAAATACAACTTTTTCTCGTCCCAAGTTCAAGCATCCTGATCCCCGTGGATTTCGCTTAGTCATGATCCTTTTTCTAATCGGGAATTTGTTCCTGATTTCTTGTGTGCAAGAAGCGGAAGTACCTCCGGTGATCCGTTCAGAATCGGGGCAGCTTGCCAAAATCAAAGCTTGGTTTGAAGAAAACGAGAGCAAGCTCCGACTTTCCGATGGAGGCACCAATTTGCGAATGGCTTCGCAGGAATTGATTTTGCCTTTTTTTGAAAAGGAGCCCGATTGGGATCAATTTCATCACTACTACTTCCCAGATGGACGAGAGGTATTTGAGATTAGCTTGGCAAATGCAACCAAGTACTTTCCAACGACTATGTTGGATAGCTTTCCCAACCGGAATCCAGCATAAGTTGTGATTCAGAACATTTTATTTATCAAGCATCCTACGGAAGAGCGATTTGATCCGGTAATTGCGAGGTATTATCCCAATAATAAGTACGCGAGTAAAGAATTCAAAGAAATTAGCTACGATGGAATCCCCCACGATTGGTCGGGTAAGGTGGATATTTGGACCTACGATGAGCGGCATTTCATTGGATTTACCTTTGAGCAGGGAGAATTGGTTTCCAATTCCCGCTACCTTCCGGCAGGGTCTAGTGAAAAGTCAAGAATTGCTGGGGATTGTCGGACTGTGGTCCGAGAGATTTCTGCGAATTATGTAGGAAAGGATGGGGTAGTTGTTGTGAGGCCTCCAATTGTTATTGTGGAGGTAATTTGTTCGGGAGCTGGAGGCTATACCCCTCAAGGAGGTAATGGAGGAGATTACCATGATTACGATCGGCCTACTTGTTGTGCCGACCCAATTACTGCTCCCCCAAGAGATCTTCCTGACTACGATCCACCTAAAATTCCAGCACCAGATACTATAATAAATAAGCTAACAGACCCATGTGCAAGTGATATTTTCATGGAATTATCAAAAGGAAGTTATTATCTCGTTGATTTTAGTGGGTTAGGAGCAATTGATATTGCTGATGGAATATTGAATTTCTTTGAACAGAGTGGGAAATTTGATTATAGAATTCAGAATGGTATGGTTACTCAGAGTACAAATACTTTAGGAATCACAGGGGGTATAACAAAAAGAATTGATGGAATAAATACCATCACATTAGACAATAACTATTTAAAAAGCGCTACATCTTTAAGTATCGCAAGAACAGTAATTTATGAAACAGTCCATGCTTATTTGTTAGAACATACTGAAGATAGAGAGGTAAGATCAGGTTCAAATATTTTTGACTTGGTGAACGAATATTTCAAAAAATATCCAAATAAAGGTGACTATCATCATGCTACAATGAGCGAATTTATTTGGGGAATGACTGTGTCATTATATAATTGGGATAAAAAATACGGGCCCGGAGGAGGGAGTTTAGGCCTAGACTATTATTATAAATTATCTCTAGGCGGGATGTTAAAAGACGGGACAACAGAACCTTTGGATGAAGTGAAAGCGTTAATCCCTAATGGAAGTAGTTGGGAAGAAATTAGTCAAATTTTAGTAAATGAGGCAACCGGAAACAATAAAGCAAATGGGGAAAAGTGTAAATAATTTAATTTTAGTAGTCTTTTGGGCTCTATTACTTTGTCTAATCCCCAAAATTGGTTTAGGCCTCCAAAAATCTACTGCAGATAAGGAAACGTATTCTATAGTTAGATCTTCATTTCAATATTCTAACGAAAAGAGAATTATAATTCATACTAAAACTATGGCTTATGAGGGTTGGATGGATGACCTTTGGAGTAAAGAGATTTTTGGTAAGGAAGGAGTAGGGTTTTGTGTTTTTCCAAATGCTCAATTAGAAGAGGCTTTTGGAGAATTGAGATTTAAGGTAAAAAGTTTAACCTCAAAAAGACTTTTTAAGAACATGCTTGAAGATCGATTTATCCTTAAATCAAATGAGAAAGCTGAAGGGATTCTAGTACTCGCTGAACCGATTATCATTGGGGAATATTCTTTTTTGTTTCGAAAAACCAAAAGCACTAAAAGTCTGTATGTTCAAAAAATGGATCCCAATGGAAAATGGGATTATGAATGCGGGGTTACTATTTACGGAGAACTTCATTAGGAAGATCATAAGATAAATCCCTTCTAATTGAGGGATGGGAAGTATTTAAAAAGGAAGTTTACCCAAATCCACATTTCCACCGGAGAGGATGATACCGACTTTTTTACCGGCAAAGCGCTCCTTGTTGGCCAGTAAGGCTGCTAGGGGAACAGCACAGGAGGGCTCGATGATGATTTTCATGCGTTCGTAAACGAGACGCATCGCTTCGATGATTTGCGGATCGGTGGCGAGTAAGATATCGCGGACATGGGCTTGGATTAAGGCAAAGTTGATGGTGCCTAGGGAGGTCAATAGTCCGTCTGCGATGGTCATTGGGCCAGTTTGTGGAATGATGTAACCTGCATGAAATGATCGGTAGGCATCGTCTGCCCCGACAGGCTCCCCAGCGATGACCTCGATCTGGGGATTCAGGTAATGTGCTGTGAGGGCCGTGCCACCCAATAATCCTCCTCCCCCAACGGGGGCCATTAGGATATCCAGATCCGATTGATCTTCTAGGAACTCTAGCGGACAAGTAGCCTGCCCCTCAACCACATCAAGGAAGTCGTATGGAGGGATGAATGTTGCTCCCGTACGGGCGACTACCGCCTCCAAGGTGCTTTCCCGGGCTTGCAGATTGGGTTCGCATTCGATGATTTCCCCTCCATAGCCTTTAACTGCCTTCTTCTTGATTTCGGGAGCATTGGAAGGCATGACGATGTAGGAGGGGATTCCTGCTACCGTGGCGGCACGGGCTAGGGCCGCGGCATGATTGCCCGAACTGTGCGTTGCTACACCTTTTTCACGTTCGCTGGGGGTAAGTTTCATGACCGCATTGGCCGCCCCTCGCGCCTTAAATGCGCCGACCTTCTGAAAGTTTTCGCACTTAAAAAATAGTTGACAGCCGGCAATCTGATCGATTGCCGTAGAGGTCATTACCGGAGTGCGGTGGATAAAAGGCTGGATGCGGGCATGCGCCGCTCGGATATCGGAAAGGCTAGGAAAGTTCATGAGGTAAAGATAAATATTTGTACGAAGTACAAAGTACCAAGTACCAAGTAGGGATTCGAATTAGAACTAGAATTCTGGTACTGAGGGATCTTGCCTGCCCGCCGCGGCGGGTACTTTGTACTTCGTACATGGTACTTGGTACAATTATTTCATTCCTTCCACTTAAACGATTTTTCATCCAGCGCCCGCATGGTGCAGAGCACTCCGTCCAGGTGGTCGTACTCGTGTTGGATGAGTTCGGAGATCGCCCCTTCCACTTTCCATACTTGCGGTTGCCAGTACTCGTCCAAGTAGTGGAGGCTGAGGGACTGGTGGCGCCTCACCCGTACGAGTAGGTTGGGAAAACTCATGCAGTCGTCCCATAATTCAAACTCTTCTTTGCTCAAGCCTTTCAACTCCGGGTTGATCACCACATAGGGACGGTCGAGCTGTAGGTAGAACAGGCGCTTCATGATTCCCAGCTGTGGAGCAGCAATTCCTCTCCCAAAGCCATACACCCGGCGTACATCCTCCATGGCTTCGTGGAGCTGCTGTATCCAGCCAGGGACTTCGTCAAGTTCCTCCCGAAGGACAGGCTCACATACTTCATAGAGTCGAGGATCGCCAAGTTTGAGGATATCGTGGATAGTTTTCATGATTATTGAATGGAAATACGATGGAAATAGGGTTGAAATATACTCCGCTGCGCTCGCCTGCCTGCCGCAGGCAGGTGAAATAATCAAGAGAAATACGATTGAAATATAATAGAAATACCCGCCACGGCCTACCTACCGTAGGCAGGCGGGCGAGCTCCGTTGAAACTATTTCACCGAACTCGTTCGGTTTATTTCTACAGTATTTCAACCGTATTTCCCTAAGCCCCTTTTTTCCCCTACTTTTGCGGCATGAATTACTTATCCGTTGAGAATCTCAGCAAAGCCTTTGGGGAGCGCAAACTTTTTTCCAACATCTCCTTCGGCATTGCCCAAGGTCAAAAAATAGCCCTTGTGGGCATCAACGGGGCGGGAAAATCCACCTTGATGAAAATCATCATGGGCCTTGAAATTCCCGATACAGGCCAAGTAGCCCTCAATCAGTCGGTCAAAATCGCCTACGTGCACCAAAACCCGGTGTTCGAAAGCAACCTGAGCATCTACCAAACGATCTTCGATCAAAGTAATTCGGAAATTCTCCAAGTCATCGAATCCTACCACAAGGCCATGCTTGATGCCGAACGCGGTATTGACAACTCGGACCAAATGTCCAAGCTCTTCGAAAAAATGGACGCCCTCCAAGCCTGGGATTTTGAATACCAGGTCAAGGAAGTGCTGGGCAAGCTCGGCCTCCACGATACTGAACTACCCGTAGGCAACCTTTCCGGAGGGCAGCGCAAACGAGTAGCGCTCGCCAAGGCAATCCTCGAAAAGCCAGACCTTTTACTTTTGGATGAGCCCACCAACCACCTCGACCTGGAAACCATCGAGTGGCTGGAAGACTACCTTTCCAAGGCCAACCTTGCCCTATTCATGGTGACGCACGACCGCTACTTCCTAGAAAAGGTCACCAACGAAATCCTAGAATTGGACCAAGGAAAAATCCACCGCTACCAAGGCAACTACGGCTACTTCCTCGATAAAAAGGCGGAACGCATGCAGATCGAGGACATCGAGATCGAGAAAGCCAAAAGCCTCTACAAAAAAGAACTGGACTGGATTAGAAGACAGCCCAAAGCCCGAGGCACCAAAGCCAAGTACCGCGTGGATGCCTTTGAGGAAACCAAAGAAAAAGCATTTACCAAGCGGGAAGAACGCGACATCGAACTCACTGTTTCTACCCAGCGTCTGGGAAATAAAATCCTGGAAATCGAAAAAATTTCCAAGGCATTTGATGCTAAAACCTTGGTCAAAGACTTCTCCTACATTTTCAAAAAGAAGGACCGCATCGGCATCATCGGCCCCAATGGAGCAGGGAAAACGACCTTCTTGAAAATGATTACGGGCCTGCTTGATCCCGATCAGGGCAAGGTGACTGCAGGACAGACCACGGCCTTTGGTTACTACCGTCAAGAAGAGGATCGCTTTGACGAGGAAAAGCGCCTGATTGATGTGGTTAAAGAAATTGCGGAAGTGGTGGTGCTAGATAAGGGACAGACGATCACAGTGAGTCAATTTTTAACCCAGTTTGGATTCCCTCCCAAGCAGCAATTTACGCCCATCGGAAAGATGAGTGGAGGCGAGCGCAGACGCCTGCAGCTACTTTTGGTGCTGATCAAAAATCCAAACTTCCTGATCCTAGACGAACCGACAAACGACCTGGATTTGATGACCTTGAATATCCTAGAGGAGTTTTTGGATTCTTTCCCGGGTTGCTTGATCATAGTTTCCCACGACCGCTACTTTATGGATCGCCTGGTGGAGCACTTGTTTGTGTTTGAAGGAGAAGGAGTGATTCGTGATTTTCCAGGAAACTATACGGATTTCCGAGAATGGGAAACAGAGAATGAAGACCAGAAGGATAGCCCTAGTACTCAACCAAAAGTTGAATCCAAGCCGGTGCAGGTAGAAGTTCCTTTGAGCCATGAATCGTCTGCCCCAAAACTGAAAGCGAGTTACAAACAAAAGCAGGAGTTTAAGCAGCTCAACGATACCATTGCCAAGCTGGAAGCCGAAAAGGCAACCCTCACGGATCAAATTACTGTCGGTTCCCCGGATGTAGGTCTGTTGCTTACCTGGACAACAAGGCTTCAAGCCATTGATGGAGAATTGGAAGAACTGGAATTGTCTTGGTTGGAGCTCAGCGAACTCGACGGTATCGCTGATTGATTTAAGGGTTCACGAAAAGCCTACCTGCGGTAGGCAGTCCACAAAAGGGAACTTAAACTTTTCTTCTTCGAGGCATTTATTTTTTATCGCGCAAAGGCGCCAAGCCGCAAAGGGGGTTTTTCTTTGCGCCTTTGCGTCTTCGCGTGCAGTTCTTTTTTTCTTTACGCGGAGCCTTCCTGTCCGCGGCGGCGGATAGTTAGGGCGTAAAAGGAAGCTTTATCAATTCTTCATCGAGACATTTATTTTTTTTTCGCGCAAAGGCGCAGAGACGCAAAGAGTTTTTTCTTTGCCCCCTGCCTACCGTGGGCAGGCTTAACGTCTTCTTGGGTCATCCCTTTTTTTCTTTGCGCCTTGGCGTCTTCGCTGCCTGTCCCGCAGTATTGCGGGGCGCCATTCTTTTTTTCTCTCTTATGTGCGCCAAAATGAATAGCCTTATAGGTTATTTACAATCCGAACTATTCCGTTTTTGATTAGCGCCTCGTTGAAATTAATGAGAAGCCCTAATTTTAAACCAGTCAGTTTCAAATAGGTCATCAGCTGTTTTTTGTGGACAAGCTCAAGCGTCTTTACGGACTTGATTTCAATTAAAACCAGGTCTTCCACAATCAAATCAGCGCGAAAACCTAGTTTCATCTCCACCGTATTCCAAAAAATTGGCACCGGATACTGGCGCTTTACGTGTAAGCCCTGCCGACACAATTCATAATGCAGGACTTCTTCATAAACGGATTCAAATAAGCCGGGCCCTAGCCCAACATGAATGTGATAACAGGTGTCTACGATCACCTTAGCGAGGTAATTTTCCATCGATTAAAAAATGAGTTCAAAGAGTAAAAAAATATAATTCGTATTGAAAATACAGGTTTCTCCAGAGCTTTAGATCCTTCCCTTCAAATAGTCTTGCCTCAATTCCTCGGGGAACTTTTCGATGGCGTAACGGAGCATAGTTCGAGGGACTGTGCTGTAGTGTTTTTTTAAAAACTCGTTTGCAACTTCAAAATTTCGGTTTCCAACCTCTCTCACCATCCAGCCAACGGCCTTGTGCATCAAGTCATGGGGATGGTTTTTGAGTTTTTCTGCCAAGGCCAAGGCATCTGTAAACTCTCCTTTTCGAATCCAAAAAAATGTGCTGATCATGGCGATGCGCTGCCTCCATAGGACAGGAGATTCGGCTAGGTTGAAAAAGAGTGACTTTTCCTTCTTCCAGTAGAATGCACCCAGGACTTGGGAACAAGAAGTATCTACCAAATCCCAGTTGTTGATGTAATCCAAGTGCTCCAGGTAGAAATCAACCAACAGCCGCCGTTCTGCTTCCTGCTTCGTTTTTTCAAATCGATAAACTAAAGCCAAAAGACCTGTCAACCGCATTTCGTGGTAGGGATGCTGGAGCAATTCGGAAAGTAGCGGTAGTGCCGCCTGGGGAGCAAGTGTTTTGGCGATTAGTCGCTGCTGGGGAACCGTCACTCCCAAAAACAAATCCCCTTCCCCATATTCTCCTGGCCCTGTTTTAAAGAAACCCTGCAGGAAAGCTGCTTTTTCAGGGTTTCCAGCATCCTTCAGCCAAAGAAATACAGCTTCTGCTTCAGGGCTCATGGACAAAATGTAGCTAAAGCAAGTTGAATGGCTTTGGCAACGGTTACTTCACCTGCTGAATCAAATTTTTTCAAAGGGCGGTTGGCGAGGATGGCATTGAGGCTGAGTACTTCATGCCCGAGAAGTTCCCCGAGGGCATAGTAGCCGGCCGTTTCCATTTCAAAGTTGGTCAAGGAACGGCCCTTGATTTGAAGGGCTGCAAGGCGCTCAATGAGCTGGTCAAAACGGGGCTTTAGTCGTACCTCTCTTCCCTGCGGGGCATAAAATCCAGGGCAGGTAAGCGTAATCCCTCGTGGGATGGAGGCATCTAGCATTCCCAATAATTTGGAGGAAGCAGTCGCTTGGTAGGGTCTGAAGGAAAGGCCCAGTTCCGTTTGGATCGCTTGCCCAAAGTCCTGTGGTCCCCTTAGTTCTGGGTAATAAGCCATCAACGTATCCATGCCTATTGCTAGTTCGGAGGCCAGCAAGGTGCCTGTTGGAATGTCGGCTTGTAAGCTGCCAGAAGTACCGATGCGAATGATGTGTAAACTGGTTTTCTGGGAGTTGACTTGGCGTGTCTGAAGGTCCACATTGACCAGGGCATCCAGTTCAGTCATCAAAATCTCGATATTATCCGTGCCCATGCCGGTGCTGATGACAGACACACGCTGTCCATTTTTCCAACCCGTATGCGTGATAAACTCTCGGTTCTGAAGTTGGAAATCAACTTGATCCAAGTGCTGCGATACGGTGGCTACGCGATCAGGATCCCCTACTGTAAAAATTGTAGTTCCCAGATGCTCGGGTCTCAAGCGCAAGTGGTATACACTCCCGTCGGGATTAAGAATCAGTTCCGTTTCAGGAATTTGCCGGCTCTCCATGCGATGTAGTCTGTTTGGAGGGGCTGCGGTAAATGCCTTTGTAGGGATTGTAGCCGTTGGAGTGTTTTTGGTAGTATCCTGTGCCGTCGTAAGGGCGCTTATCTGGATTTTCCTTGCAGGTAGTGGAACAAGCCCCTTCCAATTCCCATCCACAAGATTCACAGATGGCGAGGTGCTCGTTGCAAGTAGGATTGGCACAGTTGACCATGCGGTCTGAAGCAGATCCACAGACATGGCAACAAGAGACGATGGTCGGATTGACTGTATTTACCTCCACGGCGATGCGGTTGTCAAAGACATAGCATTTTCCTTCGAAGTCTTCTCCTCCCGCTTCCATGCCGTACTTAATGATGCCTCCGTGAAGTTGATATACATCTTCAAATCCTTGTTCAAGTAGGTAGGCAGAAGCCTTTTCGCACTTGATCCCTCCAGTACAGTAAGTGAGCACCTTTTTGTTTTTGAGGTGTTCGAGTTCCTTCACCTTCTCGGGGAAATCTCGGAAGTTATCGATGTCCAAGGTAATCGCATTTTTGAATCGACCGAGTTCGTGCTCGTAGTTCGAGCGGACATCGAGGATGACTACATCCTCCTGGTCTTTCAGCTGCTTAAATTCCTCTGGTTCCAGGTGCTTGCCTGTTTTCACGTTGGGGTCGAGGTGTCGCAGGGAAGAATGCACGATTTCGGGCTTGTAGCGAACGTGAATTTTGGCGAAAGCATGCGTTTCGTGTGAATCGATTTTGAATTCCGTCTTCGCAAAGCGTGGATCAGCCTGGATGTAGGCCATGTATTTCTCGCAGTCGGCGGCCAATCCGGATACCGTTCCGTTGAGCCCTTCGTCAGAGATAATGATGCGGCCACGGATGTTGTTTTCCACACAGAAAAGGTGGTGCTGCTCCCGGTATTCTTCAGGATTGCAGATGTCTGCGTAGCAGTAGTACAGCAGAATGCTGTAGGGTTTGTTGTTTGTATTTTCCATAACTATCGCCCTGTTTCGGCAGGGTGTTTGGGTGGTGAATCGTATTCTTATTTAATTAGCGTTAGTAATGTACCAAGTACCAAGTACAATGTACAAAGTATAATCAGAAGCAACATTTTGGTCTAAATACTAATCTATACTTCGTACCTGGTACATTGTACTTTGTACAATCATTTTATTTTCCCTGCCGGATTCCCGAATACGGTTTCGTTTTTTTCTACGGAGGAGATTACCACGGATCCAGCGCCCACGCGAGCCCCTTTGCCGATGCGTACGCCGGAGACGATGGTCACGCCCGAACCTATAAACGCGCCTTCTTCCAAGACCACATCGGCATTGACGATAGATCCTGCGCCAACTTGGACATAGTCTTCGACAGTCACTTTGTGTTCGATAATCGCTCCCGTATGGAAGATGCAGTGACTTCCAACTTTCGCTCCTGCCCCTACCGTCACCTGCGCATTGATAAAGTTGCCATGTCCGAGTGCAGCATCTGTGGAAATGTATGCGCGCTCATGGATGGCATTGATGGGTTGCATCTTTCGGTCTTCCAGAAGTAGTTCCACCAGAAATTTGCGGTATTTGGTATCATCTACAGCAACAAATGCCTCTGTTTTTTTGCCGATCAACTTCAAGAATCCTTCGTCTTCAGTACCGCCGAGGACAGGGACGTTATTGATTTCGGTTCCATGAAGGCTGCTGTCCTCATCTAGCAATCCATACACAATCACTTGATTGCTATTGAAAATTTCTAGCGCGGGATGGGCGATGCCTTTGGCGCCGAGGATGATGACAGGTTTGTCCATGAGTCTTTCGAGGTAAACGATGCAAAAATACAGGAATTGTGGGGTTTGTCCAACGGTTCATTTGGAAGGGCTTCGCAGTAGGCTTTGGCCGATTTTGCAAGACAAGCATTTTTGGGTACTGCAATACCTTCGGTACAATTCCAGCATGCCTTGTGAGTCAAAGGCGGTGGTCGGACTCCAGGCATGGTGCACAAACTTTCGGAGGATGTAATTTTGCTCAGCAGGGAGGCTTTGAAGTAGGGAAAAGCAACGCTCTTTCCACTCCTCTTGGTCGTGGAACTCTCCATATGCAAACCAAATTGGGAGCACAAAATTGATGAGTAAAAGTTGCACACTTTGCTCTGAAAGGCCATTGGAACTGGTTTTGCTGCTTGGCTTACCAAAGGTATAGTGCTGTCGCCAATAGGGGGATGGGGGGCTTTGGAAGATTTTCCGGAACCCACTCAAGTCTCCAGATTCGTCTAAAATTGTGGAGAGCAAGTGCGGGGCTTGTGCCAGGACGCTTGCGAGCTGCGCTATCCGCAGGGTAGGAAAGTTGGCCGGTCGAGCGCCCAGAAAAGTCCAGTGCTGCCGAGTGAGCTGCGTAGACCAACTGTATTTTTTCTGATAAAAATCATGATCTTTTTTGAGTTGCTGCACATAGAAATCATCCGATTCATCAGGCAATAGTCCTGCTTGACCCAAGAGCATCGCCTCCAAGTGCTGCAGTTGCTCTCGGTGCCTTTTGAGAAGAGTGTAGGGAAGAAGCTGGCCCAGTTCTTCCATGGGTAGGCGGTTGGTATGGTAGCCAAAGCAGCGAAAAAGCCAGCGGTAGGCAGTTTCCTCCCAATCCCCCTGCGTGGCACGAAGAACTGCAAGTACCCCTTGGGATTTTTCGTGGAGGCGTTCGACCAAGGCTTTTTCGGAGGCGGAAAAGCGCAGGATTTCAGGGATGGTAGCGAGAGCATGCGCGCAGGGTAGGTCAATTTGAAAATCGAGCAGCTGCTGGTAATTGCGCCAAATGTCCAAGTAGATCTTTCCTTTCAACTCTACCGTAGGCATGGGGGTACCATCTTGCCGGTATACTTGCCGGTTATTTTCCCAAACCAAGTGTAGGATAACTGGATTATAGGCCGGGTCTGAATCGTGTGCATGCTGCTTCCATTCAGAAGCCTGCCGGTGAACTTCCACATGTCCGTGGAAGGTGATGCCTCCAATGACTACCGATGCATTTCGAAAATCAGGGCCTTCTAGCGCGTTCGAGTGGCCGGCTTGAAGAATTTCAAGAGCTTGCCCATCTGTGGTTGTTAGATTTTTGCGGTCAAAGTACTGGTATTTCCATACCAACTGTAAAAAGTCTTCTTTAAAGTCCATAAAAAATGAGGTTAAAAAGTAAACGGAATATAATCAAATCCCCTCCGCTAAGCAAGGGAGGATGGGCTTGTGTTAAAAAATTGGAATCTAAATCTTGGAGTTTCTTACAACAAATAGCGATTGAGAAGTTCGCTCATTTCTTCCTGAAGTTTTTGGGCTTCTTTTCGCGCTACTTTAGCAAAGTCCTTTTCCTTGGAAGCATAGATGATTCCTCGGCTAGAGTTGACGAGTAGACCGCAATAGGAGTTCATCCCAAAGCGAGCCACATCCGCCAAGCTGCCGCCTTGTGCACCTACGCCAGGCACGAGCAAGAAGTGTTCGGGTACCTGCTTGCGCACCTCCCCAATGAGTTCGCCTCGAGTGGCGCCAACCACATACATTAGGTTTTCGGGACTTCCCCAGCCCTGACTTTTTTCAAGTACGGTCTGGTAGAGCGCTTTGCCAGAAGCGTCTTGAAGTAGTTGGAAATCCAAGGATCCTGGGTTGGAAGTCAGGGCAAGAAGGATCGCCCATTTGCCATCAAATTCCAAAAATGGAGTCACGGAGTCCTTGCCCATGTAGGGTGCTACGGTGATTGAGTCGAAGTTCATGTTCTTAAAAAATGCTTCGGCATAGCGTGTGGCGGTATTGCCAATGTCGCCTCGCTTGGCATCTGCAATCGAAAAGATTTGCTTTGGAATCAATGCTTCTACCTTGGCGAGCGTGTCCCAGCCTTTTGCCCCCTGGGCTTCAAAAAAAGCCGTGTTGGGCTTGTAGGCCACCGCAAAGTCTGCTGTTTCTTCGATGATCTGCTGACAGAAGGAAAAAATTGGGTCCGCCTCATTTTTAAGGTGGTCGGGGAGTTTTTCCAAGTCTGGATCCAATCCTACACAGAGAAAGGAAGATTTTTGTTGGATTTGGGCAAAAAGTTCGGCTCTAGTCATGGTCGGGAAGAATATGCGCAAAGTTAGAAATTAATCGGATCAACCTTCTTTTGACCGCTGCAGTCTTTATAGAACTAAGTGCTCAATAGTAATTTTTTTTTGATCTGCTCTTTCCCACTTGATCCAAGCTCCTGAGGGGGATACTGCTGCCGAAATCAGAAAAAGGAAGAAGCCAAAGACTTCAGGTACTTGATCCTGGAGGATCGTCTCCTTTCCGAATGGGATACCTTGGGCTATAACGTGCAGGTGGCAAGCACCGATTTAGATTCCAAAGCAATTCCAGATTTTTTACTTGCAAGCAGTTCGGTGGAGCGGGAGAAACTTCGAGTAAAGCAAGGGCGAACTTATTTCTTGCTAGAAAAAAAATAACCCCGGAGAGTGCTTCTTCCGGGGCTAAGGCTTATTGCTTTGCGAGTACGTTTTTTTCCTTGTGTTTATGAAGCTGTGTTCGCAATCCTTCCACCGCCTCGTCTGCAGCCGCTTCGAAGGAATCGTCTTGGTGTTTGGCAAAAAACTGTTTTCCAGGCACATTCAATTTAATTTCCACGAGCTTGTTTTGATTTTTCTCGTTTTTATCTAGCCTCAAAAATACCTCCCCATCCAAAATGCTATCGTAAAAGGTGTCCAGCTTGTCTGCCTTTTTCTGAATGAAATCGATCAATTTCTGATCTGCGTCGAAATGAATGGAATGCATCTGTAGTTTCATCGTTTGGATAGTTTAGGGTTAAACATGTGAATACTTATGCTTTTGGGTGTGCTTGTTCAAACACAGCCTTGAGTTTTTCCATGGAATTGTGGGTATAAACTTGGGTAGCGGCGAGGTTGGCATGGCCGAGTAAATCTTTGACCGCATTCAAGTCTGCCCCTTTGTTCAATAGGTGCGTTGCAAAGGTATGACGTAACAAGTGGGGGCTGCGTTTCGAATTCTGCGCAAAAAGATCGAGGTATTGCTTAACAATGCGGTAGATCAGCATGGAATAGGCTTTTTCTCCTTTATTGCTTCGAATAAAATAGTCTTCCCCATCCACGGTGGAAAAATGCGCTTCCACTACCTTTTTGTATTCCGCAATGTGGTTGATCAAGGATTTGGTGAGGGGGATGATCCGCTCCTTTTGTCTTTTTCCGAGTACCTTTACCTGTTCGTCAAAGAGCTGAATGTCTTTCCATTTCAAGGCGGTAAGTTCGGAGAGACGTACACCGGTCAGGTAGAGAAACTCCAGCACCATCCGGTCGCGCTGCCCTTCAAAGGTGGGCGCATAGACTTCTTCTTCCAGAACGGATTCGATGGTGGCTTCTTGTAAAAATTCTGGAAGTTTTTTTGGGGTTTTCAGGGACTTCAACTTGTAGGTGGGATCCTTGAGAATGATTTTGGAGCGCATCAAAAACTTGTAGTAGGAGCGCAAGGTCGCCAACTTGCGGTTGACCGTAGTCTGGCTCATGCCTTGCTCCACAAGGTCGATGATCCAAGCCCGCAGGTCAGGGTGTGTACATTGGGAGAGGTCCTCGATTGAAAAGGAAAGCTGGACAAATTCCTGCGCTTGCTCCAAATCCTTGCGGTAGGCAAGCACGGTATGTGCGCTGCTCCGTTTTTCGTATTCGAGGTAGTTGATAAAAGAATCAATCATGGGACCAATTTGCTACTTAAGATAAGGAAATAATTGGATTCCTCTTCTGCCAAAAGTCAGTTCGTAAAAATCAATTCTTTCCCAAACGAATTGGAAAGACATAAAAAAAGCACCAACTGAAAGTTGGTGCTTGATATGGTTAGCTGGGAATAGCTTACTTCATGAATTCATTCTGAAGCTTCTGCTTATACGCAGCCTTGATTACTTGATCTCTTCTCTTTACAGAAGGCTTAGTAAATGCCTGACGGGCTCTCAATTCACGAACCGCACCGGTTTTGTCAAACTTCTTCTTAAAACGCTTAAGCGCCTTATCGATTGATTCGTTTTCTTTAATGTTGATGATTATCATAGCTGTACACCTCCTTTCGGATTGCAAATGTACAGGTTATCTTTTTAATTCCAAGGCAATCCCCAAAAATGAAGGGTTAAAAAAGAAAAAAGCCCAACAGGAACTGCTGGGCTTTATAGGTAAATGGGGGGGGTGATAAAACTTAGTCTACGACTTTCTCAGCCAAGACCACAATGGTATTTTGCTTTACTTCCACCACGCCGCCTTCTACTTGGAAAGACTGTTTGCCTTCAGCAGTAGTGAAGGAAACAGGGCCTTTGGCCAAGGCAGATACAATCGGTGCGTGATTGGTCAGAACTTGAAACGCGCCCAAAGCCCCAGGAAAGGTAGCTTCACTCACTTCTCCCTGAAAAACTTTTTTGTCTGGCGTAACGATCTCTAAGTGCATAGCGTATTCGGTCTTCTATAATTGGTCTTCTCAACTTCCTAGACTCGCAAGTAGCTAGTCTAGGGACTGAGTAGGGTAAATTTAGCTTACTTCTGCGAGCAACTTTTCACCCTTAGCGATGGCATCTTCGATGCTTCCTACCAAGTTGAAGGCTGCCTCTGGAAGGTGGTCAAGTTCACCGTCCATAATCATGTTGAATCCTTTGATGGTATCCTTGATGTCAACCAATACTCCTTTAAGACCGGTAAACTGTTCGGCTACGTGGAAAGGCTGGGACAAGAAACGTTGTACACGACGTGCGCGGTGTACCACCTGCTTATCTTCTTCAGAAAGTTCTTCCATACCCAAGATGGCAATGATATCCTGAAGTTCCTTGTAGCGCTGAAGGGTTTCTTTCACGCGCTGCGCACAGTTGTAGTGATCGTCTCCCAAGATATCTGGGGATAGGATTCGAGAAGTAGAATCAAGTGGATCCACGGCAGGGTAGATACCCAATTCCGCAATCTTACGAGACAATACGGTAGTAGCATCCAAGTGCGCAAAAGTCGTCGCTGGAGCCGGGTCAGTCAAGTCATCCGCAGGCACGTAAACGGCCTGTACTGAAGTGATAGACCCATTTTTTGTAGAGGTGATTCGTTCCTGCATGGCACCCATTTCTGTTGCCAAAGTTGGCTGGTAACCTACTGCAGAAGGCATACGTCCAAGAAGTGCGGACACTTCGGAACCTGCCTGTGTGAATCGGAAAATGTTG
>CANGUK010000049.1 GCA_947457095.1 Cyclobacteriaceae bacterium
CAAAGGTTGTTGAGTTCCTTGCGGATGGAGTTGGTGGATTCTCCAAACTCTTCTGCCAAACCGCGAAGGTGCCCCATGTTCTTGGGGTTGGAGAAGAACTTCACAAGAAGCTTCTGCCGCGTTTTGGATGTAATTAAAGAGTCAAGCATGGAGCGCCAGTGATTGAGTAACAAAAGTACTCATAGAAAATGGTATTAAAAAAGGTTTTTGGACAGTTTTTAGGAACAAAACATATTGTTACAAGTTTCGAAAAATTTCATTTCAATTTTGGTTTGAAAATGAAGGATTTAGCAGGGTTAGTATGTAAAGAAAATAAATATGTAACAGGGATTTTTTTTGGTTGTTACGGATTTTTTGGGGAGAAAACGGGTAGAATTAACCGGATGGTTCTTTTTTTACGCAGATAAGGTGGGGTGGAATGTATGACAGGAATTAGTCTCTCTTATAGTGCTCCTCTGGAGCACACCTAGGCCTATTTACATTGATCCTTCTATTAACATATTCCTCCTCCGGAGGAGTTACTTCCACTCCTGAACTGGAATATCGAGGAATGAAGAATTTATGTGGGTTTTTTAGGTTTAATTCCAATTCTTGCCCCAGAGGGGCAAAATGTTAATAGAAACAAGTTTAGTTTAGGTAAGACGCGCTCCGGAGGAGCGCTATCGATTCATCACCACCCACATTATGGACCCGCCTCCGCGGGTCAAACCTTGAATAGCCCTAGGTTAACCTGCCGCAGGTAGGTTAACCTGCCGAAGGCAAGCAAACCTAGGGCAAAAAATGAACACAAATTTCCAACAACTCCGGAGGAGTTGAATAGGATTTGAATTTGACTTATAGATTACCCTCAATACAAAAAACCCAGCAACCACAGCGGGATTTTATTCCCATTGCCGTATTCGATATCATCCGCTAAAATGTAGGCATTCAGAATGCCTTCGATTTGGGAATTTCCCTTCTTTTTACCTCCAATTTCAACCGTATAGATTCCATCTACTAAAAAATCACCGTTAGCCGAATATTCCAAGGAATGCCGATACCCCAACTGATTCGCAGCAAAGGTTTCGCGTACGGAACCTTTATTCGCAGCTTGGGGCGCAAGCACAAACTGGAAGTTGGTATTCTCTAGGTAAAGCTTATCTGGCTTTTGCAATTGGGTGATGCCAGTCGCATCCTTGTACAAATTGCGGGTTACATGAGCCTCCTGCAAGAAATAGAGGTAGGACGTGAAGGTATTTCGATTAATCCCAATTCGTTCAGCAAGTTTGGTCACATTGGGAACAAATGGGGCCGACTCTGCAATCAGCTGGAGAAGCTGCTTGAGCTTGGACACATAACTCATGTCCACCTTACGAAGCAAGGGAAGTTCTATCTCAAGAATCATGTTGAGCACCTCCTCCACCCGCAGGGAATAGAGCGATTCTTGCTCAAAAACATAAGGAAAATAGCCTGTTCGAAGGTATTCCTCGAAATATTGCAAGGGCCGAATGGCTGCATTGACAGCTCGGGCATGCTCTAAGTGATTTTCAAGTAGGTCCTTTAGCGTGTAGATTGGTAATACTATTCCCAACTTCAGTTCCAAATACTCCCGATAGGATAAACCCTGCAGTTCATAGACCACCGCCCGCCTGCTGAGATCTGCTCGAGCATTACCAATTTCCAAGAGGGAGGAACCTGTAAATACAATCTTTAACTCTAGGTAGTCGTCGTAGCTATTTTTGATTTCTTGGGACCAATTGGGGTATTTATGCACTTCGTCTATAAAAAGGTATTTTCCTCCACTTTTGACGAAAGCGTCCACCAAACTGCTGAGTTTGTTTTCCCCAAACCAAATATTATCCAAACTTACATACAGGCTAGCCCCATCCAAGGGAAGATTTTCTTTGATGTATTGGAGCATTAAGGTGGTTTTTCCAACTCCACGCGCACCTTTAATCCCAATCAATCTAGCCTCCCAATTGATCTGCTGCATTAAACTTCGTTTAAATTGAAGCGATACCGCATCCATTTTTTTCTGAAATTTCTCTACTAGGATATCCATAATTGCTTTATTTGGTAAGCAAAATTAGTAAATTATTGCTTATTATAATAAGCATTTTTGGTATTTTTTGATTGGTTTGGTAAGCGTTTTAGGATAATGGTGTTAGTTGCGCCCCCGCAATCCGCCGCGGCGGACGGGACAGGCTCCTTCGGGTTTGGTATTTAGGAGTAAATCTTAAAGAATCCCCCTTGCCCCCTTGTCAAGGGGGAGTCGCATCCTTGGATCCCCAAACAACTAAGTAGGTAAACCAACCAGGTTTAATAAATTTCATTCCTGAAGTAACTAGCTGAAGTGCAGTTGGGGTGACTCCCCCTTACAAGGGGGATAAAGGGGGATTTTTTTTAACAACACCATAAAAAAAGGCCCCGTACGGGGCCTTTCAAACTTATCTAATAAACAGTAACTCCCTATACTTCACCAGCGGCCAGCTTTCGTCGTCCACGAGCAATTCGAGCTTGTCGACCGCATAGCGGATCTTGTCGAAATAGGCTTCCTTCACCTTGGACTGGTAGCCCTTCGCACGCTTCGCTACATCATCTTCCTTGTTTAGCTGCTTGCGTGCCTCGGTCATTGCATTTACATCGCTCTGCAAGGTGGCCAAGTGCTTGGAGATTTCCTTGATGCTGTCCACAGCTGCAGTGTGATCTAAGCCCAAGCCCTTCAATCCATTTGCATTTTCGATCAGCTTGTTTTGATACAAAATCGCTGTAGGAATGATGTGATTCAAGGCCAAATCACCCATCACACGGCTCTCAATCTGTACTTTCTTGATATAGGCCTCCAACTCAATCTCGTGGCGCGCATGCACCTCCACATGGTTCAAGACCTTGTGCTTCTCAAATAGCTGCTTGGTGCTTTTCTTGGTGTACACATCCAAAGCCTCTGGAGTAGACTTGAAGTTGGACAAACCACGCTTATGTGCCTCTTTTGCCCATTCCTCCGAGTAGCCATCGCCCTCAAAACGGATCTTCTTGGACTCCTTGATGTACTTACGCAACACATCTACAATGGCAATTTTCTTTTCCTTGCCCGCTTCCATCTCCTTCTCAATGTCCTTGTACAGGTCACGAAGCACCTCAGCTACAATGACATTCAAGGTGGTCATCGGTCCACCGCAGTTGGCTGAGGAACCCACAGCTCGGAACTCAAACTTGTTGCCCGTGAAGGCAAAAGGAGAAGTACGGTTACGGTCGGTGTTGTCTAGGATGATTTCTGGAATCTTGGAAATGCCCAACTTCATGTACATGTTGTCTCCCTTCTCAATCTTCACGTTGCCGTTTTTCTCCAACTCATCGAGCAACTCGGAAAGTGTAGCTCCCAAGAATACAGACATGATCGCTGGAGGAGCCTCATTGGCACCCAAACGGAAGTCGTTGGAAGCGGAAGCAATACTTGCTCGAAGCAAGTCGGCGTTGTCATGAACCGCTTTCACAGTTGCTACCAAGAAGGCAAGAAACTGCAAGTTCTCACGGGCAGAGTTGCTCGGCTGAAATAAGTTGACTCCCGTATCGGTAATTAAAGACCAGTTGTTATGCTTACCACTTCCGTTGACGCCTGCAAAAGGCTTCTCGTGGAACAAAACTTTTAAGCTATGCTTGTCCGCCACCTTGTCCATCACGTCCATCAAGAGCTGGTTGTGATCTACGGCTTTGTTGATCTCTTCAAAAATAGGGGCTACCTCAAACTGACCTGGAGCCACCTCGTTGTGACGGGTAGAAACTGGGATACCCAACTTGTGGGCCTCAATTTCAAAATCCATCATAAAGTCTTTGACGCGGGTAGGGATGCTACCGAAGTAGTGGTCCTCAAGCTGCTGCCCTCTCGCTGGGGTATGCCCAAAAACAGAGCGTCCTGCCATCACTAAGTCGGGACGGGCCGCATACAAGGCCTTGTCTACCACAAAATACTCCTGCTCAATACCCAAGGAAGGAGATACCTTACGTACTTCACGGTCAAACAATTGGCAGATAGCCACTGCAGCCTCGTTGATTGACTCCATGGACTTCAAAAGCGGCGTCTTGTAATCGAGTGCCTCACCGGTGTAGGACACGAAGATGGTAGGAATGCAAAGCGTCTTTTCAAAAACAAAAATCGGAGAAGAAGGATCCCAGGCGGTGTAGCCTCTCGCCTCAAAAGTAGAACGGATGCCTCCGTTAGGGAAGGAAGAAGCATCTGGCTCCTGCTGAACGAGTGCAGAACCTTTGAATTTTTCCATGCCCGCATACATGTCAAAGAAGGAATCGTGCTTCTCTGCTGTGGTGCCGGTTAGCGGCTGAAACCAGTGCGTGTAGTGCGTAACCCCTTTCGCGATTGCCCAAGTCTTCACTGCAGAAGCAATCTCCTCAGCTGTAGCTGGGTCAATTTTGGAGCCTTTGTCGATGGCTTCCATCACTTTCTTGAATACGGAAGGAGCCAAGGTCTCTTTCATCTGTTGGGTACCAAATACATTGGTACCAAAAAACTCTGAAATTTTAGAAGAAGGTGGGGTAACGGTGATTCTTGGTCTTGCCTGAACCATCGCCAAAGCGCTTTGTCTGAGTGTTGCCATAGGAAAAAGGGTGGTAGGATTAATTTTACTCTACAAAAATAGAAATTTATCGATTGATTTTACAAATGGGGTAATTTTTAAAGCAATTTTCCAGAAATTTTATCCAAATTTTAATTTTCAGCCTCTTTTTTACCTAAAAATCTGGAAAAAACTGTTTTTTGATCCCCAAGTTGCAAAAATTGTAAAAACGAGGGGATTGCCTACCTTTGCTTCCGAAAACCTTTTCGTTACGCAATGAAAAAAGTTGCCTTTTACACCTTGGGTTGCAAGTTGAATTTCTCTGAAACGTCGACCATTTCTCGGCAGTTTGAGGAAAAAGGCTTCCTGAAAGTGGATTTTCAGGAGAGTCCCGACATTTTTATCATCAACACCTGTTCGGTCACCGACAATGCAGACAAGAAGTGTAAGAAGCTGGTTCGCGAAGCGAAAAAAATCTCTCCGGACTCCTATGTGGCGATTATCGGTTGCTATGCGCAGCTAAAGCCTACCGAAATTGCGGAGATTGAAGGGGTAGATGCCGTGCTCGGCGCTGCCGAAAAATTCCGATTACTGGAGTTGCTCGACGGCTTCGCGAAGGAACAGGAAACCAAAGTCCTGGCCTCCGAGATCGCAGCAGCAACTAGTTTTGAAACCTCCTACTCCCTGCATGACCGCACACGAACCTTCCTTAAGGTGCAGGATGGCTGCAATTACGGTTGTGCCTTTTGCACCATCCCCCTCGCTCGGGGAAAAAGTAGGAGTTCGAGCATCGCCTCCATCTTGGCCGCTGCCCGCGACATTGCTGCCACCGAAGTAAAGGAAGTGGTCTTGACAGGTGTGAATATCGGTGACTTTGGGATCGTAGATGGCAAGCGCGATGCACGATTTGCCGACCTGGTAATGGCCCTAGATGAGGTGGAAGGCATTGACCGCTTCCGCATCTCCTCCATCGAGCCCAACCTCTTGACAAACGAGATCATTGACTTTGTAGCGCGCTCCAAGCGTTTTGTGCCGCACTTTCACATTCCCTTGCAATCGGGATCCAATACCATCCTACGGAAAATGGGACGCCGCTACCTACGGGAATTGTATGAAGACCGCGTGAGCAAGATCAAAACCCTCCTACCCCAGGCCTGCATTGGCGTGGACGTCATCGTGGGATTCCCTGGGGAGACGGACGAACTCTTTCTAGAAACGTACAACTTCCTGAACGAGCTGAACATCTCCTACCTGCACGTTTTCACCTATTCGGAGCGTGCAAATACCCGTGCCGTGGACATGGAGGGGGTGGTACCGATGAAAAAACGAAACGAGCGCTCCAAGATGCTCCGAATTCTTTCGGAAAAAAAGCGCCGCAAATTTTACGAGGAGAATTTGGGGCAGACTTTTACTGTGCTTTTTGAGGAGGATATTGAAGACGGCATGATGCATGGGTTTACCGAAAACTACATCCGCGTCGCCGCTAAATACGACCCCATCCTAATCAATGAGCTGAAGGTTGTGACCTTGGATGTTATTATGGCTGATGGCAATGTGGGGGTGCGGGAACCGGCCTTCGTGTAACAGCTACATTTTTTTCCATGGGTTAAAACCCATGGTTAGTTGATTAGCCGCCTGCCGCGGCAGACAGGTCCACTACGCGGACTTAGACGTACGTAATTATAAACGTTAACTTAAACGACCGGCGCGGAAGACTTTGAAGTGCATAATTCAAGCTAATAAGCCACATAGTGGCGACCGAACTCAAAACCTGGGTTTCAACCCAGGTAAGAGGTGAAGAGCTATACGAATTACGCTTTATAAGTCCACAGGCCAATCTAATGAGCCACATAGTGGCGACCCACCCTTATCCCCCGATTTCAATCGGGGGTAATGCCCAGGATACCGCGGACCTACTCGGCGGACACGCGCCCCAACACCATCCCCACCCGGCTTGGTACATACAGCAGCAGCTCCTGATTGGCATTCGTGGTGTAGGTCAATGCACTATCCAGACGGTCAAAGCCTCCAAACTCAGGCGCATCGGAATGGAGCAGCAGTTGGTAATCCCCTGCACTAGGCACTGGTATCGCTAATCCCTCAAAGGAATCGCTGGGGTGAAAGCAAAACACAAAAATCAAGTTTCCCCGGCTGTAGGCCAACACCTTTTTGTTGGGTTCCAGGTACAATTGCTGCGCGGGTCCAGCCAAAAGCAATTCATGGGCTGTCACCAATTGAATCATCGCCTTGTCCCAGGCATCCAGCTGACTATACCGCAACAGTGGATCATCCACCAAAGACCACTGCCGGCGGGCATACTGATAGCTCCAGTCATTTCCCTCCCGAGGAAAATCCACCCATTCGGGATGCCCAAACTCATTGCCTATAAAATTCAAATAGCCCTCTCCTCCCAGCGTGAGCGTGAGCAGGCGGATCAACTTGTGTAAGGCAATCCCTCTGTCGATTACTAGATTTTGCTCCAGTACGGACATGGAGAAATACATTTCCTTGTCCATCAACCAAAAGGCAAGACTCTTGTCACCGACCAAAGCCTGGTCGTGGCTCTCTGCGTAGGCGATAGATTTCTCCTTCAGGGGGCGGTTGGTCAGTTCATGCCAAAGCTCAAAAAGATCCCATTGCTCGTCTGTCTTGTGTTTGAGCGTGCGGATCCAAAAATCCGGAATCCCCATGGCCAAGCGGAAATCAAAACCAATACCCCCCTCTTCTATCTTTCGGCTTAGTCCCGGCATGCCACTCACCTCCTCTGCTATAGATATCGCCTGAGGATTCAAGGCATGAATGAGCGTATTGGCCAGCTGAAAGTAGGTCAGCGCCTCCTCATCCACCTCTTCGTCGAAGTATCGGTCGGCAGAATCAAATGTGATTAATCCATGATGACGATACAGCATGGAAGTGGCCCCATCAAAGCGGAAGCCGTCAAAGTGGAATTCCTCCATCCAGTAGCGAATGCTGGAAAGCAGAAACTGCTGCACTTCCCATTTGCCGTAGTTGAACAGTTTGGAATCCCAGCCTACATGGTAGCCGCGGTCTCCCGCATGAAAGTAGGCATCTTCCGTGCCGTCAAACTCGTTTAAGCCCTCATTAATGTTTTTAACTGCATGGGAATGCACCAGGTCCATAATCACGGCAATCCCGAGGGAATGGGCCGCATTGATCAAGGATTTAAGTTCCTCCGGCGTACCAAACCGAGAGGAAGGCGCAAAAAAATTGGATACATGGTAGCCAAAAGAGCCGTAGTACGGATGCTCCATGACGGCCATCAACTGAATGGCGGTGTAGCCCGCGGCTTTGATACGCGGAAGGATGAATTGCTCAAATTCGCGGTAGGTCCCCACCCCTTCCTTTTCCTGCGCCATCCCCACATGGCACTCGTAGATGAGGGGCATGCAAAGGGAATTTTCCGGGGAAAAGGATTGGTCAGTCCATGAAAAAGGTTGTGCGGGAAACCATAGTTGCCCAGCAAAATCCTTGGTTTCCTCATTCTGCACCACACGACGGATGCAGGCAGGGATGCGGTCTAGGTCGCTGTCGTCGGCACCGATTACCCGAACCTTCAGTTTGCTCCCGTGAATAAAAGAGTCTTGGTATTGGGTTTGGGGCAAGAAAATCTCCCAGTCCCCGCGGCTGTTTCTGCGGAGGGGATGGGAAGTTCGATTCCACCCGTTAAAATCCCCGATCAAGTACAGGGCTTTGGCATGGGGAGCCCATTCCCGGTAGGTCCAGCCCTTGCGAATCGGGTCGCGGTGAATGCCGTAATATTCGTGGCTACTTGCAAATTCCGCGATACTTCCGGCATAGTCCGTAATGGCGCTATATGCCGCTTGAAAGCGGGCATGGCGACGCTGGATTACCTCCGCGTAGGGCTGCAACCAAGATTCCTCATTTAGAAGAGCAAATGAAGTAGACACAAAAAATTTAGGTTTAGAGATGGGTTGAAATTAGGAAAAAAACCTTTGTGGTCTTCAAAGACCACGAAGGTTTAATTTTTACTACAAAGTAGAAAAGAAAAAAACTTTCCTCCACGGTCATACCCCCCCCCCGTGCGCCGCGGCGTACGGGGCAGGCCCCCTTACCCCCTTGTAAGGGAGATCGGTACCTAAATTTTATTGTGCTCCTCTGGAGCACACACGGCATTTAGGAATGACCCAAACTATTAACAATTCGCTCCTCTGGAGCGAATTGCATTAGGCTCCGTCAAATTTGAAAGAATAAGACAAATCACTTTACCCTAGAGGAGCCAGCCTCGTACGCCGCAGCCCACGGGAGTAATGTGTTACTGCACCTAGTTAAATAGTTCCTATTTGCCCCAGAGGGGCAATATTCTAATAGAACAACTACTACAAATGCCTGGCGCGCTCCGGAGGTGCGCTACTTAATCTTTAAATTGAACAAAAAAAACGGCTCCTTTCAGAGCCGCTTTTCCATTATAAACTTATCACTTTTTTACTTCGCTAAATCGAATCGATCCAAGTTCATCACCTTGTTCCAAGCGGCAACAAAGTCCTTTACGAATCGGGCATTTCCATCCTCGCAAGCGTATACTTCTGCATAGGCACGAAGCTCGGAATTAGAACCGAAGATCAAATCCGCGCGGGTAGCAGTCCACTTTGGCTCGCCAGTCTTGCGGTCGCTTCCTACAAAGACAGTTTCCTTATCGGAAGTTGCTCTCCAGGTAGTACCCATGTCCAATACGTTCACAAAGAAGTCGTTGGTCAACTGACCTGGTCTAGCTGTGAATACGCCATGCTTGCCTCCATCCCAGTTGGCACCAAGGGCACGCATACCCCCTACCAAAGCTGTCATTTCAGGAGCAGTAAGGGTGAGCAACTGCGCTTTGTCTACCAAGGCTTCCTCTGCCTTCACCACGCAAGATGCACTCATGTAGTTTCTAAATCCATCTGCCCAAGGCTTCATCCAAGCGAATGAATCCACTTCAGTTTCTTCCTGAGTCGCATCCATACGACCTGGTATAAACGGTACAGTGACTGCATGTCCAGCATCTTTGGCTGCTTTTTCAATCGCTGCCACACCTGCCAAGACGATCAAGTCTGCCAAGGAAATTTTCTTTCCTCCTGCTGCGCTTGCATTGAATTTGGATTGGATACCTTCCAATGCAGTCAACACTTTGTTGAGTTGCGCAGGATTGTTGGCCTCCCAGCTGCGCTGTGGCTCAAGGCTAACGCGTGCACCGTTGGCACCTCCACGGAAGTCTGAACCACGGAAGGTGGATGCAGAAGCCCAAGCGGTAGACACCAATTCAGATACAGTCAAGCCAGAAGCAAGGATGCTTGCTTTCAAGGATGCAATGTCTGCTGCATCTACCAAGGTATGGTTTACTGCAGGGATAGGATCTTGCCAGATCAATGTTTCCGCAGGCACTTCAGGACCTTTGTAACGGGCCTTAGGCCCCATGTCGCGGTGCGTCAACTTGAACCAAGCTCTAGCGAAGGCATCGGCAAAGTAAGCCGGGTCTTCGTAGAATTTACGAGACACTTTCTCGTAAGCTGGGTCAAAACGCATGGACAAGTCCGTGGTCAACATGAATGGCTTGTGAAACTTGCCTGGAATGTGTGCATCTGGAATGATGGCTTCGGCATTTATTGCCTCCCACTGCTGTGCTCCTGCAGGGCTGTGTACAAGCTTCCACTCGTACTCAAACAAGAACTTGAAGTAGTCGTGACCCCACTTGGCAGGGGTAGAAGTCCATGCACCTTCCAAACCGGAAGTGATGGTATCTGCACCATGGCCTGTGCCATAAGTACTGTTCCAACCGGTGCTCATCTCGTGAATAGCGGCACCAGCAGGCTCAGGACCTACGTATTTGCCTGGGTCGGCAGCACCGTGAGTTTTACCGAAAGTGTGTCCACCAGCGATCAAGGCAACGGTTTCCTCGTCGTTCATCGCCATACGGCCGAAAGTTTCGCGGATGGCTTTTGCAGCCAAAAGTGGATCAGCCACCTTATCTGGACCCTCTGGATTGACATAGATCAATCCCATTTCTGTAGCTCCTAGCGGATGCGCTAGTGCTTCTGGGTTACGGTGGGAAACCCACTCCGTCTCATTACCCCAGAAAATATCTTGTTCGGGCTCCCAGATGTCTGCGCGACCTCCACCAAAACCAAAGGTTTTGAAGCCCATGGATTCCATGGCCACATTGCCTGCAAGTACCAAAATATCAGCCCAAGACAATTTCTGCCCGTATTTCTGTTTGATTGGCCAAAGGAGCAAGCGCGCCTTGTCTAGGTTGGCATTATCCGGCCAGGAGTTGAGCGGAGCAAAACGCTGTGCGCCTGTTCCTGCACCTCCACGACCATCCTGAACGCGGTAGGTACCTGCAGCGTGCCAAGACATACGCACCATGAATGGGCCGTAGTGGCCGTAATCTGCTGGCCACCAGTCTTGAGAGGTAGTTAATACTTTTTCAATGTCTGCTTTCACCTCAGCGAGGTTGAGGCTTTCAAATTCCTTGGCGTAGTCAAAACCTTCTTCCAGGGGATTGGAGAGGGTCGAGTGCTGACGCAAAATGTTTAATTTCAGTTGGTTAGGCCACCAATCTTGGTTTTGCATGCCCTTGCCTGCTGCTGCAGCCATGGAGCCGTTGTGGAAAGGACATTTTGCGATGTCGCCTCCGTTTTTTCCGTGTGTATCCATTGTGTGTATTTATTTATCGAGATAGAATGCGAAGTTAATAAAAGAAAAATGTATGTAATTATTTTTTCGATTGATAAAAACTATGAGTTATATCAGGAATTGAAGGAGGGAAGGGAAATGAAGGGATAAGTGTTGAAAAATTCCCTTTTGCAACAAATCCCCCTTGCCCCCTTGGTAAGGGGGATAAAGGGGGATTTCTACCAAATAATCTTTTACTTCTTCTTTCTCTGCGCAGCAGTCCACTCCATGATCGTGACAGGGCGACCGTTGAGAAGCACGGCAGAACCGTCGAAATCCGTACGGGCCACGTTGGCATGGGAATACACCCAAGACCAGTGTCCATTGTAATGGAAATTCTTCCCTCCATAAAAGCCCGTCACATCGGTCACGTTATCGTAATAGGATAGAATCACATTTTTGGCTCCCGCCTGCTTCATTCTATGGTAAAGCGGCACGACTGTTTCATCCGGTTTGGTGGTCATGTCGTCCTTGGCATGCACAAACCAGATCGGCACCTGCTTTAAAAGTTGCACCTGTGCATCGCTGATAAACTCATTGTTGTACGCAAGCGCGGAGATGTAGCCCGCCGCAAAATATGTTGGGTGCTCCAAAATCAATTTGAGTGACATGTAACCTCCGTTAGAGCAGCCCCCCACGTAAATTCGGGTTGGATCTATTATCGGATTTTTGGCTACAAAGTCTTGAATCAAGGCAAACACGGCTGCATTGTAAATGTCGTTCGTTTGTCCGCGGGTCATGCCTTCGCCAGCATTCATCCAGAAGGTGGGAGTCTGCGGAGCAAGTACAAAAGCTCCTGCCCCAAATAGGGTTTGAATCTCAGGCGAAGCATAGTTGAAGGCCTTGTTGCCCATCAGTGCGATGGTCGGATCGGTACCTCCCTCTCCTCCACCGTGCAGCCAGATGATCAAAGGTGTTTTGCCGGTCGGTTCTTTCGGTGAAAAAGCGCCATAAGTCAGCGTAGTTCCTTCGTGGGTAAAAGTTCCGGATAGGTCAAACTCATCCACGATTGGGCGCACACGGCCTTTTTCCTGGTTCCAGGTAGCGCCCGTTTTGCCATGAATAACCGTTACTCCATAGTCAATCCACACGTTGGAAGCGCGGTTGCCCATGCGCATGTACTGAATGCCAGATCCCAAGGGATTTATAGGACTTACAGCCAATACCAAAGTCAAATGGGGTCCATTTTCTACGCGATTCCCCTTATCGTCTGAGGAATAGGTGTAAACTACAGTCCGCTTACCAGCCGCCTGTGCAGCGGGAATCTCACCATCCTTGGAGCTTCGCGTCACAAACACTTCAAAGTCTGCTACGGTAGTCTCTTTACTTGCTTTCAGATTGTGGAGCACCACTTTGCTCGCTGCTGGTCCCCAATCAAAGCCCTCCATCACTAGGGTGTAGGAACCCGGATTTGCGGCAGGTGTACTTGCCCACAAACAGGCACAAGACAAAAAGAAAAGGAATGCAAGCGACAGGAACTTTTTCATAGGGGTTTGGATCAAGTGTTAACAAGAATGAATATTCAAAAAAATTCGGACAATCCCAGCAAATATTATGCAGTCGGTGAAAAATACTAGCAAGGGATCAAATCCCTTGGGCCGAGGTCATTCCCTCCAAACAACAAACCGGCTGATTTCAGGTGAAATCAGCCGGTTTGGGTAGGAAAAACCTTGAGTGATCTGCTGCTAAAATAGGGCTTATTCGTAGCGCAAAGATTCGATGGGATCCAGTTTACTCGCCTTGTAGGCAGGAATATATCCCGCTACCAAGCCCACCACAATACAAATTACAAAGGAGATAATCATCCATAGCCAAGGCACGAGGAATCCTCCTGGGCCAATAAAGTTGGCAATCACGTTGCCAATCAATATCCCAAGAATCATCCCGAAAATTCCTCCAATGACACAAATCGTAATCGCCTCAATCAAAAACTGCTGCCGAATGCGAAGTGGGGTTGCTCCCAAAGCCTTGCGGATACCAATCTCACGTGTTCGCTCGGTAACGGACACCAGCATGATATTCATCAAGCCAATCGCAGCACCGAGAAGGGTAATAAAGCCAATACCAAAACCACCGATCCGTAGGTAACCTGCTACTTCTTCCAAGCTTTCGGCTACGGACTCACTCTTGGCCAACTCAAAGGAATCTTCTTGTGCGACGCGATCCTGTCGGATTTTACGCATGATTCCAGTAGCCTGACCCATCTCGTAATCAATCTTTCCGGGATCAGATGCTACGCCTGTGATGCGGTAGTTGAAGGTTCCACGGAAATCCAATCGAGCAGCATTGTCAATGGGAATCAAAATTTGTCGATCGGCACCCTGATCCTGACCTACGCCGCCCTGCTTATCCAGTACGCCAATGATTGTGTATGGCTTCCCGAAAATGGTTAAGTTTTGGTTGATGGCCTCTTCACCGTCTGTAAAAAGTGTTTCTTCAAGTTCCTTCCCGATGATGGCCACGCTATTGCCGTAGCGAACTTCCATCTGGGAGAAATTCCGTCCCTCCAACAATTTCATCGCTTTGATCGAGAGGTAATTTTCGTCTCCTCCACGCACACGAACATTGGGATTGGTTTTTTTGGAACCTCTTTTGATTTCGGCGATGCCGGAAACAGTCGTAAATACTGTAGATATCCCGATAGCAGCATATTCTTCCTTGAAACTTACCGCCTCACGAAAGGTGATGGGCGGATAGGTTTTTTCAGTTTTGCCTTCTTGCACAACCCTGCCTCCACTGGATCCACTGTTTCTGATGTCAAAGGAATTGGCGCCTAAGCCTGCAAAACTCTCCGCAATCTGCGCCTTGATCCCATCAATGGCGGTGAGCATCCCCACCAAGGAGGATATTCCGATAGCGATGATGGCTCCTGTCAATACCGTTCGGAGTAGGTGTAACCTTACCGAGGTAAGCGCTTCGCGGACATTTTCGATCAAATTCATGGTATGTTCGTTTTGGAACAGCTAGCGAAGAAATTCTCGCTAGTTGACCTTAAGTATATGTAAAAATCAGAATTGATGGCAAGTTACCTTAGATTTTTGAGCAGAACGAAAATTTGGCTCTTTTTTTAAACTACAAGGCACAAGCCTTTTACTCACAAGAGCCAATGGACTTGGCTTATTTCTCGCTTTTAATTTTTGTTTTTTGCTCGCAAAGCCGCGAAGGCGCAAAGAAATCTAACGGCTCTTTTTTCTCTTGGTTCTTGCTTCTTGTTTCTCGGCTCTTTCTTCTTTCCTCTCGCAAAGAAGGGAAGTCGCGAAGATCAAGACCCCTTTGCGTCTCTGCGCCTTCGCGTGAACAAAAAAAAGAATCTCTCCCCGCAATGCTGCGGGACAGGCAGCAAAGAAGGGGAGGCCTGCCTGCGGAAGGCAGGCGCAAAGAAATTCAACTGCAAAAGGATCTTGATACTTGCTACTAGATACTTGATACTTTATTTAATGTCGAATGTCAAACGCCGAATGAAGAATGAAGAAGTACTTGGCCTGTCTGCCGACAGGCAGGTATTTCGTACAAATAATCAATCAAAAAGGTACCAACTAATCCCCAAATCCAAGAACGACCGGTAGCCGGTGTAGTCTGGAGTCACGAAATACCCTTCCTGGGACATCAAACCCGCATTCAGGTGATTGTACTTGAAGAGTACCCGAGTTCGGTTGATCCGGAAATCCAGAAAAAGATCCAACACAGGATAGCCCAGTACCTCGAAATCGTTTTGCAGATGAAACTGCTGCAGCGAGGGCTGGTAAGCATCCGCGAAAAAAGAGGAGCGAAACCGCAAATCAAGCCCCATCTGCACGTACACATTGTCATCAAAAAGCGGCCCATCAAAATACACCTTGGTATTATTGTACCAAGCCGGAATTCGAAGCGCATCTGCCGACTCCCCACTCACCTTGGTGTAGATCAGCTCGGAATCTATCCTGAATTTTTTTCCCACAGGAATAGAAGCCTTTAACGCTGGCATCAACAAAAATGCTTGCCCTCCGGCCTGCTGCGCCTTCATATCTGTCCCTAGAAAGACATAATTATTGATGCGTGTCAAGGTCAAATTGGGACGCAGTTGGATTTTCTTTAGCGGAACCTTCACCGTTCCTTTAATCTGGTCCACACCGATGTCACTGAAGTCATTGCTCCATTCCCGGTGATTACCTCGGTACTCTTGATGAAACAAACTCGGCTTGTAGAGGGCCTTGGTGTAATCCACGTCCAACCAAGGCGAAATAAACAACCCATGCAATCGAAAGTTTCCGGGCAACAAGTACTCCCCATCTGCCTGCAGCTGCCAGGTGTCGGACAACTTGCCAATCAACTCTCCTCCAAGGTAGACCTCCGTAAAGTTTCGGGTTGGATCTGCCAATTGGGGAGACCAGCGGCTGCCATTGCGAAGCTTGACAAAGCTGTTGTAATAAAACCCTTTGACGGTACCCTTGAATCCCAACTCGTTTCTCCACTCCGCAAAATCGTTGCGGTGCTGGGTGCTGTCTGGATCAATCAAGCGCTCTTTGGGAAAAAATAAGCCATCTGAACCGCTAAGCAAGGATTCAAATACGAGGGCCTGGATTTTTCGATCCAGCACATGGTAAAACTGCAACCCATTTCCGAGTTTGAATTCCTGATACAGGTGGTACTCTTGACGTAGCTCTCGGGCTCGCGACTGCTGCAGCCAAACCTTCGCGTCTTCGTAGGTAAAGTAAAGTGAAGTAGGATCAATAGCTGGAGGAACAATCCCACCAATCTCGTTGACGACATGCTTCATTCGGGAAAAGGACCCCAGCAGCCAGTAGCGCCCATTTTCGGAGCGGTAGTTGGTATGCAGCGCATAGGCATTCTGCACCACCATATTGTCTTCCCGCTTGGAGGGGTTCAAGGTTTTGCGTACCCGCTGCGTCGAAAAATCAAAGCCTACATTCCAACGGGGATTTACATTTCGTGCAAAGGAAAGGTCAAGCAAATTTCGATGCCCACCCCCAAAAAATGCAGCCATTTCCGTAAAGGGTGATTTGGAATCGTAAAACTTACGCGTGGACGGGTCCTTGAAATACAAGTCGTAAGCATCGAAGCCAGAGCTCAGACCAATTTGCTCAGGCAGTCCAAAATAGACCGGCTTGGCAGCAGATCCAATATTCCCCAAGTCCTGGTACTTCCATCCTGACTTGGCCACTGGATCGTAGCTGTGAAAATTATTGAGCAGCGTATCCATCTCGTACAAGACGAGGCTATTGCGCTTGATGGCTTGCTCGTAAAAATAAAGGGTAGTCTTGGGTCCATACACCTGCTTGGTGCTATCGTCTAGCAGGGTTCGCGGGCCCTCTTGCTCCTCTCCCTGCTTGGGATCAGCCAGCTGCTTTCCCTGCCTAGCTCCCGTGGGATTGCCGGTACCTCCTCCTTGAGGGATGGGTCGAGGAATAGGGCGCTGTCCAAATGCAGCTTGCACTACAACTAGGAATATAACTAGGGAAAGACTGAGGAGCTTCCTGTTCACGGGTGAAGTAGGTTTTTTCGTAGCCTTTGGAGCAGCTGCTCCTCTTGAATTGGGTCGAGCGCTACCTGTATTGGCAGGGCAAAAATCGAAATTTTCGACCACATTTCGGTTGCAGCGAGGGATTTAAGTTTCACAGCATCCTTTTCTGTGGTGAGCAGCACTGCATTTTTTCCCTTTTCTTGCCCAAGAACCTCCAAAATTCGAGCTGCATCTTCGGGTTTGTAGGCATAGTGATCCGGAAAAGAAAAAGAATCAACTACAGCATACTGCTGTTTGCAATAGGCGAAAAATGGGCCATTATCTGCCAGTCCAGCAAGGGCAAGAACCGCAGTAACCTCTGTTTGCTTAGGGCCTGCCACTTGGTAGGGCCTGCCATAGTTTAAGGAAGAAAAGAAAAGGTCTGCCTCCGAATTTAAAAAAGGTGCCAGGTCCTCGACTAACTTATTTTTTTCATCCTGACTCAGTTTTGCAGGGCACTTGGTCACCACCACCACATCCGCACGCTTTGCACCTGCCCGAGACTCCCGAAGCCTGCCCATAGGCAGCAGGTAATCCTTGGAGAAAAGGGCGGAATAGGAAGTCAAAAGGATCCGAAAATCAGGGTTCAGGTTTCGGTGTTGAAATGCATCATCCAAAATAAGGAGTTGCAGGTCAGGGCGGAGTTGCTGAATTTTTTGCGTAGCACCTACCCGATCCTCCCCTACAAAAACAGGGACTTCTTCCTTGAAATGCCTGTAAAGTTGCAGGGGCTCATCCCCCACCTCGGCAGCAGTACTTGTCGGAAGCACTTGGATAAATCCTTTGGTTTTTCGTCCATAGCCTCGGCTCAGGGTACCAACAGCCACCTCATCGCGAAGCTTGCGTACTAAAAATTCTACCCAGGGAGTTTTGCCTGTTCCGCCAACCGAAAGATTGCCCACCACCAGCGTGGGTACAGGCGATTTATGGCTAGGGATCAGTCCTCGGTCAAACAGAAAGTTTCGAGCCGCAGTAATCCCATGAAAAAGAAAAGCTGCTGGAGCAAGAAGGTAGGCGTACCAAGGCATTGAATAGAATTGCTATTTTTGTTCAAATTAAAGAAAAAAATGGGATACCGCATTCAGGATATACTTTCCTTCCTCGACCAGCTTGCTCCTCCTGCCTACCAGGAGTCCTACGACAATGCC
>CANGUK010000050.1 GCA_947457095.1 Cyclobacteriaceae bacterium
ATGCCTGTATCTAAAAATAGATTGGTGATGTCCTTGAGTCTGCAGGTAACCCCATTGATTTGGTATTCACTTTCCCCACTGCGGTAGTACCTTCTTGTGATGGTCACATGCGTGTATTCGGTGGGAAGTAAGTTTTTTGTGTTTTCAAAGGTGAGGGACACCTCTGCAAGGTTGGTAGGCTTCCTATTTTTGGTACCGTTAAAAATCACATTCTCCATTTTATCAGAGCGAAGCATTCGTGATTTCTGTTCCCCCAAAACCCAACGGATTGCATCCACAACATTGGATTTGCCACAGCCATTAGGACCCACCACACCCGTAATGCCTTTGTCAAAATGGATGACCATTTTGTCTCCGAAACTCTTGAATCCTTTGATTTCCAGCTTACTAAGTAGCATTACTAATTTTTATGGGGAATAAGGGTTCAAAATAGCTCGATTCTAGGAATTTGGCAAAAAAAACCTGGGAATAGCAGCTATTTTCAAAAGAAAATCGAAAGGGTTCCTTTTAGAATAAATAGATGCAATTCGCAATTACAACTTTTTGGAGTACCTTAACTTCATGGAACTCGGACAAATCATCTATGTCGTAGCCATTGTGGCTTATTTTCTATATCGGGCAAGTTCAAAAAAGAAAGCTGAATCCCTCCCGGATGGAGATAATCCAGCTCCTGAGGCTCCTCAAAAAGGGTTTACTTTTGAAGAATTACTGCGGGAGATTCGTGAAAGCCAAGAGCCAAAAATACCTGAGGTAGTGGTGGAAGCACCACCTACCCGGACAGAGAAGCCTGTTCCTACTCCACCAACTCAAAATAAACCGCTACCACTGCCACAACAGGAAGTTGTAGTTGCTGAAGGGTTAGATGTAGAGGCGGAAAGTTCGAGAAGAAATGCGCGGCAGAAGTTTTATGAGGAAACCGAACCTACTATCGAGCCTACACTCGCTGCACGGCCTAAGTTTTATGAACTTCCCCAGGAAACGCGAAATCCTTATGCCGAGTTGTTGAAGAACCCCAAATCTTTTCGAGATGCTGTAGTGGTAAGCGAAATCCTCAAGCCCAAGCATTTTTAAAAAAAATAGAACCTTTTCTTTTCAAAAGAGTTGATTACTTGTGAATTACAAGTTCATCTAAATCAATTTGAAATGAAAAAAGATCAATTTTTGCAATCGGGTAATCTTTCTGAATCTAGAAGACAATTTTTGGAGAAAGCAGGTTTAGCTACCGTACTAAGCACTTTCGGCGTCGCCTTTTTTACGTCTTGTGTAAGTTCTGAGGAACCCGACGATACTACTCCTACGCCGCCTAATTCAACCGCTCCCAATGGGATTACAATTTCTGGAAATACGGTCCAGGTTAATCTGAATATTCAAAATAAGCTAGCGGCTTCTGGAGGATGGTTGTTAATCACTTCTGCGAAAACTTTGGTGGCAAATCTAAACGGTACTTACGTGGCTTTGACCTCGGTATGTACCCACTCCGGTTGTTTCGATAGTTGGTCATTCACGAATAGCCAATTCACTTGTACTTGTCACAATTCCATTTTTGATACCGCCGGAAAAGTGGTGCAAGGTCCAGCCGGCTCACCTTTAGATGTTTATAGTACTTCTGTTTCGGGTACTACACTCACGATCAACAAGTAAGACCTTGTACTGATTGGTTTCTGTTTTGGAGTCAAATTCATTTATGGCCTCAATTCTTCTTGGATTGAGGCCTTTATTTTTTGTTTAATTAAATTGACAAATGGTGTCAAAATTTAGTTTGTCAATTTTCATCTAAGTATTTTTGGACACTAATCGTCAAAAAATCATGGCCAAATCTAGTCCTATTGAGCAGCAAAAGATCTTACGGGTATTTAAGTTAATTAACCTCTTGCAAGGCACCATTGGCAAGCCAGTTCACCGACTTGCGGAATTGTTGCAAACTGACGAACGGACGATTTACAGGTACTTCAAACTTTTAGAAGCCTTGGGATTTGTGGTGGTGAAGGAATTTAGCAAGTACAAAATCCAGGAGCGCCCGGAGTATCTTCCCAAACCTAGCAGCAACACTACTTTTTCTGCTGAGGAAACTCAGTGGCTCAGCACGCTCTTGGAAACACAGGGAAAAGGGAATGCGCTAAAAGATGCGGTAGTTCAAAAACTCAACCTCCAATCGGAAGTCCAATTAAGTACAGAAGACCTATTTAAGGCTAACCTTGGGCGAATGGTAGACCTAATTGCTCAAGGAATCACCCAAAAGAAGCAAGTTTGGATCAAGGATTACTATTCCTTGCGTAGCGATACGGTTTCAGATCGCCTCGTAGAGCCAGTTGGATTTACCTCCGATTACGAACATGTTCATGCATTTGAACCAGAAAGTCAAACCATGAAGATGTTTAAACTAGAACGAATGGGAGAGGTGGTAATCGCTTCTGAAGGCTGGAAGTTTGAATCGTCACATGAACTTCCAGAGCAAGCCTTGTTTGGCTTTACGGGAAAGGGGAAAATACACATTAGATTAAAACTCAGCAAGAAGGCCTATCAGTTGATGGTAGAGGAGTATCCCACTGCCAGACCCTTTATTCAAATCAAAAATCGAAACCACTACTATTTTGAAGGGGAGATCCCGCACCTGCCTGGTTTGGCTCGCTTTATTCTTGGTCTCCCTGGAGAGATCAAGGTTGAGGAAGGGAATGAACTCAAAGCCTACCTAGCAGAGCAAATCCAAAAGGGATTTTATTGATCTTTTTTTGGTAGGAAATTACTTAAGCTTGGTGTTCTTCCCGAAGTAGGTCGTTGATGGTTTTTACAGGGTTAAAAGTGAGTAGGGGAACCTCCACAAACAGGGTGTTCCAGTTTGCCATAGCCCCATTCCACAAGCCAGGTAGTTCCAAGGCTTTTAGCACCTTTCCACTTTTTGACTTTTCGGTAATAAATCCAGTATTCATGTCGCGGAAGTGAAGCAAGTCAAAGGCCTGGCCTCGGTAATCGCGCGTTCCACAAATCAAATCCACCGGATTGAAATGGGTGGATGCTTGAAAATGCTGTTTGGACTCGGGATCATTCAGATCAATTTGAGCGGTTTCCAAGATTTGAAGGGATTGGGTACCGTCTTTTTCATGAATCCAAAAAGGTCCTCCTCCAGGTTCGCCGGTGTTTTTTACCATTCCACAAACCCGGATGGGACGATTCAGTTTGGCTTGAAAAAATGCAGCTTGCTCGTTTAAACTGGCATTTTGGATAGTTTCAGGAATGATTCCTCCCAATTCCGAGACATATACTTCTTGCGCTTTACTTACCGACTGGGAAGTCACTTCTTCAAGTGCTTTCAATGCCTCAAATACACGAGATTGCATTTCCAGCAACAAGCCTGCAAGGGCCATTTTGTAGGATTTTGTAACTGGCTTTAGCCTGTCAGGAACCACGTTGTCTATATTTTTGATAAAAATTAGGTCCGCAGCTACCTCATTTAGATTTTCAAGTAAAGCTCCATGACCTGCCGGTCTAAACAACAGGCTTCCATCTTCTTCTAGGAAGGGTTCATTTGATTCATCTACAGCGATGGTGTCTGTAGATTTCTTTTGATGGGAATAACTCACAGAAAATACCAATCCAGTTTGCTCCTGAAGCCTAGTTAGGTGCTGATTTATTTCCTTGACGAAGCCTTCTTCATGCTCAGGTGAAACCGTGAAATGGATGTGCACCTGCTTGTTTTTGCCTACTCCATACTGGATTCCTTCAATTAAATGTTCCTCTGCTGGGCAGCGGTTTGCATCCCCATAGGCGTGGAACTTTAAAAGCCCTTTCGGTAGATTACCGTAATTCAAGCCTGTTTCTGTAAGCAATGCTCCCACCAATTTTTTGTATTCCTTTTTTTTCAGCAAACTGGCTATGGATTCGCCTCCTTGTTGAAGTGAAGCATCCAAGTCCTGGTAAAAGGCAAATTGCTGGAGATTCTCAATAAACTTTAGGGTAAAGGGATTTTTTGCCAAATCTCCGTCCGTTTCTAAAAAGGAGAAAAGATCTTTAAACATGCGACTAGCGGCACCAGAGGCAGGAACAAACTTGACAATATCCAATTCAGGAGCCTTACTGGCAAAATAACTTTGGTAATGCTGCACTTGCTTTTCTTCCCAAACCTGTATTCCTCGAGCAGGAGTGGCTGGCCCTACCAAGCGCAAAAAAGGAAAACCTTGCTTGAAACTTTCCAACGGCTGTTGAATGGCAGCAACCTGCTTGCCGTGTGCAGTTATTTTTTGGGTAAGTGTAGCGTTCATGGCGAGGAATTTTGGGATAAACTGAAGTTATTAAGGTAATTTACTTTCTGCGAAACCTCAACAATTCTTGGCTTTTATTTGGTTGAATTAACCCGTAATTGTCTCAATCAGTTGAAAACGAATTGGATCTCCTGCTCTTTTCTGTGCCAGTTTGGATTGCCCGTCTTCGGTCAGGTGCAGAATTCGGGGATATCCACCTGTTACCCCTGCATCCCGCATCAATACAATCATCTTTCCTCCAGGTGTCAACTGCACGGTCCCTGGAAAAACTGGATTGGTGGGTAATTCCTCCAGTTGGTTGGGAACAAGTTCTTCCAACTGTATTCCCATTCGATTGCTGAGCTTGGAGAGGTGAAAGGTCTTGGAACAAATTAATTCTTGTTGCGCTGAAGACAAAAGTTCCCAATCAGCACCCCGATAGGCTTCAATTTCAGGAGACTCAAACCATGAAGTTTCCCACTTGGGTTTGGCCCTAAGTGAATTCAATTGAGGAAATGCGACATAGGTCAAGACCTCGGAGGCACTTCGTTTGGAAGTAGAGCTGACCGATTCAAAATCGCTTCCAGATCCAAGGTGCCGTTCTACCTGAAATCCTCCTTGAATGCAGAGGTACAAACGGCTTCCGGACAGGAATGCCCCAATTTCAAGGAGGTCTCCCGCTGCAATGGAAATTAAACTTGAATTGGAAAGTGGAGTTTGATTAATCGACGCCAGCACCTTTGCTCCCGCTAAAGAGATTTGGCAGTCTTGGTCAAATTGAATTCGTAGACCAGGTTGAGCCATTTCCAAGGCCACAGGATTTACTGTATTTTGAAGGATATGATTTGCCCAGTGGAAGCTCTTTTGATCCATTGCCCCCGAGGTAGGAATGCCATATTGGGCTCCAGAGAGTCGTCCTTCATCCTGTAAGGAAGTGCCAGGAGGGCAGCGCAGTAGTGTCGCTTTTCCAAGAAGTTGACTCATGGTCGGATGAGTTTAGGGTAAGCCTCCTTCCAGTTCTGGAATTGAGATGTGCTGATGGGTTCAAATTGTATCTGTTCCCCTGGCTTCGCCCAAACAGGGATAGGCTGCTTGATATCAAACAAACTGATGGGACTTCTACCGATAATGTGCCAACCTCCAGGACTTTGCATCGGGTAGATGCCCGTTTGGCTTCCCCCGATAGCTACAGAACCAGGAGGCACAGCGAGTAGGGGAACGCTTTTTCGTGGAGTATGGAGCCTTTGGGAAAGTCCATTCAAATAAAAGAACCCTGGCAAAAATCCAAAGAAATGAATTCGGTACACCGGTTCTGAATGGAGTTGAATGAGTTCGGCTAGGGGTAGGTTTTTGGCTTCAGCAAGGGAGTTTAGGTCTTGACCATAGTCTGGGTCATAGCATACAGGAACCTGCCAGATTGCATTCGATAACTCCATTGGCGTCAGCTTGAGGTTCTTTAAATGGGTTAAAAACTCCTGTTGGTTTTTGAGATTTCTCCAAACCAAACTGATCCGTGTAAAACCCTGACGGGCTTCCATTAAGGTATCCGAGAAATTAATTTGAATGTGATTCAAATATGCCAATTGGTATCCAAGCAATTCATCTGATGGCTGGTTTTCCCATACTAATTCCCCGAGAGTTGGGCTAAGGAGTTGATAGTGAGGAATCATGTCCAATACCGCTTTCTAAGGATGGATAAAAAGTCAACGATACCTGGATTATCTCCATGAAAGCATAGCGTATCTGCTTGGATAGGCAATTGAACACCCTCCATACTCAACAACTGTCCTTCAAAAAGCAAGCGCTTGACTTGGGGTTCAACTGAGTCCAAATCCTTAAGCAAAGATCCTTTTAGGCTTCTTGAACTAAGCAGGTAATCTGCGGTGTAGGCTCTGTCCGCAAATACTTCAAGGCGAATCAATACGCCCTTTTCCTGTGCTCGTTTCTCCAACTGAGAATGTGGGGGAACTAGCAAGGGTGTTTCGGGATAATTTTCTTTTAAAAAACCAGTCAACAGATGGGCTAAATCTGAATCTTTTGCTGTGTCATTGTAAAGTGCTCCGTGGAACTTGATGTGGTCCAGGGTTAAATTATGAGCACCTGCGCTCTCCTTAAACCATTCAATTTGTTGTTTAATGGATTCGATCAATTCTCCAAAGGGAATGGAAATTGAAACTCTCCCGAAATTTTCTCGATCTGGATAGGAGGGATGTGCTCCCACTTTTTTGCCGTATTTGATGGCCAAGGCTAAGGAAGAATCCAAGCTCTCCTGCGTACCAAAATGCCCACCGCAAGCCAAACTGGCTACATCTACAAAAGGAAAAATTTGTTCCTCCCAGGCTACGCCCTCACCAAGATCGCAATTGATTTGAGGCAGAAATATTGGTTTTGTAGGGTATTGTGAGTCAAGCATGGAGGGTTGGTCTGTGCCGAATTAGGTTAAAATCTCGACTACCCTACCATTTACAGGATCTACCACTACCCGAATAGGCCCTGCATTGTCTTTTGTTTTGAATACCACTACATAGTTGCCATTGGTCCAGGCGCCAACTTCCGCTTCTTTCCAATCTCCAAGAATCGAAGATTTTTGTGAAGAACTCAGAGCAGTGTAGGCAATGTTTCGGTAGACATCTAGAGGATCCTCAGGAGATTCAACCGAGCAAGCGAAGAGTAAGGTGCCAAGAAGTGCAACTAGGAGGATTTGGAATTTCATGGTGATTAGCGCTTTACTTCTCAAATTTGAAAAAAATTCCTTTCTTGACAAGTAGAAACTCAACTAAGTGAATCAAATGTCTTTGATTTCAAAACTTCCTCAAGTAGGGACGACCATATTCACCACCATGTCTCGCATGGCGAAGGAGGAAAATGCAATTAACCTGGCTCAGGGATTTCCTGGCTTCGGTTCGGATCCTGTTTTATTGGAATTGGTAGCCAAGTATACCCGAGTAGGAATGAATCAATATGCACCCATGTCTGGTGTTTCTGAGTTGAAGCTAGCCTTGGCCAAAAAGACTCAACTTACCCAAGGCTATTTTCCGGACCCAGAATCAGAGGTAACTATTGTGTCTGGAGCCACAGAAGCGCTTTTTGCTGCCTTTACTGCTGTGGTTCGACCTGGAGATGAGGTGATTGTCTTGGAACCTGCCTATGATAGTTATGTTCCTGCAATCCACTTAAATGGGGGTATTCCCGTTTTTGTATCTTTAAATCCTGCTGATTTTTCAGTGGATTGGGAGTTAGTCGCCTCCAAAATTACGTCCAAAACCCGCGCCATCGTAGTCAATAGTCCACACAATCCAAGTGGAGCTGTTTGGAGCAAAGCCGATGTGGATCAATTGGCTTCTCTCGTTTCCAAGACGGGCATTTTTGTAATTAGTGATGAAGTGTATGAACACATCTTATTTGATGGCAGAATCCATATTTCCTTGGGTGCGCATCCCATTTTACGTGAGCATACCTTTGTTTGTGGCTCTTTTGGAAAGACGTTTCATGTCACCGGTTGGAAAATAGGCTATTGCATTGCTCCAAAACCCTTGAGTCTGGAATTTCGGAAAATCCATCAGTATTTGACCTTTAGCACGGTTACTCCGATCCAATATGCTTTAGCGGAGTATTTAGAACATCCCCAGCATTATTTAGACTTACCAACCTTTTACCAAAAGAAAAGGGATTTGTTTGTAGAAGGCTTGAAATCCACTCCATTTACCTTTCAAGCGAGCCAGGGAAGTTTCTTTCAGTTGGTATCCTATGCCCATCTCAGCAAAAAATCTGATGTGCTAATCGCTGAGCAGATGACTCGGCAACTCAAGGTGGCCTGTATCCCGGTATCTGTGTTTTATGCAAATGGCCTAGACCATAAAGTGCTTCGTTTTTGTTTTGCCAAAAAAGAAGAAGAGCTGGAAGAGGCCTTGTATCGAATCCAAAAAATAACAACTCTATTTGATTAAATGTAAATAAAATAAAGTATTGAATACTAATTAGTTGTACATTATATAATTAATCAACACTTAAAGAATTAATCTCCTATGAAATCCTGGATTCTTTTATTCGCTTTTATGGCTTTTGTAGGGGTATCTAGTGCACAAGAATCAGAATTTGCCCAGTGGAAACTCAATAGGCAAGCGGAGTTGAAAGGGGAAGACGGTTGGCTCAATTTGGTGGGTTTGTATTGGATGGAGGCGAATTCTCCCTATTTGGAAGAGGTGAATTCGACTACACTTGGCTTTGCAGCGAAGTCGGGTTCTTCCACGCTTGGCAAGTTTGAATTTGGACAAGACTCGCTTTGGTTTCAACCTACGGAATTGGCCATTCAAAAGAAATCTACCTCAGCAACCCCCAATAGGATACTGGTATACCCCATTCCTTATGGCACTGGAGCAGGGGTTTACTACAAGAATTGGAAGTGGACTATTATTCAGCGCGGCGGGAATTATGCACTTAGATTGCGCGACTTGAATCATCCGAATCTTAAAAAATTTACTCCTACACCCACTTTTGACTACAATCCAGCATACCGCTACACTGCGAAGTTGGTACCTAGATTCAATCAAACCCTTGAAATCCCAAATGTATTGGGGCAACTCATTACCTGGAAGGTGATTGGCGTGCTACAGTTTGAACGGGAAGGACAAAAATTTGAACTCCTAGTCTTGGATGAGTTGGGGAAGCTTTTTGTCATTTTTTCCGACGAGACGTCTGCCTTGAAAACCTATCCCACAGGCCGCTACCTGTACGTGAATCCTCCCGATGGTAAAGGAATGACTACGCTTGATTTTAATTATGCATACAATCCTCCTTGTGCCTACACGGAGTTTGCTACTTGCCCCATTCCTCCCAAATCCAATCGCCTTACTTTTGCAGTAAATGCTGGGGAAATGATGCCGGAAGGACATTAATTCTCATAAAAAAAAGGGGAAAAACCCCTTTCTCATTTCAATGCTTGTCTGCAGAATTCCAAGCAGCGCTGAACCTCTGTAACAGCGTTCGAACCGGTAGGTATTTGGTATTCCAGTTCGATCGTGGCTGGGAAAGCATATTTCTTTTTCTTCATCAATTGCAAAATCTCCCCAATTGGAGTATCGCCAGTTCCCCAGGAAACATTTCCTTTGCCATTGGCGGGAGTTTTACGATCCTTGGTGTGCATGCTCAAGATTCTGGAGTGATGTTTTTCTATGAGTGGAATCAAATCCGAATGTCCAGCAGCGATGTAGTGCCCAGCATCTAGATTTAACCCATTGGCAGTACTTTGTGTGAGCGCAGTATCCCAAAAAGTAAAGGTTTCTTGTTCGTGCCCATGGTAACCCACAGCCATTCGCTCTTTTTCTGCCAATTTTCCCAATCGCATGGTTTGCTCATCATTAGAGGGATGTTCTAGGGTTACATGACTTGCGCCGAGGGCTTTGGCTGCTCGCATGCCATATACCACTTCCAAATCCGAATTGTTGGCTCCAAAAGCATTGGGCTTGAAGGCATAAATCGATACTCCCGCATCTTTGTACATTTTGCCCATTTGTTCAAACTTCTTCATGTCTGCATTGGCGCGCCAATCTGCAACGGTTTTGTTGAAGGCAGCACTTTGGGCCTGGATGTCAGCAAGTTCCTTTTTTTCATCCTCGCTGAGTGCTTCTCCACGACGCTGCTTCCCACCCAATTGAAATATCCGTGAACGATTGAAGGTAGGAGTAGGCATACCGGCAAAACTCTCAGCAGGATCTCCCATCAATTCAATGGATGAAATCCCAGAATCAAGCACGTATTGAAGGGTTGCTTCTGCACTTTGATCAGGCATGGAGCGAAAGGAGTAGGTGATGCAACCGACCTGAACACCATTAATCAAGGAATTTGGCTTGCCAAGTGATTTAATCAAGGCGGGTGCTCCTTGTAGCCAAGTTGGGGCTGTCAAGACTCCCGCAATTCCAAGTACTGATTTTTGAAGAAACTCGCGACGATTTTTCATGGATTCATTGTTTGAAGAATACTTGATCAATTTAAACTATTTCTAAGAGTTTCTTAAGGAATTTTTACCAACGGCAACCCTGAACAAGTTCCGCGCCTCCAATGGAATTTGAGCGAGTCCTATTTTTACTAGATATTTGAGAAAAAAAGAGTTGCAGTTGACTCTAATATTCTCTTCTAGAATGGCGCTCACCCCATCACAGCTACTAGTTTCAGAAAATGAACGATTTTTATAAACTTCCAAAAATGCTGCAATGGCTGCTTGCTTTACTCTTGCTAATCAGTGGATTTTTCCCAGCATTGGCTTTAATTGAGCTAAGTTATTCCCATCCCATTGCCTACCTGTTGTTTCTTTTTTATGTCCCAATTGGTCAATTTTCCTTTACTCCCTTTTTTACATTGGTAGGTGTCTACAAGTATTATTCACCTATGCTATTGGGATACACCCCATCTGACACCCAGATTGATTTGCATAGTGGCGGTAGTTTTGACTATTTGTTTGTTATGAGGAAGTACAAGTCAGGAATTGAAATGAGAAATAGGTTGCTGCTATTTCAATTGGAGGGCTTAAAAAAGATTAATCAATTGATCGAGAATAAAGAAGTACCTGAATCAGTGAACATTGTGGGAACCTCTTATTTTTTCAGTGATCGAACTGTGCAAAGGATAGGGTTTGAACTCATTGAACCTTCCTTATTTTACAGGATTAACCTCTTTGTCAATTTCTTGGACCTATTTTGGATGTATTCCTTGGCCCAAGGTAAATGGGCAATGCCCAAGGTTTGGCACGCAAAAAAAGCACAGATTACAGGACAAAAATTAGTGGAACATAAAGTTCAATTGGAAGCACTTTATGACAAACTAAGTTCTAAAATGGCTAGTTAAAGGAAGAGTCCTGTGGCGTAGGTTTAAAGATAGAAATAGGAGGTAATTACCAACTAAATTAAAACCCTACAGCCTTATCGTCTCCTCTAGGATCAGCCCCACCTTCGAGTTTGCCGTTGGGCAAGACGCGAATGGCATCTACTTTTCCAATGATGGGGCTATTTCCCTCGTTGATTAAATACCCTCTGGATTTGAGTTGCTCCACTAAAGCCGCTCCAAAAGCCTTGGGTTCAAAGTTGACGAGATCTGGTAACCATTGGTGATGAAATCTAGGTGCATTGACGGCTTCCTGCATCCCCATATCAAACTCATACACGTTGAGAATCGTCTGAAGCACGGAAGTGATGATGGTGGATCCTCCTGGAGTACCCACGACCATGGCTAGTTTTCCCTCTTTTTCCACGATAGTGGGGGTCATGGAACTGAGCATGCGCTTGCCTGGAGCAATGCTATTGGCTTCTGCTCCGATCAAGCCAAACATATTTGGGATTCCCGGCTTGGCGCTGAAATCATCCATTTCATTGTTCATAAAGAATCCCAATTCCTCCACAAATACCTTGGATCCATAGGCACCATTTAAGGTGGTAGTTACAGATACGGCATTCCCATCTGCATCCACAATGGAATAGTGGGTAGTTTCCAGGCTCTCGGAAAACTGGATATCTCCTCTGCCAATGTCTGCTGACTTACTTGCTTTTCCGAAGGAGAAATCAGCCATCCTGGATTTCAAATAGGCTGAATCAAGCAGTTGATTGACGGGAATTTGTACAAAGTCAGGATCACCTAAGTAGTAATTTCGATCTGCATAAGCGCGACGCTCCGTTTCCACAAGGACCTGGATGTATTCGGAGGAATGGTATCCAAGTTGGCGTAGGGGATAGGGTTCGAGCATTTTGAGGATTTGACCCAAGGTGATTCCACCAGAACTTGGGGGTGCCATGGAGATGATCTTCAAATCACGATACGGAAAAACAATGGGATCTCTCCAAACAGCTTTGTACTGGACCAAGTCCTCTTTGGAAATGATTCCTCCATTGGTTTGAAAATGGTTTACCAAGATCTTAGCCGTCTCTCCTTTGTAAAACTCATTTTTTCCATTCTTAGCAATTCGCTCCAAGGTATTCGCGAGTGCGGGTTGCTTTAAGATATCGCCCGCTTTGATTTCTTTTCCAAAAAAGGTGTTGGGACCATTTACTTGGATGAAAAGCTGCCGATGCATTCGTAAACTTTCGCCTTGATTTTTAGTCACTACATAGCCATTTCGAGCCAAATCAATTACTGGTTGAAGCACTTGTTTGGGTTTCAGTTTCCCAAATTTTGCCTGAGCTTCAAAAATGCCTGCCAAGGTGCCTGGAACACCAGAGGCCAAAATTCCTTGAGTACTTAATTGAGGAATGACATCGCCATTTGCATCCAGATACATGTCCTTAGAAGCCGCAAGTGGTGCTTTTTCTCGGTAATCCAAACTCCCAATCCGTCCATCGGCCATGCGATAGACCATAAAACCCCCACCGCCAAGGTTGCCAGCGAAGGGGAAAGTCACTGCCAAAGCCATTTCGGTAGCCATCATCGCATCAAAGGCATTGCCCCCTGACTTGATGATCTCGATTCCAATTCGAGAGGCTTCCTCCCGAGCAGAGACGACCATTGCTTTATCGGCTACAAGTCCTTGTACTTTAGTGTTTTGAGCTACACTTTGGGCAAAAAATCCACTTGCAATTCCTAGCGTGATTGCAAAGGAAAATACGGTTTGAGAGAATTGCTTCATTTTCTAGGGAGCGTATTGTTGAATAATTTCAAAATTCGTTTGTACTCGTCTGTCCAAGAACTTGGGGTCACAAATCCGTGGTCTTCTATGGGGTAAACGGCCATTTCCCAGTTATCCTTTTTCAATTCAATCAATCGCTGAGAAAGGCGAACCACGTCTTGGAAGTGAACATTTACATCCAGCATGCCGTGTGCGATGAGTAGGTTGCCTTTCAAGCCCTCAGCAAAATAGATAGGTGAGGAGCGGCGGTAGGCAATTGGATCTTCTTCTGGCGTATTCAAAATATTGGCCGTGTAGCCATGGTTGTAATGTGCCCAATCGGTGACCGAACGTAAGGCTGCCCCAGAGGTAAATAGATCTCCATGATTAAACATTGCCATCAGGGTGATAAATCCACCATAACTGCCTCCATAAATTCCGATACGACCCGCTTCAACGCCGTGCTGCTTCATCAGGTATTGGGCTCCATCTACTTGATCGGAAAGGTCTTTGCCCCCCATGTGACGGTAGATTCCGGTTCGCCAGTCGCGGCCATAGCCTGCGGATCCTCGGTAATCGATATCCAAGACGGTATAGCCTAGGTCAGTAAGGAGGTTATGGAAAAAATATTCTCTAAAGTAACTGCTCCACCACTTGTGAACATTCTGAAGGTATCCCGCACCGTGTACGAAGATGACAGCCGCCCCATTCTTTTTGCTAGGATCGGGTAGGTAAAGTCGTGCAGGTACTTGTGCGCCATCCTGAGCAGGGAAGCGTACCAGTTGTGGGTCACGCCAAGCATAGTTTTTGAATTCCTCAGATCGGCCATCGGTAAGTCGGATGGGCTTTGCCCCAACCTTGTTTTCTTGGACATACAATTCATAGGGCACATTGGAGTAACTGTGTAAGATCGCAAGATGCTGTTCATCAGGAGACAAGACCACCTGATTTTCACCTTCCATGGAGGTCAACTGCTCCATCTTTCCACCCCATACTGGCATGCGGTAAAAGTGCCGCTCCCCAGGATGTACCTCCGAGGTGGTCAAGTACCAAGACTTTTTGTCTTTGGACAAGAAGGGATCAAATACTTCAAATTTTCCTGCAGTAAGTGCTTTTTTCACTTTGGTCTCCACATGAACCAAGTACAGATGGGAGTAACCACTTTCTTCGGATTGGAAATACACATGCTTGGAGTCAGGGAGCCAGCCCAGGGTACCACCCCAACCAATTCCTGGTCCAGCAATCCAGGCTTCGTCCCGCTGTCGGTCTAGCGTGGTTAAGGCCCCTGAAGTCAAGTCAATGGCTGCAATCCAGCGATCTTTGTTGTCTACGGCTCTGGCTTGAAGTACTGCCTGAGTTCCATCAGGGGAAAAGTAAGGTCCCGTAAGGGATAATTCTCGATTCTTTTTCTCCCAGGTTTTTTCAGGATAATCCGCTCGGTAATCCGGAGCATCCTGAATTCCTGGGAGGCTGGTGGTACTCACGTAATAGACTGTATCTCGATCAAGATCATAAATCCCAATTTCCGTTTTGCCTGCTTGGGTACCCACTTTCGGTCTGCTGTTGAGATCTTCGGTGTAGCCTGATGCTGCTGCATAGTCAGGCACTTTGGTGTTTTTGTTGCCTGCAGGTGGAGTAAATACCGAAAAAGTGACATAACGCGCATCCGGTGATAGTTGGAGGTTGGAGATATTTTTACCTTCGGTATAAAACACAAATTCTTCAGCGAGAGCTTCGCGAATGCTAGCTCGATAGGCTTGGGATGCTTTTTGGGCTTCTTTTCGCTTGCGAACTTCTTCCAAGAGGGCCAGGTTTTCTTGTTCCAAGAAATTGGCTTTCCCAGATTCGGCAGGCTTTGTTTTTGCTGGCTTTGCCCCATTGACGATGGAGGTTAGTTTTTCAAGACGATTGCTTTTGCGATCAAAGCGGTAAAAATTCAATTCAGAACTAAATGCGATGTAGTTTTCATTTGCGAGAAATTTGAGTTTCTCCAAAGGTCCATACCAATCAAACAGGGTAGTCGTTTTTCCTTTTTTTACATCTTCCAAAAAGACTTGATTGCCTTTTTTGTAAAGTTTTAAGCTTTCATCTGCGGATAAAACATCATCCTTCTTCAGCGTTTTTTCTTCTGACCAAAGGACTTTGCTGGGTTTGGCACCGGCAATAGCCTCAATTTTGTAAAGCGAGTCGGCTAGATTCTTTTCGGGGTTGTAATTGAAGTAAATCTGCTTGCTGTTGGCACTCCAATAATGTCCGGATAGAAATGTTCCCATCCAACTTGGGTCGCGCATGATGGATTCTACGGACAATTGGGATTGCGCTGAAGAAAGGGAGTATACCCAAAGTAGGGGAAGAAGAAGAAAGATTTTGCGTAGCATAAGGCTAGAACAAGTGAATTTAATTGAGAATTGGGAAAATGGATTCTATTTCAAATCCATGAACTAGGAATCAAGGGTTTAATCCCTGCAATTTATAAATCTAAGGCATGGAAGACATTCCATTGGTGGAAATTCATTTAGTAAATTTTTAAGGAGAGTTTTTTAACAATTGGGTAAGGAATGAGTTTTAAATTCAAAATAGACCTTGAAACAAGTATTCAGTTCCGTTTGTATGGAAAAGGTTTCAAAAAATGAGTGGATCAAACAAGGACAAAAAGGGTAGTAATCATTAATTTTGTGCGTTGAATCTTTTTACTGATGCAGAAAAATAAAAAAATCTTCTTGTTGCTTTTTGTGTTGTTCATGCTAGTCATTCTCTACGTGAGTTATGACATTTCTCGAAGAACCACTTTTCCAGGCTCTAAGGGTAATTTGAAAGAACGTATTTCTACAGAAGTTGAAAAATAGTAGGCATGATAGGAAAGAAGATTGATGTAGATCGTTTGGATCTGGATTTGATGAAGGAAAAGACCACGGAGAATCCTGGAATTTTGCCTTATGCGCATCATGCGGGTAGTGCGATCATCAAACCGGAAGACAAAGGAAAAATTACAGGTAGGGCAGTGGCGGCGATGCATAGTCAGACAGACATGCAAATGGCCCAAATCTACGACCAAATGAAACTTTTGGCTGATCAAGCCAAGAAAATTCAATCTCGTATCGAAGTTTCAGAACGTATTTACCAGGCTTCCATTTCCTTTGAACCCTTGATCAACCACCGCTATTTTCTATACCAAAAGGAAGATGGAACGGACTTTTTAAGCATGATCGCTCCAGAAGAATGGGGCAGAAAAAAGAACTGGGCAAATTTTGTGGCCGAAATCAAGTTATTGGCTGACCATACCTGGGAAATCCTTCGAGACGTAAGTTAGGCACATGGAGCACCTGATGACCAGGCAACTGGATCTGATCTTGAGGGAAGGTGGGGCTACTTACGACTGGCAAGTAGACTTTGAAGTTCAGCCCCGGTACTTGGATGCACGTACTAAATCTTGGTTGAGTGCTGCTTTGGAAGATTTAGGTGGAACTGGTCCATTTCCACTTTTCGAAAAAGTTCCTGTTGATTTTAAGTTTGGAAGAACAGTCCTTATTTGGGATGAGGAAGTAAATTTTAATCGTTACCGTGGAATTAGCTTCCGCTCCCCGATGTATGATGAATTCCAGTTTGCTTTTTTTGAAGGGCACAAAAGGCTTTGTAGAACTTTTGAGAAAGAGGCCCTAAAGGCAGGCATGCCCCAGCGAATTTGGGAAGGTCCGCCGCTAGCAACACGGATTTTTGGAATCCCTTCTGATCCTGGAGATTTTCATGGGGTAGGTGCAACTGGTTGGAAATTAAGCGCTTATAATCATATGCAAGTGGATTTGCTAACCCGTATTCACGGATACAAGTTGATTCGTCTTAGCCCTTACGAAACCATCATGACGGGTGGATCCTTAAAGCGATTGGATCAACTCTTAATCAATCCCAAGGAAGAGCAGCGTAGCATGCTTTATGGATGGCTAATGCGCAAAATAGCCTAAGTAAGCTACAAGTAAATAGGATGGGTTTATGCGAAAAGCCCAAACATTTCCCGCTCGATTTTTTCTACAATAAAGGAAAAGTCTCCTGGGCGCTCCACAAAATCCAAATTGTTGACATCGATTACTAATAGCTTTCCTTCCTTATAGCCAGCAATCCATTCTTCGTAGTGGGAGTTCAGATTTTTTAAATAATCGATTCTCATGGCCGATTCGTAACTTCTTCCTCGCTTCTCAATTTGACCTACCAGTTTGGGTATATCTGCTTTCAGGTAAATCAAAAGGTCTGGCGCCTTCACATGGGAGATCATGGAATCAAAAAGACTCTTGTAATTGGCATAGTCTCGTTCTGTCAAGAGGTTGCTTTTGTAGAGGTTGGCTGCAAATATGTAGGCATCCTCATAGATCGTCCGATCTTGGATTGTCGATTCGCTACTTGCTTGAATGGTTTTTAGCTGATTGAAACGGGAATTCAAAAAGTACACTTGGAGGTGAAAAGACCAGCGCTTCATGTCCTCGTAAAAATCGGGCAGGTAGGGGTTATCATCTACAGCTTCAAATTCAGCCTTCCAGCCATAATGCTTTGCTAATTTTTCGGTAAGCGTGGTTTTGCCGCTACCAATATTTCCAGATACTGCTAAATGCATTGGGGTCTATTTTACTTTGAAAATCTAGGAGAAACCGGGTAGTCTTTGGTACCAGCAGGATAGCAATAAAATCCTTCTCCAGATTTTACGCCCTTGAATCCAGCAGTTACCATATTGATCAAGAGGGGACATGGGGCATATTTTGGGTTGCCAAAGCCTTCATGAAGTACACGCAATATGGAAAGGCACACATCCAAACCAATGAAATCTGCAAGTTGAAGCGGTCCCATGGGATGTGCCATTCCCAACTTCATCACCGTATCGATTTCAGAAACTCCTGCTACTCCTTCGTACAAGGTGTAGATGGCTTCGTTAATCATGGGCATCAAAATCCGGTTGGCCACAAATCCTGGGTAGTCTTGAACTTCCACTGGCACTTTTTCCAATTGAAGAGATAATTG
>CANGUK010000051.1 GCA_947457095.1 Cyclobacteriaceae bacterium
AAAGCGAAGATTGTGAAAAAGACTCCAACGTGAAGCCCAGTCCTGCAAGCAGAACCAAGTAGTATTTCATGGCAAATAGCTTAATCAATGCAAAATTTTGTAGACTAGTTCCCGAAGGATTTCACCTTCAGTCATGCTTCCAGAATCTACGCCTTTAAAACGAAGGTCTGCCTCTTTTAGGTATCCAAATACATCAATTACCTTGCCTAACTTGTAATTTTTTGATGCACTTACATATTCTTTAAGGCCATAAGGGTTCACTCCTATGGCCGCTGCCAATTGGCTTTCCGGCAAAGCACCCGCACGATGAAGCAAAGCAATTCGAGAAAAATAGGTAAACAACAGGGAGAAAATTGGAATGACGGGATGATTCTTAGGATTTTGAATAAAGTAATGCACAATTACATTTGCCTTGTTTACATCTCTGAATCCAATCGCTTTAGTCAATTCAAAATTGTTGTATTCCTTGTGGATGCCAATGTACTTGGAAATATGATCTACAGTAAAGCAAGTAGGTTCAGGAAAATTGATTAACATTTTCCCCACCTCATTGGTCATTACCTCAAGGTTATTGCCTATGGAATCAGCCAAAAGTTGCCCTGCCTTGGGGTCAATTTGATGCCCCAATTCCTTGAAATAGGATTCAATCCACTCATTTAACTTCCAATCCTTAATTTTTTCGGCTTCAACAAAAACCGCCTTTTTTTCGAATTCCTTCTTTAAACTACTCCTCCCATCTAATTTTTTATGCTTGTAAGCAAAAACCAAAATTGTACTGGGTAGCGGATTGCTGAGGTAGCCAATCAATAATTTTTGGGCATCCTCTTTTCCCAAGTCAGGAATATTCTGTGCTTCTTTTACCAATACCAACTGTCTTTCAGCCATCATGGGAAATTTGCGTGCATGGGAAAGAATGTTGCTTACGGAAGCTTCTTTTCCATACAGCACAAGCTGATTGAATCCACGCTCGAATTCGGGAATGGCATTCTTCTCGATGTAGTCACTTACCAAGTCAATAAAATAAGGTTCCTCTCCCTGCAAAAAATAAATGGGAGCAAACTTCTTCGCTTTTAAATCTTTTAAAACTACTTCAGGAAGGAGGGCCATAAGGGAAAGATCTCGTGCACTTAAAGATAATAGATGCCAGTTGAATGGTGAGAATTTCGAAGCAAATAAACTTTAATCGAAGATTCTGGGTTTATTTTGCAAGCCAATTGAAATACCATGAATTTTGAAAAAGGGTTAGCCCTGTACAAAGAAGGAAATTTTGAAGCTGCTCTAGCTATCTTCCATGAACTGATCAGTCAGGAACCTCAAAACCCTATTTATTTCCTCTATCGTGGCCGAATATTAACTCGACTTGGGAAAGGATTGGAAGCCTTGGCTGATTTTGATGTCTTGATCCAACTCGAGCCTTACAATACCGATTACATTAGTGATCGAGCGGTGGTTTTGCATCTTTTGGGGAGAAATGAAGAGGCTATCGTAGAACTGGATCGTGCTGCTAATTTGGATCCCAACAATCCCTACCGCTACAGCAGCAGGGCTTACTTGAAGGATCGAATTGGAGATTTGGCAGGCGCCATTGCTGACTATGAGAAGGCTATCGAATTGGATCCTGAAGATGCAGTGGCTTACAACAACCTAGGCTTGGTAGAAGAAAAAATGGGGCGTAAAGAAAAAGCGCAACAAAACTTCACTAAAGCAGATGCGCTGTCAGGATACCCTCCCAAAAAAGAGACGGAACAGGTGCAAGGTAGCAGCTCAACTGCATCAGAAAAGAAAGAAGAAAAAGCGGCTGAAAAAACCTCACAAACACCAAAATTGACTTTGAGTCATTTTTTTAGTATCCTTAAAGGTTTAGTTACAGAGGGTGCTACGCGTAAAGAGTTTGTTGCTTTTTTATCCGGAATTTTCGGAAAAAAAGGTACTAAAAACTCTTAATCACCCAGAGTGGCTTGGTGATGAAATAAGACATTTTTCGAGATAGGTTCTTTGAAAAAAGTTGATCGAAAAACTCTTTCTTTTTGCTTAGCGTTACCAACATGTCCCCTTTTGCTAGTTGCAGGTAATTTTCGAGACCTAGGCCTATATCATCTCGAAATGATTTCAAAACAAAATTGACCAAGTCGTACTTGACAAATGGTTGAAGTTCCTCCAACATACTCTTATGCAAGGCCTTATCAATCAGTCGGTTTCGTGTTGACACGTGTACAATATCTATTTCAGATTTGAAAAAAGAGGAAAACTCCACCACTTTTTGAATCGCAATCTTGTCCTCTTCCACATAATCTGAAGCATAGACCAATTTTCGAGGGCGCTTGAAAAATACTTTGCGTGGAACTACCAAAACATCTCGATCAGCTTGCAATACCAAGCGACTAGAGCGACTTCCAAAAACCTGCCCTTTGAAATCATTCATTCCCTCAGTACCCACCACGATCAGATTTGCATTGATTTTTTGTGAAAATTCAATGGTCTTTTGAACGATTGATCCCTCTGAAAGCATCACCTCACAACTATGAAGTCCTTTCGGAAGACTTTCTTGAATAACTGCAGCTTGCAAACTTGCTAACTTATTCTTTACGAACTCTTCCTGGTAGGTTCCATCCAAATCCAAGGGGGCCAATTTCTGATAATCTTCCTTATTCAGAACATGAAACACAATCAATTTGGCCTGATACTTCTCCCCAATTTTTGAGGCATACTCCAGCGCATTCAACGCACAGTCTGAAAAGTCAATCGGACAAAGTATGGTAAATGGAGATGCCATAGTTGGTAGTTAATATCCTCTAGATCGATTTACGAGATTAAGCAAAGGAAGATCGACTTTTTGCCGATTATAATTCTCAATAATTTGAGGAGCGGCAGCCTTTGGGTTTGTAACAGACGCAATATGAGGCGTCAATTGGATGCGCTTTTCCCCCCAAAATGGGTGGGCTTCTGGCAAAGGCTCTACTTGAAACACATCCAATAGCGCCCCAGAAAGCATTCCTTCATTTAAAGCAGTCAATAGATCTGCTTCATTTAAATGCTTTCCTCTTGCTACGTTAATCAAATACGTGCCTTTTGAACACTTTTTGAAAAGTGAAAGATTTAAAATCCCCTCGGTTTCTGGGGTAAGCGGAAGCAGGCAAACTAGGACATTAACCTTGGAAAGGAATTCTTCCAGTTGATTTTTTTGAAAGTAGGGATAGGGAAAGTCTTTTTTCTCTGAAAAACCAAAACCAATCACCTCAAATCCTAATCCATCCAATTTAGTTAAGACATCTCCTCCTAAAGCCCCTACACCCATCACTCCTACTTTAACGGGAAGCTCTGGATTTGACATGTCCCAGACTTTTTTCTGTTGGTCATGGTGATAACGAAGGAACTGTCGATGAAAGTTCAATACACCCATGATTACATAATTGGTCATGGACCAAGTCAGTTTCTCGTCCACAATCCGAACTATCGGTAGGGAATCTTCTAGTGCAGGATCTGAAAGAATGTGATCCACCCCTGCCCCTAAAGAGCTGATTAATTTAAGGTTAGGAAAATTTTTGAGGTATCCTGGAGGATGCTGCCAAAGCAAGGCCATCTCTACGGCTTCTGGTCGATCAATTTCTGGATATACCTGAATATCAATTTCAGGTTGATGATAGCGAAGTGCTTCAATCCAAACTTTTGGATCTCTACCTGGGCTAATTATTGCAAGACTCATGTACTTGTGGCTTTGTTACACCTAAATTAGACCTTTCAAACAGGGCAAAAAATTCATTCATCAAATTCCTTTGCCTTTTTTAAGAAAAAAGAGAATAATCTAAGAACTTGCACGTTCAAAATTTGACCAAATAATGGTCCAATCAAGTATAAACCTACTCCTACATTTACCCTCTACGGATATGACAAAAAAAATCAACCTTCTAATTCTGGCTTTTCTCTTTGTAAGCATTTCGAGCATTGCCCAGCAAATCCAAATGCCTCAGGCTAGCCCTAGCTCTAAAATCATTCAAAAAGTGGGACTCACGGATGTTACTGTCGACTTTAGCAGACCAAGTACCAAGGGTAGAAAAATCTTTGGGGAGCTTGTACCTTTCGGTGAAGTATGGAGAACTGGTGCCAATGGGGCAACCATCCTTAATTTCTCTACTGAAGTAAGCATCAGCGGCACGAAGGTTCCTGCAGGTTCCTATGCACTTTACTCCATACCTGGCAAAACAACTTGGACGATGATCCTGAGCAAAAACACGAAGCTTTGGGGAGCTATTGGCTATGATTCTAAGGACGACATGCTTCGCTTTACAGCTACGCCAGCCAAAACAAGTAGAATGTATGATTCCTTTGAAATTAGCTTCGCCAAGCTAACAGATTCTAGCGCTGACCTTTCCATCAAGTGGGAACAAACCCGTGTAGAATTTACCATTCAGACCGAAGTGGATCCCATTGTAATGGCAGATATCAAGAAGCAGGTAATCGATGCAAAAAGCACCAACCCAGCCTTGCTCTACCAAGCTGCAAACTATTATTTCACCAGCAATAAGGATCTCAACCAAGCCTACACCTGGATTAAGCAGTCCACGAGCTCTGATCCGAAATACTGGACCTTGCACCTGCAAGCAAAAATTGAATTGAGCCTAGGCAAAAAAACTGAAGCCTTGGACTCTGCTACCAAGTCTAAGAAATTAGCCGAAGAAGGTAAAAATCTAGATTATGTGGGTCTCAATGACCGATTGATCAAATCCATCAAATAAGTAAAAAGAAGCCTTCGATTACTCGAAGGCTTCTTTTTTTGATTTCCCCTAAGATTTAATCCTCAAGCGATTTTTTCTTTCCAAAAGTACCTATTCCACTTTGCAGGAGTAGCCCAAATAAGACCACCGAAAGGCAGCCAATGACATTGTACCAAAGAAATCCAATGTCCCCCTGCATCCCGAATAGTCCCTTGCCATTGAAGAAATGGACTACCAAAATCAAAGCTTGTGAAAGCAAGGCTGCTAGAAATACTGCCTGACCCTTGATCCACTTGATAAAGAATCCCACCACAAATATTCCCAAGATGGTTCCGTAAAATAAGGATCCAAGAAGATTCACGGCTTGGATTAAGTTCTCAAATAAGGAGGCATACGTTGCAAACAAAATCGCCCCCAAGCCCCAGAAGGCAGTGAATAATTTAGAAGAATTGACATAATGCGCATCAGATGCTTCCTTACGGATCGATCGCTTGTACAAGTCCACCGTAGTCGTGCTGCCCAAGGCATTCAATTCGGAGGAGGAAGAAGACATTGCCGCAGCAAAAATGGCGGCAAACAACAAGCCTACAACACCCGTAGGCAAGTAATCCATCACAAACCGCATAAAGACGTAGTCCGTATCCCGTGTTTCTGCTTCTGGGTCATGTGTAACTAGCAAGGCCTTTACTTCTTCTCTAATTTCCTGCTGCTCTGTTTTCAAGCTTTTCAAGGTACTGGTCAATTCTTCCGTGGATTCGGCATTCTCCTGATCGATTGAAGATAAGAGTTGCGTGTATACCTGCTTCGAAGAATCAAAGTTGGCTTGGTAAGATTGCTCCAAACGATCAAATTCAGAAGCATATTCGCTTTGCCGAAGGGCCTCGGTTTGTACCTGATTGAAATGTACCGGTGGCGTAATGAATTGGTAAAATACGAAAACCAAAACCCCAATAAATAGAATCAGAAATTGCATCGGAATCTTCAAAAATCCATTCATCAGCAATCCCATCCGGCTTTGGGTCAAGGTTTGCCCAGAGAGGTAGCGTTGAACCTGGCTTTGGTCCGTACCGAAATAACTCAAAAACAAAAATACGGCCGCAGTCATGCCAGACCAGAAGGAATAGCGGTCAGCTAGATCAAATTCAAAATTGACCACATTCAACTTTTCCATCTTTCCCGCCACTTGCAGGGCTTCCTGCATGGAAATGGGAAGTAGCTGAATCACCATGATTCCTGCCAAAATCATCCCTCCCATCATCACAGCCATTTGTTGCTTTTGGGTAATGGAAACGGCCTCTGTGCCACCAGAAACTGTATATGCGATAACCAAGACCCCAATAAAGATATTGGTCAAGGTCAAGTTCCAGCCAAGCAAGGTGGAAAGTATGATTGCAGGTGCATAGATCGTAATTCCCGCAGCCAAGCCCCGCTGCACAATAAATAGCAAGGCAGTTAGGGTCCTGGTCTTAAGGTCAAAGCGGTTTTCCAGGTACTCATAAGCCGTATACACCTTCAGTTTGTAGTAGATAGGTACGAAGGCAATGGAGATGATAATCATGGCCAAAGGCAAGCCAAAATAAAACTGAATAAAACGCATCCCATCCTCGTAGGCTTGTCCTGGGGTACTTAAAAAAGTGATGGCAGAAGCTTGGGTAGCCATAATGGATAGCCCGATGGTCCACCAATTGTCTTTATTACCTTTGAGGTAGTTTTCTAAACTTTTTTTACCGCGCGTTTTGTACATCCCGTAAACGGCAATGGACACCAAGGTCAAAAAAAGAACTACCCAATCGAGAGTGCTCATGAATACGCGAGGGTTAAGGCATACATTAAGGAAATAAGGATGACTAAACTGATCATCAGACCGAGGTAAATTTTATTCCAGGGAATCTGTTTTTCTTCCATGCTATTGCTCAATCAAGTTGATGAATAATTTGATCGCTCCAGGTACCCCAGCAGGCAATTGCCTAAAGAAGGAAATGCCGGTATACACATAAGTTCCAGTTCCAAATTGCGTGGTAATCAACCCACCTTTATTTGCTGCTTCTCCAGGATCCTGTAAAGTCAAAGGAGTCCTGTAGCGCTCGTCAATTTTAGAAGCAAAATAAAGCCCTCGTTCCTGAACCCATCCCTCAAAATCCTTCCCCTCCATTCGATTGGGAGTACGAAGTAGGCTATGCTCCCAATCTGCCTGTACCGGAGAGCCTTCTACGGTCACGCGATCTCGACCGATGGCAAATGGATACGGACCTAAATTAGGCGTCACCAATGGGCTACTCGTATTGTATTGCAGAATTAAATTGCCTCCAGCCTTCACGAAATCCAGCAGAATCTGTTGCTTACTTGCTAAGAATTCCTGGGTATTATAGGCACGTATTCCGACCACTATCGCTTGAAATTCGTTCAATTGGTCAACCTCCAAGTTGTCCTCTGTTAGGAACTGTACTTGATAGCCCAAGGAAGAAAGAACGTCCGAAACTTCATCCCCAGCACCTTCTACATAGCCTATTTTTCCTCCAGAAACTTTCCAGTCTTCTTGGATCAGCTGAATCTGCGCAGGACTGAAATAGGTTAAATTTGGAATATGGGGATAGGATATCCGGTGGATCACTTGGTCAAATACTTGGCCTGATGTAGTCTTAAAACGAGCCCTAAGTTCCTGCTTTCCATTTTTTCCTTGAAGAAAGGAAACCGTATACCTTCGCTGTTTTTGGGCAGGAAATTCTTCCACCTTTAGCACCTTGAATTGATTGGAGCTTAAGCCGTCAAATTCTAATTCACCTTCAAGCAACTGATTCCTAAAGTTGACCGTTACGGTTAGTCTAGGGTCTGCACCAGGTACAAGAAAAACCAATTCTTTAGAAAGGGAAAGGTCTACCTCAGGCACTATCGTAAATGGCTGATTTACCTCTCCATCAATGGGATCGTTGAATTTGTAAACCAAGGGAACTGCTACCTTAAATTTTTGTCCACTCAAAGCAAAGCTAAGATCTCCGGCCACCTTGTCTTTAAAGGGAAGTCCAATGTCACGTTGGCTTTTAACTGTGAAAAGAGCTCCGCCTAAGGGTTCTTTTAGCCAATAAGGCTGGGAATAGGCATCATTACTTGCAAGCTCGAGCGTAATGGAAAGCTTGGTATCTTCATCCCCTTTGGTGTCCTTGCTCGGATAGTTGGTATCCTTGAGCTGAAAGGAAATCTCAGAAATCGGAACCTCTGAAGGATTGATCAGAAGTAATTGAGCTGCAATTTTTTCACCTGGATAGCCCAATTCTTGGTTCGTGACAAATTCCATCCCCAATCCCAGACAAGAAAAAATAAGTTGATCCAGCTTAGTTAACTTACTGGCAATCCAGGGGCTACTTGTGTCCAACTCTAGCATGACTGAACGGATAGCCAATAATGCAGGAAGGTTTTTGGAAGTCTCTACTAGGTTGAAATTTGTCAACAATTGATCCAATTGGGTCTGAATATCTAACCCACCTTTGATAGCGGACCAGCGGCTTTCCACACCATCAAAAGGAGAATTCACATAGGGCTCTCCCCCAACTTGCTCTAAAAAGTCCTTGGCCTTTCCAGTACCTGCCGTAGATCCAAATCCCTGTGACTTGTGCATGGTTCGGCTATCTGCAGCAAACTCATAGTAGGATTTACCAAGCAAGGAATTGTATCCCCCTACTTCCATCGCATAGTAGCGCTTTCCCGGTTCAGGTTCAAACTCCCCTCTAAAGTTATAGGCATTGAAAAATATGCGTTTGGCTTGCCAAGGCTTCACATAACTCAATTGTTCCGGAAAGGCCTTTGGATCACCTGAAATTGCAAATGCTTCCTCGGCTAATATTGCCGAAGTGGTATGATGACCGTGGGTAATTCCAGGAGTGGTATTGAATCGAGTAATAATGATATCTGGTTGAAAACTGCGAATCGCCCAAACCACATCAGCCAATACCTTTTCTTTATCCCAATTTTGAAGGGTTTCAGTAGGATCTTTGCTGTATCCAAAATCAAGGGCTCGGGTGAAATACTGCTTTCCTCCATCGATTTCCCTTGCTTTGATTAATTCCTGGGTACGGATTTGGCCCAATTCAATTCCAAGTTCCTTTCCAATTAAGTTTTGCCCTCCATCCCCACGCGTGAGACTCAGGTAAGCCACTTCAGCATGTTCACCATTGGCTAGGTAGGCAATCAACCGGGTATTCTCATCGTCAGGGTGTGCGGCCACATAGAGCACCCGCTTGGTCTCTTGTAATTGCAACAACAGATGGTACCGCTCTGAGGAAGTTAGGGATTGCCCAAAACTTGTAGTAGCAAAAAAGAAAAGGGCACAGAAGAAGTATAGAAATGGTAGAATTCGTGGACGCATGGATGTGTGATCAACTAGACGCAAACTAATTCAATTCATCGCTAAATAAAATTGAATTTTTATGAATAGGATGAAAAACTAAATGTAATTCGGGTTTGCCTTTGAAATATTTTGCAGATACCCTAAAAAAAAAGGCCGGAAAATCCGGCCTTCTTAATTCTTTTATTAGGTATTAATTCTCTTGCCAGTTGGCACCAAGAATTGCTGAAATTTTAGTATTCAATGCACCTACCTCGGCTGTATTTTTCAAACGAGTATGTACCTGAAATAAAATGATCATGATGTCCGTATTGTCTGGCTTAATTTCCAATGCTTTGGTAAAGAATGGAACAGCTTGCTTGTACAATTCATCTGCCTGAGTACCCATCTCTTTCGATCTCTTTTCCCATTCTGCATCAGAAAGCGTATTCAATTCAGCAAGAATGCTTCTTGATTTTTCTAACATCAAGGCTCCAGTGTAGTAATTTCCTTCAAAGAAGTTAGGATCTACTTCTACTGATTTCTTGTAGTCAACTAGAGCGGCTTCTAAATCACCCCCTTGCTCTTTCAAGTATCCAGAACGCAATAACAGACCTGGGTTGTTAGGGTCTTTAGCAAGGGCATCCTTGATTTGTGCCATTGCCTCGTCCATTTTGTTCAATTGAAGAAGCAATTGAATTTCATACTCAGCCAAAACCTTATCATTCGGGTACTCAGCACGTGCCTTACTTACCAATGCAAATGCAGCTTCTGGGTTCTTTTCTTCCGTACTTAGGATTTGAACCATGAAATAGTAGGCATTGGTCTTGTTGTAGCTAGGCAACTCAAATAGGTATCCGAAGTGTTTTTTAGCATCTTCGAATCTTCCCAAATCATTTGCAAGGAAACCAGCATTGTAATGAATGGTAGAGTCAGTCTTGTCAATTTCTCCAGCAAGATTGAAGAACTCATATGACATCTCCATGTCTTCTTCGTTGTACCGATCCAAAGCCTTATCAAATGAAAGGTTCTTCAAGGTAATCAAAGAATAGGGTCTCAAGTTGTCTGGTAGACCAGGTACTTCCTCAGCATACACTGACTTTCCAACAGGAGAAGTTTTGCTGCTACCAGCCATTTCAAATGTCTTATTGAAAGTGGCTAAAGCTTGATTTCCTGCTTCCAAAGTTTCCTTTGTATTGGAAGAATCGGTTGCGAAGATTTTAGTGTGAATCTGTGCTTTTACCAAGAAAGTGGCTGGGTCGGTGCTAGTTTCAGGGTTAGTTGTTGCAGCATCAATGGCTGTAAGTGCAGTTTGTAAGTTTCCTGACTTAAATCCTTTTTCTGCCTCTTTTACTACTTTCTTTTGTCCAAAAGCAAAAGTGACGGTCGCAACCATTGCTAGTGATAGAACGAGCTTTTTCATTCGTGTTTTCGTTAGGAATTGTTTATTCAGTTGTTTCTAAGGGTGATTCGGGTAATTCCGGAGAATCGGGCACAATATCGGAAGATTCTGAAAGTTCCTCCTCTTCTCTTGAAATTTTTTCCACAGAAGAAATCTCATCTCCATCTCCTACTTTGATAAGTCGTACTCCTTGAGTAGCTCTACCCATAACACGTAACTCATCCATGGAGATACGGATGGTAATTCCTGACTTATTGATAATCATCAAATCATCAGTATCCACTACTTCTTTAATTGCTACCAATGCACCTGTCTTGTCGGTCACATTCATCGCTTTTACTCCTTTGCCACCTCTATTGGTGATTCGGTATTCGTCAAGGTTGGAACGTTTTCCATATCCCTTTTCAGACACTACCAAGAGGGTTGCATTTGGTTCAGATGCACAAACCATGCCAATTACATAATCCTCCTTGTCTGTAAGCGTGATGGCCTTCACACCTGTTGCAGTTCTACCCATAGGACGTACTGCAGACTCGTGGAAGTGGATGGCTCTACCCGATTTGGCAGCAATCACAATGTGCTGATCTCCATTGGTTTTGGCCACGTGCACCAATTGATCATCCTCACGGAAGTTCAAGGCGATAATTCCGTTGGTTCTTGGTCTTGAGTATTGCTCTAGCGTAGTCTTTTTGATAACACCTTGCTTGGTGACCATCACCAAGAAGTGGTTGTTGATGTAATCTTGATCTTCTAGACTTTCTACCTGGATGATGGATCGGATTTTATCATCCTGCGTGATGTTGATCAAGTTTTGGATTGGTCGACCTTTCGCAGTTTTGGATCCTTCAGGAATCGCATAAGTTTTCAACCAGAACAATTTCCCTTTATCCGTAAATATCAAGAGATAATTGTGGGTGGAAGCCGTAAATAGGTACTCGGTCCAATCATCTTCCTTGGTACTCACTCCTTTGGATCCGATTCCACCTCTGCCCTGCGTACGGTATTCAGTTAAGGCAGTACGCTTCACATAGCCCTGATGAGAAACGGTAATCACCACTTCTTCATTCGGGATCATGTCTTCGTAACTAAAATCTTCTGCATTGTGCTCAATCTCAGTTCGACGGTCATCCGCATAGCGGTCTTTCACCTCGTGGAGCTCAGTTTTGATGATTTCCATTCGCTTGCCTTCGTCAGCCAAGATGAATTTCAACTCCTCAATTAGCGCCATGATTTCCTTGTACTCCTCAATGATTTTCTCACGCTCCATGCCGGTTAGGCGCTGAAGACGCATGTCGAGGATGGCTCTTGCCTGGATTTCACTCAATTCAAAGCGCTCCATCAATCCATTACGGGCAGTTTCTGGATCGGCTGAACTTCTGATCAAGGAAATAACCTCATCCAAATGGTCTAAGGCAATTAAATATCCCTGCAAAATGTGAGCTCGCTTTTCGGCTTCTTTTAATTCAAACTCTGTTCTACGAACAACCACCTCGTGGCGGTGAGACACGTAATGAACAATCAAATCTTTTAGGTTCAAGGTTTGTGGACGCCCTTTTACCAAGGCCACATTATTTACCGAGAACGAAGTTTGCAAGGCGGTTTGCTTGTAGAGGTTGTTCAAAACCACACTCGACACAGCATCACGCTTTAATTCATATACTACGCGCATTCCAGATCGATCTGACTCGTCTCGAATGGCAGATATACCTTCTATTTTCTTCTCATTAATCAGTTGGGCAGTCTTTTCGACCATGTTTGCCTTATTGACCATGTAAGGGATTTCGGTGATGACAATCATCTCCTTATTTCCTCCTTCTTTGGTTTCAATGTTGGCCTTGCCACGAACGACTATTCGTCCTCTACCTGTTTCAAAGGCAGCTTTCACTCCATTGTAGCCGTAGATGATCCCTCCTGTAGGGAAATCTGGAGCAATAATGAAGTTCATCAACTCCGCTACAGTAATTTCCTTGTTGTCGATGTAGGCGATAATTCCGTCAATGACCTCGCCCAAATTGTGAGGGGCCATGTTTGTAGCCATACCTACCGCAATCCCTGAAGCTCCATTCAATAAGAGCGCAGGTACCTTTGCTGGAAGAACCGTAGGCTCCTTTAAGGAATCATCAAAGTTGAACTGGAAGTCGACAGTTTCCTTGTTGATGTCCACCAACAGCTCTTCTGCGATCCGCTTGAGGCGTGCTTCGGTATATCGCATCGCTGCGGCATTATCCCCATCCACAGAACCAAAGTTCCCTTGACCATCGACCAACGTATAGCGTAAGGACCAGTCTTGGGCCATACGAACCATTGTTTCGTATACGGCAGAGTCACCATGCGGGTGATACTTACCCAACACCTCTCCTACGATTCTGGCAGATTTTTTATGTGGTTTGTTGTGTAATACACCAAGTTCCTGCATCCCGTAAAGGATACGTCTGTGAACTGGTTTGAGTCCATCTCGGACATCTGGAAGTGCTCTGGAAACAATAACCGACATCGAATAATCGATGTAGGCACCACGCATTTCCTCTTCAATGTTAATTGGAATGATATGCTCGTTTTCTCCTTGGGCCATAAAATGCGTACTGTAACGTAAATTAAGGTTGCAAGATAGTAAAAAGCAGGCTGGAATAAAACCTAGTTTTGATTACTTATCCTGCTTTTATTTTGTCAGTACCACTGCCCAATTTTTCGATTTTGGAAGTTAAAAATTGAACTTCCTCGGTATTCAACTCCATTGTGGCTGTGCTTCATCACTACGCCACAGCCATTTATCTTGCATCGCTTGGTTCCAGGGACCTTCATTGCTAGCCCAACTTGTACCGAATACACTTCTTGATTCATTGGAAAAGCAATGAAATCAGGAGAACCATTCACAAATGAACGCTGCATGTATTTTCCCTTTGCAAATACAGAGGCATACTCTGATAGGTCATAACTTATTCGAAGCGCTGCAGCATAGGTGATCTGATCCTTTACATCCCCCAATCGGGCTTGGTACTTTCTGAGTGTTCTAAGTTGGTTTAACGTCTCGATATCTCTTGCTTCAATCCAACTAACTTCAGGCAAGTAATCCACGACTCTTTCATAATTGTACAGATCCGTATTCAAAAACTTTGCAGCATAGGATTCAATTGCATTAGTTGGAATAAGGTTCAACCTGCCAATTTCCCCTTCTACACTGATGGTCCAAGGGTAATTTTGTCTAATCCGCTGCTCATATTCCCGCTTCATACGCATTTTCAAGTCCGGATTGGCCTTTTCGTATTTTTTGTATTTCTGCTTGAGCAAAAATCTTCGCCTACTGGCATCAAATAACACCACACCGGCTGAAGCAAAGTAATTGGCAGCACGATAATTAGCCCCTTGGAGCGAAAACTGATACCCACCTCCTTCGAAAGGGGCTAAATTGCCTTGTTCCAACCCATAGCCTCCCCCAACAGTGAGGATATTGAATAAATTCAATCGTAAGCCGGCCTCAATGGTAGGAAGAATCAGTTCCCGCGAACGGAGAGATAAGGTATCGGGTAAAGGATAAAAATCAAAATCTCTATTTGCTTGATACTGAGTAATGGGATATACGTTTTGACCTCTGTAAAACTCCGTATTGAGGTTGTAATAGGCAGCACCTGTAGAAAGTTGAAAAGAGAATTGCTCAAATGCATTTCTGAAAAAATTTCCCATTTGGGAATCACTTTTTGGATTTCTAGCTTTCCGCGTGATGCCAAAAATATCCTCATCTTGACCAAATGCCGAAGCAATCGCCAACATGAAAAAAGAAAACAAAAGGAACATTCCTTTTTTATGCATAATCAAAAAACGAAAAGAAGGAGTTTTTGGTGTGCTTTGGAACAAAGAAATCATTTTTAGAAAAGTTACTTCGCCTTCTTCTTAATGCGAGCCACTTCCTGAATCAATTTTTCTTTCAACGATGGATTGTCTCGGGTAGCTTTTGAAATATGTTCAAAAAGCTCAACCCCTAAAGTTTTCTCGTCTCGAATCAACTCTGCTTTAAATTCCACAACCATTTTTTGCATGGAATCTTGAAACCTTAGATATTCTTGATAAGCCAGACGTTCCTTTTCAGTTAATTCAATCCCGATTTCTTTTTTGGCATTGCCCCAAACACTCTTGATCTTATTAAAACGTGCTCCTCCGCCAAGTTCTTTTTTGGCTTTGATCCAGGTTTTCAGCTCCTCCTCTTTTTGCGCCAAAAAGTTGCTAGTCAACACCTCAAGTTGGGCATACTTCGTCCAATCTGCATCTGTGAGTACGATTTCAGGTTTGGCCTCCTGAGAAAATAAAAGCTGACCGGAGCAAAGAAAAACGAGAACAAGAAGAGAAAACCGGATTTGCATAGGTAGTGATTTGGGTGATGGATTGGTTAAACTTGTTGGATCAAAACGCTATTTTAGCTTGCATTTCACCTTAAACTGCTTTCAATGAAGCAATAGTGGCAATTGGATCAGGTGCATTGAATACAAAGCTCCCAGCTACCAAGATATCCGCTCCAGCATCCATCAAGCGCCTTGCATTTTGGTCCGTTACCCCACCATCAACTTCAATTTGGGTTTTGCATCCTTTTTTTAGAATCATTTCCTTCAAGTTTGCAACTTTGGCATAGCTGTGCTCAATGAATTTTTGTCCTCCAAAACCTGGATTAACCGACATCACACAGACCAAGTCCACATCTTCCAGTACTTCACTCAACAATTCAATCGGCGTATGTGGATTCAAAGCGATCCCTGCACGTACTCCCAAACTTTTAATTTCCTGTAGTGTACGGTGCAAATGGGTACAAGCCTCCACATGAACAGTCAAAATCGCCGCTCCAGCTTTTACAAAAGCCTCCAAATACAATTCGGGATTCACGATCATCAAGTGTACATCCAAAGGCTTGGTAGCATGCCGGTGAATTGCTTCGGTAACAGGAATACCAAAAGAAATATTGGGAACAAATACTCCATCCATCACGTCCACATGGATGTAATCTGCAGCGGAGGCATTCAGCATTTCTACCTCTTTTTGAAGGTTGGCAAAATCGGCTGCAAGAATGGAGGGGGCTAGTTGGGGGCTCATTTTCAATAGAATAAGTTACAAATCAAGGAATAACTCCTGTTTGGACAAAAGTTACTGCTTAATTAGTTTTTGGTAAGCAATTTCTTTGCCATCCATCAATTGAATAAAATACAAACCAGAGGGCAGTGGATCTAAAGCAATGAAATAGGGCTCCTTTATCGAATTACGAGTAACATCTTGCTTCAAAACTAGTCTACCCGAGCTGTCAAAAAGCTGCGTATTCACCCTTAAATCCTGTCCAAAACGAATGATAATCTGGTGATTGGTTACGGGATTGGGATACAGGCTCCATCCTGTCTCCTCTGATTCATTGATCCCCAAAAGCGCACCAAAATAGGCTCCTTGGAAATTGGGAATCCCATATCCAAGGTTCTGGTCAGGTGTGGCATATTGGGTCCCACTTTTGATAAGATTGGTGAGCAGTTCATCTTTGGTCCAGGCTGGCTTTGCTTCCCACAGCCCTGCAGCAAGTGCAGCAATTTGGGGAGCTGAAAAGGAAGTTCCAGATGCAGCAGAAACCTGCCCAGAACCTCGAATAAGCACTGGGCTTTGTCCAAACGCCACCAGCTCTGGTTTGATTCGGCCATCTGCGGTAGGACCATGTGAACTAAAAGTGGAAACCAGAGAACTGGCATTTACAGATCCTACAGCAAGTATTCCTGGTGCATCTGAAGGTGCAACCAAACTGCTGCTACCTGCCGAGCCATAATTACCCACACTATTCACCACTAAAATTCCTCTCTTCGCGGCAAAACTCGCTCCTCGGGTCACATAGGTGGTTTTGCCATCCAATTGAGCAGTGGTATAAGTCAATTTTGGATCGTCAAAATCTAAGTAACCCAGGGAACTATTGATGATATCTACTCCCAAACTATCGGCATATTCCGCTGCACGCACCCAGTTGAGTTCTTCCACTGGATACTCCGTGGCCACATCCTCAGTGATCGCAAAGATCACTTGCGCTTGATGGGCTCCAGAAACCAAAGTTTCCGCTTGGTTGGCTACAATCAAGGAGGCAACTTGGGTCCCATGCTCATTGTCCCGAAATACTTCCTTGATCCAAGGGCGGACGACATTCAGTTGAGCCAGTACTTGTTTGTTGGTGAATAGATGTGAAAAAGCAGGGGCCTTATCGAGACCTGGAAACCCAGAATCAAAAATCGCTATGGTAAGCCCTTTGCCTGTAAAGCCAGCTTTGTGCATGTCGGGAATTCCGAGCAACTGATTTTGAAAATCATAGGCTGCTGCCTCCCGATAAGTTTGTTCGACTGCCCATTTTTTTGATTTAGGATTACCCTCTAGCCCTTCTGAATGTAGTCGAGTTCCTGTTCGAGAAATGAAACCTTTGGCTACCCATTGCACCTTTTGCACATAGGGCAAGGCTTCCATTCCCTTTTTCCCAGCCGAATCGGCCACCACCACGGCAGCATTCAGCCATTTGCTCACATACAAAATCTCTTGGCTGTGGGAGCGCAAACCCTGCACATAGGGACTGGAAACAGGTAAGTCCAAACTGTCTACAGCTATTTTTTCCCGACTCCTTCGTTGAAGGGCTTTACTAGTCAAAAACTTGCTTGGATTGGCTAAGGAAAATTCCTGCTGGGGCTTGAACTTAAAAAAAACAGCATAACGATCTTGAGCCATCCCAACTTTGGACCCTAAAAATGCAATTCCAAAAAGGAAAAAATAGGATAAAAAGGAAGTTCTTAACATAAGTTATTCGCTGGAAATACCCAGAAGCGCTCTCAATATACCAAATCTGAGGCAGTTGAGCATAAAAACCAGTCCATTTGGACTAAGGCCATCAATCTAAACGGGAAAATGAACTTTAAAGATGCGCGAGAATCAATGCATAAGCGAAATTCTTGGGGCTATTGGCAAGCTTCCTTACCTTCGCACTCACAAACTTGAAAAGTCATGGCTCTGAAAACAAAAGTGAAGGTCAACCGAATTACCAACTTAACCGATGCGCGCTACTGCTCTGGAATGTACGTAGACGTATTGGGATTTTCTTTGGAAGAAGAGACTCCACACTATATCTCTCCTAGCCAATTTCAAGAGATCACGGGTTGGATTTCAGGAGCCGACTATGCTGCAGAGTTTACGGATTCAGATGCCTATACCATCGAAAGAAGGTTGGCAGACTATCCTGGAATAAACTGGATTGAATCGAGTGATCTAGATACCCTGGTCCAACTTAAGGACCTTGGAAAGGAATTGATTT
>CANGUK010000052.1 GCA_947457095.1 Cyclobacteriaceae bacterium
AGGCAGGTACAAATTCTTGATACTTGATACTAGCTACTTGATACTTTTTTTAATGTCGAATGTCGAACTCCGGATGATGAAGGAAGAAGTGGGATTCGGGTTATGAGCCAAATGGTACTTCTTAGGGTACTTGCCTGCCTGTCGGCAGACAGGGTACATTGTACTTGGTACTTTGTACAATGTAACCCTGCATTTTTTTGTTTTCTTCTAAAAATGCTACCTTAATACCCATGAAAAAGATCGGATTCTTTAGTGCATTGATTTTGCCAACCCTGCTGGTTTTAGGTATGCAGTGGGGAGGTCCCTTCCAATGGATGATTCATGTTTTTGTTTTTTTGTTTGTCCCTTTGATGGATTATTTGATTCAAAAGGATACTTCCAATGTTCCGGCAACTGAAGTAAGCGAAGCCACTAAGGCTCAATTTTACAAGCTGATTACATTTATTTGGGTCTATGTACAATTGGCTGTTCTGATCTGGGGTTTTTATTGGGTTAGTACCCAGGAATTGTCTTTGATTTCCTGGATAGCCTTTACCTCTGGTATGGCTTTGGTAACAGGAGGAATTGGGATTACTGTTGCACACGAATTGGGGCATCGGCACGAGAAAATAGAACAAACCTATTCCAAAATTCTTTTGATGACAGTCTGCTACATGCACTTTTTTATTGAACACAACCGTGGACACCATGTACGCGTAGCCACACCTGAAGATCCAGCCACAAGTCGAAAAGGGGAGACCTTTTATGCATTCTGGTGGCGATCTGTAACTCAAGGATACCTCAGTTCTTGGCATTTAGAACGAGAAAGACTCCAAAAGAAGGGGCTAAGTTTCTGGTCTTTATCCAACCAGATGTTTTGGTTTTTAATTCTTCCCTTGCTCTTTGTTTCTTTATTTTTCGGTCTATTTTCCTACCTTGAGCAAAGACTTGTTTGGGAAGTGCCCGCCTTCTTTTTTATCCAAAGTGTCCTTGGATTCTCGCTTTTGGAGTTAGTGAACTACCTGGAGCATTACGGCATGGAACGGAAGCTGTTGCCATCCGGAGCCTATGAAAAAGTAACACCTCTTCATTCCTGGAATGCTTCTCAGTTGGTGAGTAATTTCCTTCTTTTTCAGCTGCAGCGCCATTCCGATCACCATGCTTCTGCACACAAGCGGTACCAAGTATTGGATCACAACGAAGACAGTCCCCAATTGCCAGCCGGCTATTCGGCCATGATCATTTTGGCATGTATTCCTCCACTTTGGTTTGCAGTGATGGATTCTCGCCTTTCACAGTGGCAAAAACAACGAAACCTCGCTTAGTCGAGTAGAAAGTTGTTGAAGAAACTGCTCTTCAAGGCCATCCAAATCACAAAAAATAATATCCCCCAGAAGAGGTAAATTCGATAAAAATCAGCAGTTTCCTTGTATCGATTTTCTAGGATTTCGGTTTTCTCTAAGGTATCAATCTGCTCGAAAATCCGATTCAATGCCTTTCCATCAGAGGCTCTGAAAAACTGTCCACCTCCAATAGTGGCAATTTCACGCAGGGTACTTTCGTCTAAGTAACTCTCCACCATTTGGGGTCTACCAAAGAAATCAGTTCCATAAGGAACCATTCCATCCTTTCCTACGGCTATGGTATAGATTTTTATGTCAAAAGCTGTGGCGAGCTGTGCCGCAAAAATAGGGTCTACATTTCCTGCATTGCTTTCCCCGTCTGATAAAAGAATCATCACCTTGGATGGAGATTCACTGTCTTTCATTCGATTCGTGCCTGCCGCAATTGCTGACCCAATGGCTGTCCCCTTGGCTTCAATCATGGAAAAATTAATCTCCTCAATAAGGCTGGTAAGCAATTTGTAATCGTTGGTCAAAGGAGAAAGCGAATAAGCCTCTCCAGAAAATACAACCATCCCAATACGGTCGCCAAATCTCCCATTAATAAAATCCACTGCTGTTTTTTTTGCAGCTTCCAATCGGTTGGGACTAAAGTCTTGGAGATCCATGGATTCAGAAATATCCATGACCAACAAAATATCAATCCCTTCAGTGTATTGTTCTACTCGTTCATTGCTCCGTTGCGGTCTTGCCAAGGCAAGGACTACAAAAATCAGAAATAGAAAGAAAAACCCTGTAGGAATTAGTCGTAGGTAGGTCCAAGGGTTTGCCTTGGCGACCCGCTTCGGTAAAGAAAGTTCAAGAACTGGCTTCTTTAGAAATTTGATAAACTTCCGAATCAAGACCAACAAAGGAATCAACCATAGCAAATTCAATAGCAATGGGTTTTCCCATTCGTAGGATTGGAAGGTCTCAGGCAAAAACCAAGACCAAGAAAAAAACTCAGCGAGTGCCTCTCTCATGGTTGATTTGGTTTAATGTAATGCGGTAATTGGCTTTGGCTACTTCCAAGAGGTAGGAGGTGGCTGCACTCGTATCTCCTTCCGCTCCTGCATAAATGATCATATCGATGCTCCGCAAAGCCTTAAAGACTTCTTTATCATCCAATGCAGCAGCGATTTCGCTAGAAGTCCATTCTTGAATAGGTTGGCCGCGTAGGTGCTCCAGGTATCCTTTCCAAAGACCAACTGCCTCATCAGCAAGGGCTTGATTGGGGTTTTGCTGAAGCATTTCAGCTAGTTTTTTCCACTTCCGTTCAAACTGAATCCAGCGAAGGCGTTCTCTATTTTTTCTGAAAAGTCGCTTGATCCGTTTGGCAAAAACGAAGAATAAAATTCCGGCAACCAGAAGAATACCCCCAATAATGGTACTAAAAACAAACCAGTTGAATGGTTTTTCCAAGGGTTGGTAGACGTTATTCTCCTTGAATTGTAACTGTTCAGGAATGGAATCCAAATTGAGTTTCAATTTAATTTCGGCATCTGCAGTATAATGTGTGATGCTATCGTATCGGTTGAGCTCAAATACGGGTAAAGCCAAATAGGAGGAGGGTTCTAGCGAAAAATTGGAAAGAAAATAGATAGCACTATCTTGGGTAAGTCCTTCTGTAGTGGCTGAAACAAAGGTTTTTTTCTCCAAAAAGACAAAAGGAGCGAAGTCGTAGGTGGAGTCTGGAAATATGAGTTGAGCGGCTTGAGGATAACTTGCCTTGAGCACAAATCCTACCCGCTCACCCAATTGGGCGGAATCCTGGGTGAAATAGCCCTTCACCTGCACTTTTTGTGCGGAAATGGGAATTGAAACAGCAAGCAGAAAAAGAAAGAGAATGATTCTACCCACGTTTCATTCGTTTATTTCGGTACTTAAATAAATCAATCAGCGGAATCACAATGTCTTGTCTGGAATCTATAGCCAGGTAATTGATTTGATTTTTTTTACAAATCTCCTTCAAATGGGCTCGCTCACTCGTAAATGTCTCTGCAATTTTTTTAGAAAAGCTACCAAATGCAGTATTTATCCAAGTAGTTCTTCCGCGTTCCTTATCAAAGATGGGTACAATCCCCAAGGTAGGCAAGGCAGCTTCTCGTGGATCTGTCAATTGGATAGCCACTACATCGTGTCGTTCGGCAAGGGCTCGAAAGGAGCGTTCGTAATCCTGATCAATAAAGTCAGAAATTACGATCAGAATACTACGTTTCTTGATTAGATTCAACGCAAAGGTGAAAAGTCCGTTTAAATTGGTTTTCAAACTTTTGTTCTCGTGTTCAAAAATTCCACGAACGATTTTGACGCCTTGCTTATTTCCTTTGGTAGGAAGAATCAATTTTTCTTTCTGGTCGGAAAAGGAGATTAACCCCACCTGGCTTCCATCGTAAACTGCTGCAAGGGTAAGCACCCCAGCAATCAATTTGCCTTGATCTATTTTTTTCTGACCTTGTTGGCCTATATCTTGACTGCCAGAAATGTCCAGTAAGAAATACACAGACTGGTCTTTCTCTTCTTTAAAGGTCTTTACAAAGGTGCCGTGCCCCTTGGCAGACACCTTCCACTCGATGGTACGCACATCGTCCCCGTATTGATAGGGCCTTAAGTCATCAAACTCTAAGCCAGACCCCTTAAAAAGTGATTGGTACTCTCCTTGAAGGTGGTTGTTGGCCACTTTCCGGATCATAATCTCATATTTTCTAAGTTTGCTAAATAGCTGATCCATGCGTAGGATTTGAATTGGCTAAGTTAAAGTCTTGTTGCGAAAATTAAAATTTGAGAGCCAGTACCTCAGTGGATTTTATCCGTTAAAAAAACCTAATTTTGAGCTGTGAATAATCGCTTTATCCCTCTTCTTCTGCTGCTAAGTTTGGCCTGTACTAGCAATTCCACCCCTCAAGGGGTACTGGAGGAAGATTTGATGGTATCCATACTTGCAGAGATTCAACTTGCGGAAGGAAAAGTAAGCTCCTTGCCTATTTCCTATGACTCTTCACAGGTCTTATATAATTTATTAGAAAGAGATATTTTTTCAAAACATGGGGTTACCGATTCAGTTTTCATAACAAGTATGGAGTATTACTTAGAAGATGCTGAAAAGATGGACCGCATGTATGCTCGAGTGATCGATTCCTTAGTCGTACTTGAAAGCAACTCCAAGCTAACGAAGTAACGCGAATGCTGTACCCAGCCAATCTTGAGCAAAAAATTAACTTCGTAAAGATCAAGGAACTGCTCAAAGCAGAATGTACTTCTTCTTTAGGGCAAGGGTATGTAGATTCCATGGTATTTTCCACAGACCTGAATCTGGTACAGCGCCTGCTGGATCAAACCGAAGAATTTCGTCAACTACTCATCGCAGGGGAGTCTTTTCCCAGTTCACACTTCACCAACCTAAATCCCTACCTGGAAAAGGCAAAGTTGGAAGGAGCCTTTTTGGACCAAGATGAATTTCAAGAAGTCAAATTAGCGCTACAAACACTCAAGTCTTGCATTACCTTTTTCCAAAAATTTGGGGATCCCTATCCAAGCCTCAAAGCATTGCTAGGCCTATTGATGGACCTAGATTTGAAGCTACTTCAGGTGATAGATCAGGTGTTGGATGAAAAGGGTAAACTGAGAAGCAATGCCTCCAAAGAATTACAGCTGATTCGATCTCAACTCCTGTATGAAGAAGGACGCTTGCGCAAAGTAATGGAGCGGATATTCAAAGAGGCTCGCGCCAAGGGGTTGATGCCAGAGGACGCAGCCATGACCATTCGAGGAGGCAGGATGGTGATTCCAATTGCAGCTGAAAACAAGCGCAAGCTACGGGGCTTTATTCATGACGAGTCAGCTACTGGTCAGACTGTATTCATGGAGCCTGAAGAAGCATTGGATATCAACAATGAAATTCGCGACCTCGAGTACATGGAAAAGCGGGAAATCATTCGCATACTCACGCGTCTTACCGATCAGCTTCGTCCCAACATTCCTGCACTCCGTAAAGCCACCAATTTTTTGGGTGTTCTTGATTTTGTACGAGCAAAGGCGCGATTTGCGCTAAAAACAGAAAGCCATAAACCCATTCTTACCCAAGAGAGAACTCTTCAATGGTCACATGCACGACATCCTATTCTAGAGATTTCACTCAAAGCTCAAGGGAAACAAGTGGTCCCACTCAATATTAAACTAGATCATCAAAAGCGCTTGCTGCTTATTTCTGGACCCAATGCGGGTGGTAAATCTGTAGCACTGAAAACCGTCGCTCTGCTTCAATACATGTTGCAGTGTGGCCTATTGCTCCCAGTGCATCCAGATTCCAAAAGCGCTTTATTTGACCACTTTTTCATAGATATCGGAGACGAGCAAAGTTTGGAGAATGACCTGAGTACCTACTCATCCCACCTGATGAGTATGAAGCATTTTACGCAGTTTGCAAACAAGAAAACGATCCTTTTCATTGATGAATTTGGAACCGGTACAGAGCCGCAATTTGGGGGTGCTATTGCAGAATCCATTCTGTTGGCCTTGGCCAAACTAGGCGCTTACGGGGTGATTACCACCCATTATGGCAATCTAAAGCAATTAGCGGAGAAGCAACAAGGCCTTGTCAATGGAGCCATGAGGTACGATGTGGAAAAATTGGAACCGCTGTATCAACTGGAAATTGGAAAGCCGGGATCCTCTTTTGCTCTTGAAATCGCTTCGAAAATCGGACTTTCTAAGGAGATTGTGGCTTACGCCAAGGAGCAGATTGGAGAGGAGCGAGTGCGGTATGACCGACTTTTGACCCAGTTGGAGAACGAGAAAAATCAATACGCGCTTTTGCTCAAGGAAGTCAAAGAAAAGGACAAGCTTCTTGAGGCCAAACTCAAGGAGTATAACCAATTGAAGGACACCTTGGAGCAAACCAAGAAGCAATACATCCAAGAGGCAAAGGTGGAAGCGAAGTCGCTTCTCGATCAAGCCAATAAAAAAATCGAATCGGTAATTCGGGAGATTAAGGAGGGTAAGGCGGAGAAAGAAGCCACTAAATCAATTCGAAAGGACTTGGATGAGTTTAAAGAAGAGGTTAAGCCCGAAAAAGTATCCGTTCAAGATCCTGAAATCCAAGTAGTGGGTGGCCAAATTCAAGTTGGAGATTGGGTTCGCCTCAAAGACAATGGAGCTATTGGAGAAGTGCTGCTCCTAAAAAGTAAGGATGCAGAACTATTGATTGGAGACCTAAAATCCACTGTAAAGCTTTCCAGATTGGAGAAGATTGCCAAGGCTACCGCCAAGAAGGAATTAAAATCCATGGAGAAACGCGGGAGCTATCAGACGACAACGAAGATGATGGACTTCTCACCCAACTTAGATTTACGGGGAAAACGAGGAGAAGAGGTGCTTCCACTGATCCAAACCTTTATTGACGAAGGCTACATGTTGGGTGTGAAAAATCTACGCATTGTCCATGGAAAGGGTGATGGCATCTTACGGGAAGTCACTCGAAATTTGCTGCGAACCATGTCGCAGGTACAGAAATTGGAAGACGAGCACGCCGATCGCGGCGGTGCTGGGGTAACATTGGTAACCCTACGCTAGGTTGCCTTATTTTTTAACCAAATTAAAAGTGTAATTCCCGGATAGGGAGGAGGTACCGTCCACTCTTGCACCAGGCGCTGGCACTCGAAATTCTAACCTCAACGTAGTCCCTGTTTGTGTAAAGGAAATCTCGCGGGTTGCTGCCGGCTTATTGCCTGTCAAAATAATTTTGTCAAAGTTGGTTCCAGCAAAACTCCAAGTGCCGTTGTCATCAAATAATCCGCCTCCATTTTTGGTGGAATAGGCTTTTGATATGCCTGAATTTAGAATTACCTCAAAAGTAGCATAGGTGCTGGTTACATTTTGCCCATCACGGGTAACTGATCCACCGCCGGCCACAGTCCATTGTGCGGTTCCGGTTCCTGTTAGGGATTCAGTTGCGATTTGTTCTGGAGTTTTTTTTGTGTCAGGTGTTTCTCCTTTTTCCTCGCAAGCAAATAGGAGGCTAAAAATTAGAAGAACTGGGAGAATGGAGAGATGTCGAGAATTCATTTGAGATCTAATTTTTTGAATCGTACAAGCATACGAATATGGGCCATTTGACTTACTTAAAGTCTTCCATGGCTATTTTTTTTTCACAAAACTCGTATTCGCGTGGTTCGTTGGAGCAAATCACCAAAATTCTATCCTGAGCATATTTCTGAATAAGATCTAAATACCAGCTCACCCCTTGCTTATCCAAGTTGGTTGTAGGCTCATCCAGAAAGAGTAGGGGGACCTCAGAAAAAATGGCCAAGGCAAGTTTTACTCGTTGCTTCATGCCAGAAGAAAACTGAGAAATGGATTTAGACTGGTGTTTTTCCAATCCTAAAATCGCTAAAATCTCTGGGTTAGAAAGCTGATTGAGCGGTCGCTTAAATTGAAAATGAAAAGCAAGCACCTCACTTAAGGTAAACTCTTCAGGTAATTCCAGGTAGGGTGTAGCAATGGCAAGAGATCGAAACCAGGACTCTTCAGCAAGTTTCCCAGTTACTTCACGGTATTCGATGCTCCCTTGGGTTAGGGGAATGGCACCTGAAAGACACTTTAATAAGGTAGATTTTCCCGATCCATTACCTCCAGTTATGGCAAGCGCATTACCTGCCGAAAGTTCCAAGTCAAGATTTTTAAAAATCCATTCGCGGTGAAAGCGTTTGGATGCCTTTTGTACCTGGAGAGTAAACATCCTAGTTGATGTATCCTTTCATAACCCCACGCTCAGAAGAACGAATAAAATTCAAAATTTCATCGCGCTCCTTCGTCGCAGGAAGGTTGATTTCAATTTCTTCTAGCGCACGGCTATTGTTGAGGCTATTCAAAAATAGGTAGCGGTATACTTCTTGTATGTGCGCAATGGTCTCGCTAGAAAATCCTCTTCTACGCAAACCAAGGGAATTAACACCAGCATAGGTGAGTGGTTCACGAGCAGCCTTGGTAAATGGAGGAACGTCTTTTCTCACCAACGAACCACCAGAAATCATGGCATGCATGCCAACTCTTACAAATTGGTGGATGGCACTGGAGCCTCCGATGATTGCCCAATCTTCAATAACTACATGGCCTGCGATTTGAACTGAATTGGCAACGATGACATGGCTTCCGATGACACAATCGTGCGCCACGTGCACATAAGCCATTAGCAAGCAGTGACTTCCCACTACGGTTGTTTGCTTGTCTACCGTACCACGAGAAATAGTCACACACTCACGAATAGTGGTATTGTCTCCGATGACAACGGTGGATTCCTCTCCTTGAAATTTGAGATCCTGGGGAATTCCGGCAATGACTGCTCCTGGAAAAATTTTACAATTTTTTCCGATTCGGGCTCCTGGATAAATGGTCACATTGGAACCGATCCAGGTATTGTCACCAATGACCACATCTTCATGGATCATGGTGAATGGATCAACATGTACGCCTGAGCCTAAGGATGCATCAGGATGAATCGAAGCCATGGAACTTATCATATATCTTTTCGGGTAATGCTTGCTGTCATTATAGCTTCACAGACGAGTGTATTGCCAACATAGGCTTCACCCTTCATTTTTGCGATTCCTCGTCGAATAGGAGCGAGGAGCTCACACTTGAAAATAATGGTGTCGCCTGGCAAAACCATTTTTCTAAACTTGCAACTTTCAATTCCTAAGAAATAAGTCCAGTAATTTTCAGGATCCTCAACTGAGCTGAGCACCAGTATTCCTCCTGTCTGCGCCATGGCCTCTACCTGCATTACCCCTGGCATCACTGGGTTTCCAGGAAAATGTCCCATGAAGAAAGGCTCATTCATGGTCACATTTTTTACCCCTGCTACCACGTTGTCATCCAAATAGATGATTTTATCAATCAACTGGAAAGGGTAGCGGTGAGGCAAAATATTGCTGATCTGGTTGATGTCCATCACTGGAGGAAGCTTTGGATCATAAAATGGGATTTGGTTGGAACCCATTTTCTCCATAGCTCGCTTCAATTTCTTAGCAAAAGCTACATTGGCGGCATGCCCAGGTCGAGCAGCTAGTATTTGTGCCTTCAAGGGACGGCCAACCAAGGCCAAGTCACCCACCACGTCCAAAAGTTTGTGGCGAGCAGGCTCATTTTTGTAGCGTAAATCCACGTTGTTGAGGATTCCCTCTTTCTTTACTTCTACCGATTCCTTGTTAAACATTTTAGCAAGGTGTGCCAATTCCTCTTTTTCAACGACACGGTCTACGACAACAATTGCATTGTTTAAATCCCCTCCCTTGATGAGGTTGGATTTATACAACATCTCCAATTCATGCAAGAAACAGAAGGTTCGGCAGGAGGCGATTTCAGATCTGAATTGACTGATATCGGTGATGGATGCATGCTGACTACCCAGCACAGGTGAATTGTAATCGACCATCACGGTTACTCGGTAGTTGCTGGCAGGAAGTGCTACCATTTCTACTTCCCTGGAAGGATCTTTGTACTGAATGGTTTCTTGAACCTCAAAAAATCGTCTTAAGGCATTTTGTTCCTGAAGTCCAGCATCCTCTAGCACTTCAATAAACTGTATGGAAGAGCCATCCATAATTGGAGGTTCAGGACCATCCAATTGGATCAAGACATTGTCGATTTGCATGCTCACCAAAGCTGCAAGCACATGTTCTACGGTATATACGCGAGCACCATTTTGCTCCAGGGTGGTTCCTCTAGAAACATCCACTACCAAATCACAGTCCGCATCCACAGTTGGCCGACCTTCCAGGTCAATGCGTTGGAATTTAATCCCGTGGTTGGGTGGTGCCGGCAAAAAGGTCATGTTGGAAACCACGCCTGTGTGCAGTCCTACCCCGGACAATTCTACCTGCTTTTGGATGGTGTGCTGTTTAACTTTCATGTGTTGTACTCTAAAACGTGATTTGGGTCACAAAATTACCCCTTTTTTTCCAGTTGTTGAATGCGTTTTTGGAGATCGTCCAGATTTTTAAATACGCTGTAGGAGCGTAGAAAATGATTTAAATCCATCGCTAGAAATCCAAAAAGGGTTTTACCAGAAGTTTTAATTGATTTATTGATGCCTGTATTCCCACCAATAGTCGTATGATCGGCTATTTTGAGGTGTCCGGCAATTCCTACCTTCCCTGCGAGTACACAATTCTTGCCTATTTCAGTAGATCCAGATATGCCTGTTTGCGCTGCAATCACGGTATTTTCACCGATCACCACATTGTGAGCGATATGAACTTGATTGTCAATTTTTACGCCTTTCCGAATTAAGGTAGAGCCCATAGTAGCCCTGTCTATGGTCGAATTGGCTCCAATGCTTACCATGTCCTCAAGAATCACATTTCCAACCTGTGGAATTGTTTTGTAGGTGCCATCAGCCTGAGGGGCAAATCCAAAACCATCGGATCCGATTACAGCCCCGGAATGAATGACACACTGCTTTCCGATTTGGGTGTCATTGTAAATCTTGGCGCCTGCATAAATAACCGTTCCATCCCCGATTTTTACTCGATCCCCGATATAGGCTTGTCCGTAGATTTTGACTCCTTTGCCAAGGATGCAGTTTTTACCGATGTATGAAAAAGCACCTCTATACCCATTTTCCCCCATGCTGCTGCTTTCAGCCAGGTAACTGGGTTCTTCCACCCCAACCAAGGCAGCCTGGTTGAGTTGCTGGTAAGCCTCCAGTAAGGTGGTGAAACCCGTGTAAGCGTCTTTTACCCGAATTAGGGTGGTCTGATAAGGTTTGCTGGCTACAAAATCTTGAGATACAATCACTGCTGTGGCAGCAGTTTCGTAAAGGAAAGACTCGTACTTGGCATTCGCCAAAAAAGCAATGCTCCCAGGCTGACCTTCTTGGATTTTATCCAAGCGATAAACTTTCTGGGTGGAATCCCCTTCTACGGTTCCCCCTAAAATCCCAGCAAGTTGTTCGAGTGAAAATTCCATCGGTAGCAAAGTGGTTTAGTAAGGCAAAATTAAACTTTTTGCCACGCATACGTAATGTTTTTCCACCATCTTACTCATAATCTTGATGTTTGGTAAATCAGCGGCAGTAGCGACATCGACTACCTCACCTTTTTTAGTCAATATGGAAATGCGGTCTTTTTCTAGATACCCGTAATTGCTAATCGTTCCGGTAGAGAAAAAATAGTCCAAATCCTCTTCTGGAACTTGAAGTTTTTTCAATGCCTTGCTGCGTAATTGTTCGATCTCAGCAGTAGAGAAGGGTTCATTTACCAGATTTATTTTGAATAGCCTTCTCGTCAAAAACATTTGCGAAATGTTTTGTAGGACGTAGTCGGGATCGTTTTTCCAAAGTTTGATTGCCCCCCAAATGTCAAAATCATCCAACTGCAAAAACTTTCTCAGCAAGTTCTTGTCTGCCTTAAAATCCGCGAGGCTCACTTCCTGATTCATGAAGTAGGCCATTTCCTCGGTTACGTAGAATTTTCTACCTGCTTGTGCTAGTTGTTTGGCTCGCTGAATCAGGTTGATTAGCATTTTCTCTGCACTGACGGTTGTTTTGTGCAGGTATACCTGCCAGTACATGAGTCTTCGTGCACTCAAAAAATTCTCAATTGAATAGATTCCTTTTTCTTCAATGACGAGTTGATCGTCCTTTACAGCCATCATTTTGATGATCCGATCCGCACCAATGGTGCCCTCCGATACGCCCGTAAAGAAGCAATCGCGCTGCAGGTAGTCCAAGCGATCGATATCCAACTGGCTGGAGACGAGCTGGTGGAGAAATTTTTTACGGTACTGGTTTTTAAAGATCTGAATTGCCAGGGTCAGCTGGCCAGCAAATTCCTCATTGAGCAATTCGATGGTCAACAAAGAAAGTTCTTCATGATGAATCCCTTCCAATAGGCTGTATTCCAAGGCGTGAGAAAAGGGCCCGTGTCCAATATCGTGAAGGAGAATAGCTAAAAGTGCAGCCTCGTATTCCTCTTCTGTGATTTCGGTTCCTTTAATGCGTAGATTGTCCAAAGTAATGCTCATTAGGTGCATTGCACCTATTGCATGATGGAATCGGGTATGGAGTGCACCCGGATACACAAAATCAGTTAAACCCAATTGCCTGATTCGGCGTAATCTCTGAAAGTAAGGATGGTCAATGATGGCAAAAATTAACTCGCTAGGTATGGTGATAAAACCATAAACGGGATCATTGAGTATTTTCTGGCTTTTCAATCAGCACGGATTTGATTGACTCAAAAGTAATTATAATTTTAAAAGAAAAGGGAAGAAAGATGTCTCAAAAATTCCAGGTCCTGTGGGCAGACGATGAAATTGACCTACTCAAACCACACCTTCTGTTTTTGGAAGGGAAAGGTTGCGTGATCACTACTGTGAATTCGGGAGTAGATGCGATCGAGGAAGTTGAGAAGGCCAATTTTGATGTGGTGTTTTTGGATGAAATGATGCCCGGAATGACTGGTTTGGAAACGCTCCAACAAATCAAGCAACTCAAGCCTCAGATCCCTGTGGTCATGATCACCAAGAGCGAGGAGGAGCAATTGATGGATGAGGCGATAGGAGGTAAAATCGCGGATTACTTGATCAAACCCCTCAATCCTAGTCAGATTTGGCTTTCTGTAAAACGGATTCTTCAAAACAAGCAACTTGTAGAAACCAAAACTACGCAATCTTACCAGCAAGAATTCAGGCAAATTGGACAGGCCTTGAATGAAGCATCCACCCCCCAGGAATGGGCTGATCTCTACAAAAAACTCACCTTTTGGGAGATGGAAATTGACCACACTGAAAACAAAAACATGCTTGAAGTGCTGGAATCCCAAAAAATTGAAGCCAACCATTCCTTCGGTCGATTTGTGAAAGAGAATTACTTGGATTGGATTGCCAAACCGGAGACAGATGCTCCTTTACATTCGCCGCAGGTACTTCGAGAATGGGTGTTTCCATTGCTGAAAAAGAAGCGGCCTGTGTTTTTTATTTTAATTGATAACCTCCGACTTGACCAGTGGGAGGAAATTGAGCCCCTGCTTAGTCCATACTTCCATGTGGAGGAAAAGTCCACCTACTACAGCATTCTTCCTACGACAACTGCCTTTGCAAGAAATTCACTTTTCTCTGGAATGATGCCATCCGAGATGGCGAGTCGATACCCACATCTTTGGGAAGATGAGGACTCGGAGGAAGGAAAAAATCAACATGAGGAGGAATGGCTCAAGATAAACCTCGAAAAAAATAGACTTCCGCTAAAATTCTCCTACCACAAAATTTTGCAGATGCAGGAAGGAAAAGCGGTCTTGGATCAATTCCATACCCTCCTCCAAAACGAGTTCAATGTCTTGGTTTACAATTTTGTGGATATGATTTCCCATGCACGAACTGACATGAAAATGATCCGGGAATTGGCTCCGGACGAGTCTGCATATCGCTCGCTGACCCGCAGTTGGTTTGAACATTCTTCCTTGTTTGAACTCATGAAAAAGATCCAGCAGGTGGGTGGGGAAGTGATTTTAACCACTGATCATGGAACAAAAAGGGTAAATAGGCCCTACAAGATCATTGGGGACAAAAACATCACTACCAATCTGCGCTACAAACAGGGAAAAAACTTGAATTTTGAGTCAGGAAAAGTTTTTGAAGTAAGGCGACCTGAGGAGGCAAAATTGCCCCGCTTGAATGTGTCTTCTACTTATGTGTTTGCTGTGGAAGATTATTTTTTTGCTTACCCCAACAATTACAATTACTACGTGAGCCATTACAAGGATACTTTTCAGCATGGGGGCATTTCACTTGAGGAAATGATCATTCCTATCGTACATTTGCGTTCCAAATCCTGATCCTTTTGCACTCTTTTTCCTACACATTGAATCAACTAGAAGAAGTGGCCCAACGGCTACTTCAAGAAGCAGGCGAGGAAAAAGTGTGGGTTTTCAAAGGTCAGATGGGGGCTGGCAAGACTACCTTGATCAAAGCTCTTGCAAAAGCCTTGAAGGTGGATGATCAGGTCAGTAGCCCTAGCTTTGGTATTGTAAATGAATACCAAACGCCCTCCAAAGAACTTATCTTTCACTTTGACTTTTATCGGCTAGAAGATCCGATGGAAGCGTTGGATATTGGAATAGAAGAGTATTTTTATAGTGGAAACTATTGTTGGCTCGAATGGGCTGAAAACATTGCCGCCTTTTTACCGGAGCGATTTTTTCTCATTGAATTTGCTTTAGAATCCGAAATTGGAAGATTATTAACCCTCCACCACCACCAAGATGGCCACTGAATTGTCTGGAATTGCCGCTGTGGGATTGATCCCGAAAGAATCTCCCGCCCTACTTAAAAAAGGAGGAAAGCCCATTACATTAGGAATGCCCAAAGAAACTTCGACCGAAGAGAAGCGGGTGGTCCTTAGTCCTGAGGCAATTCGTATTTTGAGTCAAAATGGGATTGAGGTTCTTGTAGAAACTCAAGCTGGTGAACGTGCAAAGTTTTCAGACCAGCAGTTTTCTGATGCAGGAGCAAAAATAGCCTACTCTTCCAAGGAGGTCTTTGCTGCCGATGTGGTGGTAAAAGTGAATGCGCCAAGGGAAGATGAAATTGCGGATATGAGCCCTGGTGCTTGTTTGATTTCAGCCCTGCAACTCGAAAAGCAGGAGTCCAGCTACATTCAAGCGCTCAATGCAAAAAAGATTACTGCGCTTGCTTTTGAATACCTAGAAGATAAGGTAGGAGGAATGCCAGTAGTTCGGGCAATGTCAGAAATTGCCGGAAGTACGGTAATGCAAATTGCTTCTGAATACCTGTCTAGTGTGAACGAAGGCAAAGGATTGATTTTGGGAGGAATTACGGGTGTTCCACCTACCCAAGTTGTGATTATTGGTGCTGGAACTGTAGCTGAATATGCGGCCCGAACAGCCCTTGGTCTGGGTGCAAACATCAAGGTTTTTGACAATCACCTGTACAAGTTACGACGAATCAAACAGTTGCTTGGTCAGCAGATCGCCACCTCAACTATAGACAATGCCAGCCTATCCCAAGCTCTTGCAGAAGCAGATGTGGTAATCGGTGCGTTGCGTGCGGAAAAAGGAAGAAATAAAATTGTGGTCACAGAGGAAATGGTTCAGAAGATGATTCCTGGAAGTGTAATCATTGACGTAGGAATCGATCAAGGTGGCTGTATCGAAACTGCACGCATGACCACACATGAAAACCCGGTTTACCGTACGCATGAGGTGATTCATTATTGCGTCCCCAATATCGCCTCTCGAGTGGCACGAACAGCCTCCTATTCCCTGAGCAATATTTTCACCCCTATTCTCTTGCACATGAACGACCTCGGAGGCGCTGAGGAAATGATATTTACCTACAAGTGGTTTCTCAAAGGAGTATACACCTACCGCGGTAGTTTGACCAATGCCTTTTTGGCTAAGAAATTTGGACTTAACCACAAGGAATTGCAACTGCTGCTTGCAGCTCGATATTGATTAGGTGTGGTGGAATCCCCTCATTTCAGATTAAAAAAAATGACTTATTTTTGATGGAATCATCTGCGAACTCTCAAACAGCACTCATGCGAAAAGTTCTACTTGTTCTTTCCTTCATTTTTTGTGCGGCATTCGCAGTCGCTCAGCAGTCACCTGCCGCCTACCTTAAGGCAAAATCAGATTTGGATGCCAAACAATACGCACTTGCAAAAGATGGGTTTGCACCCTTTCTTGATGAGGCTAGCTATGGAGTGCTTTCGTATTATGCTGCCTTTTGCAGCGCAGAAGCTGCACTTCAACTTGAACAAGCTCCTCAGGCCATCGAACTGTTGATGGCTTTGAAGGGCAAGGCTTGGAGCAAATCCGAAGAGGTGACTTACTTACTCGCCTTGGCCTATTTCCAAAACAATCAACTGGTAGCGGGTCTTCAAGCAATAAAAGAACTTACTCGCGAACCCTTGTTGAGCAAAGGGTACCGTGCATCTTTTGAGTATTTACAAACTACCTCACCAGATTTTTTGATCACTCACTTGAGTGAGTTTAAGGAGAATCAGGGATTTACCGCTGCATTGGCTTATGTGCTGCAACAAAAGTCCATTATGTCTGCTTCTGAACGTGGTATCCTTAACCAGCTCATTCAGTCTGGAACACAACCGGCGCTAAAGGACAAGGTGCTGGATGTGGCGGTTATACTTCCATTTACTAGCAGTTCCGAACAGTCTATTTCCGCTTTGGAGGCGAATAATTTTTTGCTTGAGCTTTACCAAGGTATCGCCCTGGAAGTAGCTTCACTTAGATCCAAAGGGGTAGCTATCCAGTTACATACCTTTGATTCCAAACGGGATCTCAATTACCTCAATGCGCTTGTTAAAGATCCGACTGTCCTTGCTGCAGACGTAATCGTGGGTCCAATTTATCCTGAGGAAAGTGAATTGATCAGCGCTTTCGCTGAGGCACAAAAAATTCCATTTGTTCACCCACTTTCGAACCTTGGGGATCGTTTTGAGGGAAACCAATTTAGCTATTTGTTTAGGCCTTCCTTGAATTCCTTAGCCGCCGGGGTAGTGGAGTCCTTAAAATCCCAAGCCTGGGGTAAAACAGTCGCCATTGGTTACAGCGGTAGTTCACGAGACGAGCAGTTGGGGTTACTTCTTAAAAGCCAATTGGAAAGAGAAGGATTTAGCTTAGCCAAAGTTCAAAAAGTAGATTCCAAATCCGCAACTACCTTTTTGCAAGGCTTAGGAGTACGTAGAGGAAATCGACCTGCTGTGGATCAGGTTATTTTATTATCCGATGATCCAGCGCTTGCTCAGCCTGTTTTTTCCTTGATGGAAAGTATCTCTACGAAAGTTCCCTTACTCGTTATGGATTCTTGGTTAGGATTTAATTTCTCGAATTACGAGATGCTGGAGTATGCTAATTTTTATTTTATCTCCAACAACACCCCGAAGTACCAATCCGAGGAGATGGACACCTTCCGAGATTTATTTTACGAAAAGCACTTGCAATTTCCATCTACCAATGCTCTTTTGGGTGCTGAATTGGTGCATTGGATCCATTCCAATGCCGAATTTGCGAATGACTTTGACCTCCGCCCTAGTTTAGATCGGAATGGGTACCAGTCTGGTCGTCTTTCTTGGGGATTTAATTTTCAAAAAGTGAACAACAACAGCTATTCTCCTGTTTTTAAACTTGAATCTGGAGAACTGATCCCATTAAATTAACTCATGCAAATTTCTGAAAGCAAAAGGCTTTTTGCCCATGCTAAAAATTTTATCCCTGGAGGAGTAAATTCTCCTGTGCGTGCATTCCGTGCGGTAGGTGGTGAACCCATCTTTATCAATAAAGCAGATGGTGCATTTATTTACGATGAGGAC